>NZ_JALBYT010000030.1:0-61569 GCF_022690845.1 Shewanella sp. N2AIL | reverse complement strand
ATGCGACATTAGCTCAGTTGGTAGAGCGATACCTTGCCAAGGTATAGGTCATCGGTTCGAACCCGATATGTCGCTCCAAATTAAAACTTAGTGATTTACCAAATCATTAATACAGATTATGCGACATTAGCTCAGTTGGTAGAGCGATACCTTGCCAAGGTATAGGTCATCGGTTCGAACCCGATATGTCGCTCCAATTTCCTAAATATCCCACTACTCAATTGACATTAGCTCAGTTACGAACTTGATATGACGATACCTTCTTTTTTGCCAAGGTATAGGTCATCGGTTCGAACCGCTCTTGATCAAAATCATGTCGCTCCAATTTCCTAAATATTCCACTATCAGATTACTCAATTGACATTAGAACAGTTGCGAACTTGATATGGCGATACCTTTGTGATTGTTAAATTAGTCAAGGTATAGGTCATCGGTTCGAACCGCTCTTGATCAAAATCATGTCGCTCCAATTTCCTAAATATCCCACTATCCCACTATCCCACTACTCAATTGACATTAGCTCAGTTGTGATTTTGATATGGCGATACCATTCTTTTTCAAGGTATAGGTCATCGGTTCGAACCGCTCTTGATCAAAATCATGTCACTGTAATTCCGTTAAACTCTCAACAGCGACTTTTTCACGTCATTCCCTCAATTAGCTCATCTATTCCTTTCTTGATTAACGACTATCCACTGCAAACCCTCTATCTTTGATTCATCATGCACAACCAAAGACTTACTCCAACCTTTTAGGCTAAGTGTTTTGAGATCTCTTTTGGCTTTTCTCTCTTATACAAAACAGTGTGATAGGATTTAGATGCGTGATCTGTAGCGTGTTTCTTCAAGTTTTCCTAAATTAGATAGCTTCGCGAAAGTTAAATTATGACCTTGTTCAAATATTCGTAACGCTTTTGCTCACATAATGAAGCTAGACAAAATTAATAGCGCCAAGTAGTTGGCCTGACAGTGGAGTGCATTATATGCGTATTCAACAATTACGTGATCTACTTGAGTATGTGGCAAATTGCCGCTTAGATATGGCGCAACTCTATGGCCGACTCAATAATCAAGCTGACTCGGCACGTGTGAAAATGATGCTGGATTATTTTGAGTCACATCAAAAAACCATGGCGGAGAAACTGCGCGATTATATGGAAGAAGCGCCACATCGTATTCTTGATACTTGGTACAAAGACTTCACCTTTGAAGACTTTACCAAGCGTTGCCAAGATACTATGTTGCCCGCGAACATGAATGAAGACGATGTGCTCAACTTGCACTTAGACTTAGAAAATCGTCTGATTGGTTTGTTAGAAAAAACGGTTAACTCAACCACTGCCGAAGATGCGCGTAATGCACTAGCCAACTTGATCCGAGTAGAGAAAACTCAGCAACAACGTTTGGTCCACAGCACGATTCGGATGGACGATATCTAAACCGTTATTGCTTCTAAATTCCCAAAGCCAGCCTAGTGCTGGCTTTTGTCTATGTGTCATCTGTGTATCGACGACTTTTGCACTACTTTGCTCCATTTGGGCGGGTATCTGCGCTTGAACTGATTTACGTCATAATTTCCCGATCCGATTCTTGCTACTTTCTTGATCTATTGGCTGATTTTTTTATCGGCCTTGCTCAATGCTGCCAAGACTCCTATGGTGAGGTAACTCATTGTGGAATGAAGTCGTTGGCGTCTAAGGAGATCCTTCATGGCACAAGATCTATCGCAATTTCCCAAGGCCTTATTTACCCAAGCACAAGTTCGCCAAGCTGAACTGAGTGCTGTGTCGCAGGGAGCCTCTAGCCTCTATGAATTGGTCGAGCGCGCTGGCGCAGCGGCTTTTGAATGTTTAACGAAACATAATCTCAACGCCTCTTCTGTGTTTTTCCTCGCTGGCAGCGGTAACAATGGTGCCGATGCCTTAGTGTGCGCCCGTCTAGCCCGTGCCAGTGGTATGGCCGTTTCAGTGATGATGACGTCAGCGGCAGGCACGCCTGAGTGTCAGCAAGCATTGGCCCATTATCTTAAGGATGGCGGAGAGTTACTGCCGAAAGCCGTTGCGCCCATTCTTGCGGCCAAGATTATCGTCGATGGTTTACTCGGCACAGGTGTGCGAGATGCGGTGCGCGACGATATGGCTGAGTATATTTGCGCCATCAATGACAATGCAGCTTGGGTATTGAGCCTTGATTTACCGTCTGGAGTGATTGCCGATACCGGCGCTGTGGCGGGGGTTGCAGTGATGGCAGATATCACCTTGTGTTTTGGAGGCTGGAAGCAAGGTTTGTTAACGGGTAAGGCGCGGCATTACTGCGGTGAACTTGAATTTGCCGCTTTAGGATTAACGCCATTCTTCCCTGAGGCGAGTGCACAAAGAGTCGGAAAAGAAACGCTTAAAGATTACTTTGCCGCCAGAGCGCGCGATAGCCATAAAGGCCTGTCGGGTAAAGTCACTGTTATTGGTGGTGATATGGGTATGGCTGGCGCCGTGCGACTGGCAAGTGAGGCATGTCTGCGTGCCGGTGCTGGGTTAGTCACAGTGATCAGTCGACCAGAGCATCAGTTGACGGTAAATGTCTCCCGTCCTGAATTGATGTTTTGGGGTTGCGATCTAGTCGATATGGAAGTGTATCTGCGCTTAGGTTGGGCGCAGGTTATCGTACTTGGCCCCGGTTTAGGTAAATATGACTGGGGCTATAACTTGTTTAAAGCCGTGGGCTTAAGCGATAAACCCTGTGTTTTGGATGCTGATGCTTTAAATCTACTCAGTAATGAGCCGCGTCGGCAAACCAATTGGGTGCTTACACCGCATCCGGGTGAGGCGGCGCGTTTACTCGGTTGCTCTGTGGCAGAAATTGAGCAGGATAGGTTTGCGGCAGTGCGGGCTATACAGCAAAAGTACGGCGGTGTTGTGTTGCTAAAAGGCGCTGGAACCGTCATTTTTGATGGCAAACAAATGGTTGTTGCGCCTGTTGGTAATCCTGGGCTTGCCAGTGGTGGGTGTGGTGATGTGTTATCTGGTATTATAGGCGCGCTCATGGCTCAAGGAATGGATAACATGCAAGCGACTGTGCTGGGTGTTGTTGTACATGGTTGCGCCGCCGATCTTGCGGCAATACAGGGAGAACGCGGCATGTTAGCGAGTGATTTAATGCCTTTTATTCGCCAATTAGTGAATAGTGATTTACTCTAGGCGGTATGTGAGACTCAAGCGGGGCTGGGCTTTGTTCTATACCTGTACCTTTTTAGGCTTGAGTCGCTTCTCCATCAATAACAGCAGTGATATAAGCGGATATGACAGAGTTAACTTTTTTCTTAGACAACGAAGACGACACTATTGCGGTTGGGCAAAAATTAGCCCGCCATGTCCAAGCGCCTTTGACTCTGTATCTTACGGGTGATTTAGGTGCCGGTAAAACGACGCTGAGTCGCGGCTTAATTCAAGGTTTAGGTCATAAAGGAGCAGTTAAAAGCCCGACTTACACTTTAGTTGAACCATATGAGCTGGATGGTGTCGAAGTTTATCATTTTGATTTGTATCGTTTAAACGATCCAGAAGAACTGGAGTTTATGGGTATTCGTGATTATTTCACGGATAAGAGTCTGTGCATTGTTGAATGGCCAGATAAGGGAGAGGGTTTATTGCCCGATGCCGATGTCCATATGCATTTAAGTTATCAAAATAGTGGGCGTGAAATACGCATAGAGGCCTTGTCAGAACTAGGTGAAAAGTTATTAAAAGCGATAAAATAAAAACTAAAATGATAAAAAATAACCCCTATTTTCAAATTATTATTCTTTCTTTATGTTCTTTTTTATCTGTGACGGCCCATGCGGCTAATCAGTTAGAAAGCGTACGTATTTGGGCTGCGCCTGAGTCAACTCGAATCGTGTTTGACCTAAGCGAAGCGCCGGATTACACCTATTTCTCTTTAGATGGTCCTAATCGCTTAGTGGTGGATTTAAAAAAGTCCGCCACTAAAGTTGCGCTTAAAAATCTTGAAAACAACAGTAAGTTAGTCAAGGGCGTGCGAGTCAGTAAGTCGCCGACTAAGGGCGATTTGCGTTTAGTCATAGATTTGGTGAAGCCACTGAATGCGAGCTTGTTTTCGTTGCCCGTAACTGCGCCCTACGGCAATCGTCTCGTGGTTGATTTAGAAGATAAAACCTTAACAACCGCCACCGCAGTTGTGTCATCAACCCCTGTTAAAACGGTTACTCAAGCGGCAAAATCATCCCGTGATATTGTGATTGCTATCGATGCGGGCCATGGTGGCGACGATCCCGGCTCCATTGGCCCTTCGGGCGTTTATGAAAAAAAGGTGGCCCTGGAAATCGCCAGACGTGTTTCGAGTAAAATCAATGACACGCCCGGCATGCGCGCTGTGATGATCCGTACCGGCGATTATTTTGTGAATCTGAATAAGCGCTCTGAGTTGGCCCGCAACAGTAAGGCCGATCTGCTGATTTCTATCCATGCCGATGCTTTTACATCACCCAATCCTCGCGGCGCCTCTGTGTGGGTATTATCCATGCGTCGTGCTAACAGTGAAATTGGCCGTTGGTTAGAGCAAAAAGAAAAACATTCTGAGTTGCTGGGCGGCGCGGGTGAGATTATCCAAAATACGGATAATGAACAGTATCTTGCAATGACCTTGCTCGATATGTCGATGAACAGTTCGATGGCCATTGGTCATTCAGTTGCGGGCGATATTCTTAAGGATTTAGGCAGCGTGACTGAATTGCATAAGAGTCGCCCAGAATCGGCGAGTCTAGCCGTGCTGAAGTCGCCGGATATTCCTTCAATTTTAGTGGAAACGGGCTTTATCTCGAATCCTAAAGAAGAGCGTTTGTTGTCGAGCAGTCGTCATCAAGAAAGCATTGCCGATGCTATTTACAAAGGTGTGAGTCGTTACTATCACAATAATCCGCCCGCGGACACTTTGCTTGCCCAGCGTGGCGGCGCAAGTTCTAGCAGTGCTAAATCGACAAAAGAGAGAACGCCAACCGCTTATGTGGGAAGTTCAACGGCATCGAATGTCAAACATAAAGTCAGTCGTGGTGAGTCTTTATCAGCCATTGCGCAGCGTTACCGTGTGCCTATGTCTAGCATCAAACAAGCGAATGGGATGAAGTCCGATGTGGTGCAGTTAGGACAAACGTTAGTCATACCCCAGAGTTAAATAGGAAAGCATGATGGGCATTCAGATCCTGCCACCGCAATTAGCCAACCAAATTGCGGCGGGGGAAGTGGTTGAGAGACCCGCTTCCGTAGTCAAAGAATTGGTCGAGAATAGCCTCGACGCAGGAGCGAGCCGAGTCGATATTGAAATCGATAAAGGCGGCAGCAAGCTGATTAAAATTCGCGATAACGGCTCTGGCATACCCAAAGATGAACTCGCATTGGCCTTATCGCGCCATGCGACTTCAAAGTTGCACACCTTAGACGATCTTGAAGCTATCCTCAGTTTTGGTTTCCGTGGTGAAGCGTTAGCAAGTATCAGTTCAGTCTCACGCTTAACGTTGACGTCGCGAACTGCAGATCAAACCGAAGCATGGCAAGCCCATGCCGAAGGTGCCGACATGGCGGTTAAAGTCATGCCCGCCGCGCATCCTGTTGGTTCGACGATTGAAGTGGTGGATTTATTCTTTAATACGCCGGCTCGCAGACGCTTTTTAAAGAGCGATAAAACCGAATTTACCCATATCGATGAATGGTTAAAGCGCATCGCCTTAGTGCGCGGCGATATCCATTTCACACTGACCCATAACGGCAAGACGGTACGCAATTATCGTCCCGCCATGAATGAAGCCCAGTATTTACAACGTTTGACGCAAGTAAGTGGTCGCCCATTTGCTGAGCAAGCGCTTAAGATTGAATGTCAACACGATGATTTGCGCCTCAGTGGTTATTTACAGTCACCTTGGTCGCCGGTGATTACTGATACCCATTATTTTTATGTCAACGGACGGCTTATCCGTGACCGCTTAGTCAATCATGCTGTGCGCCAAGCCTTTGCCCAAAAAGCAGAACTGGAGCAACCCGGCTATGTGTTGATGTTGGATATCGATCCCCATCAAGTGGATGTAAACGTGCATCCTGCTAAACATGAGGTACGATTCCATCAGAGTCGCTATGTGCATGATTATATTCTGCAAGCATTGCAATCGGCGCTCGAAGAAGCAGGGGAACTCAATGTCGTTCACTCTAGTTCCTTGGATGAAGTTGAAGATGTGTTTGTGGATTCTCCAACAAGCGCAGTTGGAATAGCTGCCCCTTTTGCACTTGGTGCTGATACATTTGAGTCTGCTCAAGATGCAGTTGCCCCTGCCGTTCAAGTAAAATCTGCCAGCGCAGGACGAGAAGGCGCCAGTTTTAGCACTCAAACCAATGCCTTTGGCAGCATGGCCACGCCAAGGGACAGTAGTCGCAGCAGTTATTCTGCAAGTGAATCTCGGCAACGTACTGAATTACCGTCAAAAGCGGCAATTGCAAGTTATGGGGCTTTACTGCAAACACCTGCTTACAGTGTAAAAAATCATGATTATCAGCCATCTCTGCCTATGCCTGCGATTTTAGATGGCCAATATTGGGTAATTGTTACGGAAGATAAGCTCAGTCTATTGCCAATAAAATCAGTAGCATTGGCGACGCGATGCCAAGAGATTGAGGCTAAGCTAGCGACTGGATTAATTGGGCAGCCTTTACTGATGCCTGTGTCTGTCGCGGCCGATGCAGATTGGCAGGCTGTGCTCGATGAACATGACACGCTAATCCGCCAGTTAGGTTTAGAACTAACAATTCGTTACCAGCAGTTGATTATTAAAAAAGTGCCCCCATATATCAGGGAGAGCCAGTTAGCCAAAGTGATCCCTGAGTGGCTACAATCGCTACGTTTTGAAACACCTGCGCCAAGCGCATTGGCATTTTGGTTGGCAAAACACAGTTTAACGGGATTCGTTTCGGCGCCAGAAATTTGGGCAGCATTTTCGCAGTTAGTTGACGAGAAAAAACAGCTTATTGCCAACAAAGCAATATCATTACCTTGGCAATCGTGGCTAGAAGAGCAAGCAAGTGAATAAAGAATTACAGCCTAAAGTGATATTTTTGATGGGACCAACGGCCTCAGGCAAAACTGCTTTAGCATTAGAATTAGCCGAAAAGCATAACTGCGAAATCATTTCGGTCGATTCAGCATTAATTTATCGCGGTATGGACATTGGCAGCGCCAAGCCTTCAGCCGACGAATTGGCCCGTGGGCCACATAGATTGATCGACATTCGTGATCCTAGTGAAAGTTATTCGGCAGCCGACTTTAGAGCCGATGCGATAACCGAGATAGAAAAGATTGTCAGCATGGGCAAAACGCCAGTATTAGTTGGCGGAACCATGATGTATTTCAAAGCATTACTCGAAGGTTTGTCACCTTTGCCGAGTGCGGACGAGGCCATTAGAGCCGAGATCCAAGCGCAGGCGGATGAAAAGGGATGGGAAGCACTGCATGATCAATTAAGGAAGATAGATCCCGTGTCGGCAGAAAGAATTCATCCTAATGATCCACAAAGACTTTCAAGAGCGCTGGAAGTCTATAGAATAAGCGGTAAGAGTATGACTGAGCTGACTCAGACCAAGTCTGCTCCCTTGCCCTATGACGTAGTGCAGTTTGCTATTGCACCGCGTGAGCGCAAAGTGTTACATGACTTAATTGCGCAACGTTTTGCGATTATGCTCAAGCAGGGCTTTCTTGAGGAAGTCACAGAGCTGAAAGCCCGTGGAGACCTGCATTTAGACTTGCCTTCAATGCGTTGTGTGGGTTATCGACAGTGCTGGCAATATCTCGATGGTGAGTTTGACTATGATACTATGGTCGAAAAAGCGGTTGCTGCTACTAGGCAATTGGCTAAGCGTCAATTAACATGGTTACGCAGTTGGCCAGAGTTGAATTGGCTCGAAAGTGGTGCTGAGGGGAATTTAGTTACACTTATGCGTCAATGCCGCTAGCTTATTAGCCCTTGCTGTATAATACTAAAACTAAACAAAAAACTATCACTGATATCGATTTATTTTATATAAATTAAAAAGGAAATAATAAAATGGCTAAGGGGCAATCTTTACAAGACCCATTTTTGAACGCATTGCGTCGCGAGCGCGTTCCTGTATCAATTTACTTGGTTAACGGCATTAAACTCCAAGGACAGGTAGAGTCGTTTGATCAATTTGTCATTCTGTTGAAAAACACAGTGAGCCAAATGGTTTATAAACACGCTATTTCTACTGTCGTGCCAGCACGCCCATTCAACGTTACTGGTCACCAAAATGCCCAAGGCGGATATGGTGCTCAAGATGATGCGCCTAGTGGCGAATAAGTTTTATCTAAGGAGTTTACTTCTTGTTTGATCGTTATGAGGCGGGAGAAACTGCGGTTCTTGTCCATATCGACTTTTCCGATGAGGAACGCCGAGAAGATTTAGTCGAGCTGCAGCTATTAGTAGAATCAGCTGGAGCCCGATCCGTCGGGGTGATTACTGGAAGTCGACGTTCGCCGGATCGCAAATTTTTTGTGGGTTCTGGTAAAGCTGAAGAGTTAGCCGCATTAGTGGCGGCGACCGAAGCCAATGTGGTGATTTTTAATCATGCATTGAGTCCAGCCCAAGAGCGTAATCTTGAGCAAGTGTGTCAATGTCGAGTACTCGACCGTACGACACTTATTCTCGATATTTTTGCTCAAAGAGCGCGAACTCACGAAGGTAAGTTGCAGGTGGAGCTAGCGCAATTGCGCCATATGTCGACTCGCCTGATCCGTGGTTGGACGCATCTTGAAAGGCAAAAAGGTGGTATTGGTTTACGTGGTCCAGGGGAAACCCAGCTCGAAACCGATAGACGTTTGCTCAGAGGACGGATTAAAAATATCAACAAACGCTTAGAGCGAGTTGATAAACAACGTGAACAGAGTAGACGTGCACGTAAGCGCAGTGATTTGTCGACAGTATCATTAGTCGGCTACACCAACGCCGGTAAATCAACGCTGTTTAATGCCCTAACATCTTCCGATGTTTATGCAGCAGATCAGCTGTTTGCCACACTCGATCCCACGTTAAGAAAGTTAGATTTACCCGATGGTGCCGTGATACTCGCGGATACAGTAGGGTTTATTCGTCATTTGCCCCATGATCTCGTTGCTGCATTTAAGGCGACTTTACAAGAGACAAGGCAAGCTGAGTTACTACTGCACATTGTTGATTGTGCAGATGAAAACATGGCGGATAATTTTGATCAGGTTCAATCTGTACTGAAAGACATCGAAGCCGATGAAGTCATGCAACTCGTGGTGTGTAACAAAATCGATTTACTCGAGGATGTAACTCCAAGAATTGAATATAACGACATAGGCAAACCCGTTCGAGTTTGGGTTTCGGCACAGAAGCGTTTGGGATTTGATTTGCTGTTGAAAGCCATCACTGAGCTAATCGGTGAGGTGATTAAAGAGCTAACACTTAGAATTCCGGCAACTGCTGGACATTATCTTGGCCAGTTTTATCGACTGGATGCGATACAGCAGAAAGAGTACGACGATCTGGGGAACTGTATTTTGTCTGTTCGTTTATCGGACGCCGATTGGCGCCGATTAGCTAAACAGAGTCAGGGTGAGTTAGAAACCTTCATCTACGAAGATTCGATAGATGAGGCTGTTTGTTAATAATCTAATTTATTTCATCCACTTATGGAGTGCTAAATGGCTTGGAACGAGCCCGGTAACAAGGGTAATGATCCTTGGGGAAATAAAGGTGGTAACGACAAAGGACCACCGGACCTTGACGAGGTTTTTCGTAATCTTTCAAAGCGCTTTGGCGGCAAAGGAAACGGCTCAGGCCAATCTTTTAGCTCGTTTAGCCTAATCATCATTCTTGCTGTTGCTGTAGTTGTTTGGGGACTTTCGGGTTTTTATACAATTAAAGAAGCTGAGCGTGGTGTGGCACTGCGATTTGGTAAACACGCTGGCGAAATTGGCCCTGGACTTCATTGGAAAGCCACATTTATCGACCAAATTTATCCCGTCGACATTCAATCGGTTCGCTCTATTCCTGCGTCTGGTAGCATGCTGACATCCGATGAAAACGTCGTGAAAGTTGAGCTTGATGTTCAGTATCGTATTTTAGATGCTTACTCATATCTATTTAGTGCCGTCGATGCGAACGCCAGTTTGCGTGAAGCGACTGACAGTGCACTGCGTTATGTCATTGGACATAATAAGATGGATGATATTCTGACTACTGGCCGTGATGCTATTCGTCGCGATACGTGGAAAGAGTTAGAGCGCATTCTTGAACCGTACAAATTGGGTCTTGCTGTTGTTGACGTCAACTTCTTACCGGCGCGTCCGCCTGAAGAAGTGAAAGATGCCTTCGATGACGCGATTTCTGCCCAAGAAGATGAACAACGTTTTATTCGTGAAGCAGAAGCCTATGCCCGTGAAATTGAACCAAAAGCTCGTGGTGAAGTTGAACGTATGGCACAACAAGCGAATGCTTATAAAGAGCGTGAAGTCTTAGAAGCTCGCGGTAAAGTGGCTCGTTTTGAGCTGTTATTACCTGAGTACCAGGCCGCGCCTGACGTGACTCGCAAGCGTTTGTATCTCGATACAATGCAGCAAGTGATGACAGATACGAATAAAGTGCTGATTGATGCCAAGAACAACGGCAACTTAATGTACCTACCGCTAGATAAGTTAATTCAGCAGAAGCCTGCGACAACGGAGCTGGAAGCTAAGCCACAGCAAAATGTCAATTCTTCATCTGTATCAACGACTCGCGCGAATGAGCCTTTGAGTGGACGTCCATCCCGCGATGATCGTACTCGCCAAGGGAGGGAGTAATCCATGGGTAGATTAAGCGTTATTCTTATCGCCGTACTCTTAGGTATTGGTTTGTCATCTTTAATGGTGGTGAATGAAGGCGAGCGCGCAATTGTGGCGCGTTTCGGTGAAATTTTAAAAGACAATGTGGATGGCAAGCAAGTCACTCGCGTCTATGGTCCAGGTTTACACGTTAAAGTACCTGTGATCGATAAAGTAAAATTACTCGATGCCCGTATTCAAACACTTGATGGTGCTGCGGATCGTTTTGTAACTTCAGAGAAGAAAGACCTTATGGTCGATTCCTATGTGAAGTGGCGTATTTTGGATTTCGAAAAATATTACCTGTCTACAAATGGTGGTATTAAATCGAATGCTGAATCGCTTTTACAACGTAAGATCAACAACGATTTACGAACTGAGTTTGGTCGCCGCACAATCAAAGAGATTGTCTCTGGTAAGCGTGATGAGTTACAGAATGATGCATTGGAAAATGCTTCAGAAAGCGCTAAAGACTTAGGTATTGAAGTTGTCGATGTGCGTGTAAAGCAAATCAATTTACCCGCTAACGTCAGTAACAGTATTTACCAACGTATGCGTGCTGAGCGTCAAGCTGTGGCAAAAGAGCATAGAGCACAAGGTAAAGAGCAATCTGAAATTATCCGTGCAACGATTGATGCTAATGTAACAGTGAAGATTGCTGAAGCTGAGCGTAAAGCCTTAACCATTCGTGGTGAAGGTGATGCATTAGCGGCTAAGATATATTCTGATGCTTACAGCAAAGATGCTGAGTTCTTCGGCTTTGTTCGTAGCTTAGAAGCCTATCGTGCCAGCTTCTCAGGCAAGTCCGATATCATGGTGTTAGAGCCTGATAGCGAGTTCTTCAAGTATATGAAGAGCACTGCACCTAAGAAGTAATACGTTAAAAGTATTGATCTAATAGGCCCTGTTACCCAGGGCCTATTTTTTTATCTGGCGATTGTTAACTTAGATTAAAAAGTCAGGGCTAATTTATATTAGCGATGCATGCTTTATGCCGATGTCACAGACAAGATGCTCAAAATATGATCCAAATGGATTAAAACGGGTTAATAGTTGGGTCTTTTTTAGACTTTTTTTAAAAAACACGCAATCTCCCTAACTTACTTGCGTGTTTTCACTATGATCTGCTTCTAATTTTTAGCTATAATGAGCCCCGCTTCAAACTTCGATTTTTGACCCTAGTGATGACTAAGGGCCGAAAGTCTTTGAAATATAAAAATTCCAACACCCTCTGGGAGATAAGTGGATGAGCAATGCGCCAGTCGATACCGGACGTCGCAGATTCCTGACAGCCGCAACCGCCGTAGTAGGTGGTGCTGGTGCCGTCGCTGTAGCGGTTCCTTTCATCAAGTCATGGAATCCGAGTGCCAAAGCGAAAGCTGCAGGTGCACCGGTCGAAGTAAATATCAGTAAAGTAGAGCCAGGTCAGCTGATCCGTGTTGAGTGGCGTGGAAAACCTGTATGGGTTGTCCGTCGCACAGATGCTGTGATCAATGAACTGCCAACACATGATGATAAGTTAAGAGATCCAGCTTCTGCCGAAATGCAGCAGCCTGATTATGCAACAAATCCTTTGCGCTCAATTAAGCCAGAGTATTTTATTGCTGTCGGTATTTGTACCCACCTCGGATGTTCACCTACTTATTTGCCAGATTCATTTGGTGAGCAAGTTGAAGGTGTCACTTCTGGTTTCTTCTGTCCATGTCATGGCTCTAAGTTCGATATGGCTGGTCGCGTGTTCCAAGGCGTACCTGCTCCATTGAACCTAGTTATCCCTCCACATCAATACGTTGATGATGGCACCGTGATTATCGGTGTAGATAAAGGAGTGGCGTAATGGTTAAGAATTTAATTAATTGGATTGATGCGCGTATCCCTATGACGGCGACTTATAACCGTCACGTGGGTCAGTATGCGACGCCAACTAACTTTAACTTTTGGTACTTTTTCGGTTCGCTAGCGATGTTGGTATTGGTTAACCAATTACTGACGGGTATCTGGTTGACGATGAACTATGTACCAACAGCAGAAGGCGCATTCGCTTCTGTTGAGTACATAATGCGTGACGTTGAATACGGTTGGTTGCTGCGTTATATGCACTCTACCGGTGCTTCAGCGTTCTTCGTAGTGATCTATCTGCACATGTTCCGTGGTTTGATTTACGGTTCATATCAGAAGCCTAGAGAACTACTGTGGTTGTTCGGTATGTTGATATTCCTCGTGTTGATGGCTGAAGCCTTTATGGGCTACTTGCTACCATGGGGTCAAATGTCATACTGGGGCGCTCAGGTAATTATTTCTCTGTTTGGTGCTATTCCTGTTATTGGTGACGATTTAACCCTGTGGATCCGTGGCGATTACGTGATCTCTGGTGCAACATTGAACCGATTCTTCGCACTGCACGTGATCGCACTACCGTTAGTATTAGTGGTACTCGTGTTCTTACACTTAATTGCGCTACACGAAGTGGGTTCAAACAACCCTGACGGTATCGAGATTAAGAAGAACAAAGACGAGAATGGCTGGCCAGTTGATGGTATTCCATTCCACCCATACTACACAGTTAAAGACATCATGGGCGTTGCAGGCTTCCTGATTGTGTTTTGTTATGTGTTGTTCTTCATTCCTGAAGGCGGCGGTTACTTCCTTGAGAAGCCAAACTTTGAAGCGGCTAACCCGATGAAGACACCTGAACACATTGCACCTGTATGGTACTTCACACCTTTCTACGCCATTTTACGTGCTATTCCTGATAAATTAGCAGGCGTAATAATGATGGGGCTATCGATTGCCGTACTGTTCGTATTGCCTTGGTTAGATCGTTGTAAAGTTAAATCAGTTCGCTACCGTAGCACGCTGCACAAGTTGAACATTGCTCAATTCGCAATTTCTTTCATAGTGTTAGGTTACTTAGGTGTAGTTCCTGCTACGCCGACGCTGACGATAGTTGCACAGGTGTTTACTTTTACTTACTTTGGTTTCTTTGTGGCGCTGTGGGTATACAGCAAGAATGAAAAAACTAAACCTGTTCCAGCGAGGTTGACACACTAATGAAAAAATTACTGATTGCATTAGTCACCTTGTTGCCGACGCTGGCTATGGCCGCAAGCGGGCATAAAATACATTTAGAAGACGCTAATGTTGACCTGCATGATAAAGCTTCTTTAGAGCGTGGTGTGGACCTGTTCCAACATTATTGTTCTGGTTGCCATAGCACTCAGTATCAGCGTTATGAACGTGTCGCTACTGATCTCGGTATCTCTATTGATGATATGCGTAACAAGTATATGTTCACCGATGCCAAAATTGGTGAGCTTATGCAAAACGCGATTCCGCATAAAGATGCTGCTAAATGGTTTGGTGCTACACCGCCTGATTTAACATTAGTTGCACGCGTTCGTGGCGAAGATTGGGTTTATTCCTATCTAAAAGGCTTCTATAAAGATCCTAGTCGCCCATTTGGTGTGAATAACACAGTGTTCCCATCTGTTGGTATGCCACATGTACTCGAAGAGTTGCAAGGCACACCAGTTAAACAAGAAGATGGCACTATTGTGGTGACTGGCGGTAAATTAAATGCGGAAGAATATGATCAAGCGGTTCGTGATATCACGGGTTTCTTAGTCTATTCGGCTGAACCTGTTAAGCTAGAGCGTCAAGCTATGGGTTGGTGGGTACTCGGATTCCTGTTTATATTCTTTATTGTGGCCTACCTCTTGAAGAAAGAGTATTGGAAAGATGTACACTAGGCACCAATAACGGGTAAAATGTAATATCCGCATAGTGTAAACGGGGGGCTTAGCCCCTCGTTTACTTTTGTTTTATTTCGATTCTGGAGGGTATCAATGGCTGTTGCTGCCAACAAACGCTCTATCATGACACTGTTTTCAGGTGCTGATGATCTGTATAGCCATCAAGTACGTATCGTGTTAGCTGAGAAAGGGGTTACTGTTGATGTTTTACAGGTCGACCCTAACGAAATGCCTGAGGATTTGCTCGAAGTAAATCCATATAACTCAGTGCCAACTTTGGTAGACCGTGAACTCGTATTATACGAATCACGCATTATCATGGAATATTTGGATGAGCGTTTTCCTCATCCGCCTTTGATGCCAGTTTATCCAGTGTCTCGCGGTCAAAGCCGTTTGATGATGCACCGCATAGATACAGACTGGTATTCGCTAGTTGACCGTATCCGTAAAGGTGATCGTGTTGAAGCCGCTCGTAAAGAGTTGACTGAAAGCCTGATTGCAATTGCGCCAATCTTCGGTGAAGTGCCTTACTTCATGAGCGAAGAATTTGGTCTCGCGGATTGCTACCTTGGCCCATTGTTATGGCGCTTACCTGTATTAGGTATTGAGCTAGATAGCCGTGTAGCTAAAGATATCAAAGCGTACATGACACGTATTTTTGAGCGTGAATCGTTTAAAGCTTCTTTGACTGAAGCTGAACGCGAAATGCGCATGGGTATGTAATGAAGCCTTTGACTCCAAATCGTCCTTATTTACTAAGGGCTTACTATGATTGGTTGATGGATAACCAATTGACTCCTCACGTTGTGGTCGATGCCTTTATCGAAGGTACTCAAGTACCGCAGCAATACGTGAAGGATGGCCAGATAGTGTTGAATATCGCTGCTGGCGCAGTGGGCAATTTGCAAATTAGCAATGAGTGTGTGGAGTTCAATGCGCGTTTTGGTGGTGTTCCCCAGCAGGTGATGTTGCCAATGGCGTCAATTGTCGCTATTTATGCCCGTGAAAATGGGGCTGGCACTGTCTTCGATATCGAAGATGCTTATTTGCTTGACGATGAAGTCGATTCATCTTTATCTGTTGTTGAAACAAACGATAAAGCGCCTGAACCGACGGATGAACCACCTAAGCGTCGCAGCCATTTAACCGTCGTAAAATAACGACCGCTAAATCGCTGTGGTGAAATGCCCAAGTTGTTTTAAAACTGAGCCAGTCCAATGACTGGCTTTTTTGTCACTGTATTTTATCGCTGTAATTGGCTAAACCTTGAGGATAAGGTGTGGTAGCATTTGCGCCCGCATTCATCCGTCGGATATGCGTTACCTTTACCCATTTAGGCCAATGGATCTTGTATGTTGCTAATGATCGATAATTACGACTCTTTTACCTTTAACTTAGTGCAGTATTTTCAGCAGCTAGGGCAAGAGATAGTGGTCAAACGTAATGACGAAATTAGCATCACCGAAATCGAGGCGCTTGCGCCTACTCATCTGGTGATTTCGCCCGGCCCTTGCACTCCCAATGAGGCGGGGATTTCCCTTGCGGCGATTAAACATTTTGCCACGCGCATGCCGATCCTAGGTGTGTGTTTAGGGCATCAGGCGATGGCGCAGGTTTTTGGTGCCAATGTGGTGCGTGCCGAACGGGTAATGCACGGCAAGGTCAGCGCCATTGCGCATACTGGCCAGCGGTTATTTGAGGGATTAAATCAGCCCTTAACCGTCACACGTTATCACTCGTTATTGGTAGATGCTGTGCCTGAAGGTTTTGTACTCGATGCTTGGTTTGATGATCCGATCCATGGCCGAGAAATCATGGCCATGAGTCATCAGGACTTACCGCTGTATGGGGTGCAATTTCATCCCGAATCCATTCTTACCGAGCAAGGTCTCGAACTATTAGCCAATTTTTTAGCGCAATCGGCTGTGCCTGTATAATTTCCTCGCCCTAAAAACTCCTCGTCCTAAAAACTACCCGCACTATATTCGTACTATCAATTTCTGTTACAAGATTTATCCTTTTTTTAAGCAAGTTTAGCGATTAACTATGCTATAACTGCGGCAAAACTACGCGAATAGGCAAAACCAGCAGATAAACTAGACTGGGTCATTTAGCCGTTGCGATAACAATAAAAGGAAAGACAAATGAGAAGCGTAATGCGAAATTTGGGTTTAAGTGCGTTAGCGGTTGCCGTGTTGGCAGGTTGCGCTGCGACATCGACTGAAACAGCAGTTCCTGCATCATCCCCGCAAGCATTCCAAGTTCCCTTAGCCCAACCGCCACAGGTTTCACAGGCGCTTACGCTTAATCAAATTATGGCAAATCCCGATTGGATGGGGGTTTTCGCCAAAGAGGCATACTGGAGCGACGATAGCCAAAGTGTGCTGTTTGCCCGCCAAGCGAGTGCTTCACCTCTGCGTAGCTATTATCAGCAAGGTATCAATGACAGTCGCGCCGTCGAGCTAGCGCTTGATAAATTACACGCGGCAGATCAGCAGTTTGGTGTGTTTGATCGCACTAAATCCCACAAGGCTTATCTGTATCAGGGCAACATTTTTGTTAAGCAATTAAGCACAGGCAAAATCAGCCAGCTGACTCGCCAGCGCAGTGCCATCGATGGCGTGCGTTATCTCAATAATGGCGATATCGCCTATTGGCAGGGCGACAATGTTTTCCAAATTCATCAAGACTCAGGCTTAGTCGAGCAACTTGCTGAAATTAAAATGGCGAAAGCCCCTGAAGGTGTAAAAGAGCCAACGTCTTACATTGCTAAGCAACAGCACAGATTAATTAAGTATGTGGCGCTGCAGCAAGAGAACGCTAAAGCCAAAGCACAGTACAAAGATGAATTGCAAAAAAGCGACCCAACACTTGCCGCCAGCACTTGGTATTTAGGCGATAGCGAAGTCGTGTCAGAGCTTAGCCTGTCACCGGATGGCCGCTATATTTTACTTGCTCTGACCGACAAGAATTACACCGGCAGCAGTGAACACGACATCATGCCTAACTACTTAGGCAGCGATGGTTATATTGATCCCGTACCCGTGCGTGCACGTGTGGCTGAAGATACGCCGCCAGGGCAACGCTTTGTAGTGCTTGATTTAAACCAGCATAAACAAGTCGATATCACTATCGAGGGCTTGACGGGTTTTGATGAAGATGTGCTCGCCAAAGTGAAAGCTGAGAATGCTAAAGCGAAAGGCGAAACTTATCAAAGCACTAAAGCGCCACGCAAAATTCAGTTGATGCAGGATTGGGGCTGGACTCAGAGTGCGATTCAATGGCATGAATCGGAAGATAAATTGGCTCTGATGCTAGAAGCTACCGATAACAAAGATCGCTGGATCGCCAGTGTCGATCTCGCTAAAGGTAAATTCACCACAGAACATCGTTTGCATGATGATGCATGGGTGAATTATGACTACAACCAATTCGGTTGGTTGCCGGGGACGGATTCTCTGTACTATTTGTCGGAAGAATCAGGTTATTCGCAGCTCTATGTGAAAGGACTTGGTGAAAAGCCGCGCGCCTTAACCCAAGGCAAGTTTGTTGTGAGCGACATCCAGCTGTCACCGGACGCGAATTATATCTACTACAAAGCTAACCAAACTCACCCTGGTATGTATAACGTTCACAGGGTGAACTTAGCCACAGGCAAAAATGAGCAATTAACGCAGTGGGATGGCAACTTAGATTACAGCCTAAGTCCTGATGGCACTCAGCTATTACTTAATGCTTCACGTCGCACTCAGCCCAATGAGCTGTATGTTCAACCCATTGGCGGTGAGTTAAAGCAGCTGACGTCTTACACCAGCGATGCCTTTAAAAATTACCCATGGCAAGCGCCAGAAGTGGTAGCAGTACCTTCAAATCATGGCGCCGGCAAGGTGTACGCCCGCGTTTATCTGCCGCAAGGCTATGATAAGTCCCGCGCCGAGAAGTACCCTGCGGTGATTTTCAACCACGGCGCAGGTTATCTGCAAAATGCTGACTACGGCTTTAGTGGATACTTTCGCGAATTTATGTTCCACAACCTGCTGACTCAGCAAGGTTATGTGGTAATGGACATGGATTACCGTGGCTCTAAAGGTTATGGCCGAGATTGGCGCACTGCGATTTATCGCAATATGGGTCATCCAGAAGTCGAAGACTTAAAGGATGGCGTTAGCTGGATGGGAGCCAATACGAATGTCGATACGCAACGTGTCGGGACCTATGGTGGTTCCTACGGCGGATTCTTAACCTTTATGTCATTGTTCACTGCACCAGACCTGTTTCAAGCAGGAGCCGCACTGCGTCCTGTGGCGGACTGGGCACATTATAATGCGCCTTATACCTCTAACATTTTAAATACGCCTGATGTCGATCCTATCGCCTATGAGCGCAGCTCTCCGATTGAGCATGCTCAAGGATTAACGAAACCACTGCTTATTATGAGTGGAGTTATGGACGACAACGTTTTCTTCCAAGACAGCGTGCGCATGGTGCAGCATTTGATTGAACTGGAAAAACCGACCTTTGAAACGGCGATTTATCCTGTCGAGCCCCATGGCTTCCGTCAGCCTTCTAGCTGGTTAGACGAATACCGCCGTATCTATAAGTTATTCGAACAAGAACTCAAATAACTCAGCTCGATTTCCTGTAAAGGCCTCTATGTGAGGCCTTTTTATTGGGTAACTGAGTAGGAAATATCCGATATCACACTATGTTTGTGTTCTGCGACTTTGCGTTATTGCTAAGATTAAGTGTATGTGCTGAAATTGTAATGATTTTGAGAGTTTGATTGTTTTGACGTCACTCAGGCATTAGCGATATAGGAAAGATTTATAGTGGCGATTTCGGTTGCGGGCGGTGTAAGACCCGGCAAAATTATAGAGATAGAGCACAGACTCTACCAACAGTTGATCCTCGGAAAGCATAAAGCGAGCCCGACTCTTTTGGATGACCTCGACCTTGAATTAGAGGCCGATGCGAATAAATTAGATGTTGAGCGCGAAGCGATTTTGGTACGTTTGATGAAACAAATTAAAGCCAAAGAAGTGTTCGAAGCCGTGTCGAGCCAGCTGCATGAAACGGTCAATAATGCCATCGAGCATCAACTCGCGTCCCCCGAACTGGTTCTGGCTAAGTCAGAGATCAATGAATCGCAAATTCTGTTGCTGGAATTACTGCTGGCAAAAAATCTTGATGCGACGCGATTAAGACCGCTGATCAGCAACTTAAGTTGGCTATGCCGCGACTTAACCAATATGGTCAACAGCCCGTCTTTTCGCGCTCGCCGGCCTCAGAGCTCAGATGTGCGAGTTACCGATATTAAATTGGTGATGAATTACATCGGCATCGAAAACCTGCGAACGATTATCCCTTATTTTTGCCTGCGTAATTGGCTGCCGAGCGCCAATGCTAAGTTGCTGTGGACTACCCGTAAATTATGGCGCTACAGCATAGTCAGTGGTATTGCGGCCAATGCGTTGGCTCAGCTTCATAATACTGACTCAGCCTTAGTTTACAGTAGTGCCTTACTCAATCAATTAGGCACCTCGGTTGTGCTGAGTTTGAGCGCGCGCTTATTCGATCAAACTTGGGGCTCTTGGATAAGGGAAGCCAGCAGCAGCCGTGATAAGGAAGTGTATGATGCTGTGATTGCCACTGAGTTTCCGGCCAAGGCTGTGTTTGAACAAGTGTTAAGTCATGGTCATAAACTAAACTGGCAGTTATTAGAGCTGCTTAAGTTTGAAGCTAGCCCTTTGACTGGGTTATTGAAGGAGCTAGACCTGACCTTAAGTTATCGGGAGTTGTCACCGCAGGCGGCATTAGTCGCACGGGCAAACTGTTATGCTAAAGTGGTGTTACTCGAAGAGATGCGTCAAATCGATCCCCAAGAAAAGCGTTTAATGTTTGATTATTACGAGTTAACTGAGCAAGAAGTACTGCGCTTAAAAGCACAGAATTATAGGAAGTTAGATCTGCTGTAGTCCACGACCTGCGACTTGAGCGTCGGGATGGCGGCGTTTAAGTAGAGGAAGTGATATGCCAAGCTGGCAAGCATCTGTACTGAATACTATTTTATCCTATGTTGCTAGGCCATCCATCAGTCGCGGCAAAGCCAAAGTCCCCCTAGCGCAAGTGCGTAAAAAGTTGCTTGATCTCGATAAACGTTGGCTTCCTTGGCCGGATAAGTTAGTCAGTGCCACCATCCCTTTGCAACACTCTAGCTTGCTGCACTATGTGCTTCTCAATGAACAAACTCGCCTTGGCAATCTGTTTTATATCCGTGGTGGAGGTTTTTGTTTTAAAACGCCCCATGCCCACGCAAGATTGATCGCGGATATTAGCCAGCGTTGTAAATTGGATGCCTATATTCCCGATTATCGTCTCGCACCTGAGCATCCTTTTCCTGCGCCATTTGATGATGTGCTTGAAGCCTATAAGCGATTAATTGCGCTTAAGGGCGCTGACAATGTGGTCCTTATGGGCGACTCTGCTGGCGGCAATTTAGCCTTGAGCCTATTGCTGGAATTAAAGCGTTTAGCTCTGCCTTTGCCGACGGCTTGTATCCTGTTATCGCCCGCGTTGGATTTAGCACTAACCGGAGATACTGAGTTGATACTCGCGGCTGACGATCCCTTCTTCACCATCGAAGCTTTGCTGCGTTTACGTGGCGCTTATCTTGGGCGGGCCGACCCCATGTCAGCAAAAGTTTCCCCCTTGCAGGGGGACTTGGCAGATCTGCCGCCCATCTTAGTGATTGCGGGTACGCGGGAGCTGTTATTGCAGGATTCTGAGCGCCTAGTAGCTCAAGTCAAAGCCAGCGGTGGCGAGATAACGGGCTGTTTTTACCCTAACATGCCCCATGTGTTTCCCTTGTTCAATTTATTGCCTGAAGCCCTTGAAGTGAGGTCGAAAATTAGCCATTTTGTGCTTTCACACTTGATTCGTTAAAATGGTGTAGTTATTCACATTCAGTGAATAGCTAGCAAAATGAGGGGTAAATAACTTTTTTTCTGACTAATTATGCTGCAAGCCACGGGTTTAAACGCTTGTATAGTTCTTAAACTGCAATCTTTATGCACTTTGGGTAGAAGAGCTAGGATTGATGTTTGTGAAAAACTGGTATTTTGATCACATTTTCGCTAATAATGGTTATTAATAGACACAAGCAATCCCAGTATCACTAACTCTAGATAAAGATACCTATGGGACTCTGACGGCCCCGATGCCGTTAAACAAACACAAAGGACGAAGAAGAATGAGCGTTGATATGAAGTTAGACCGTGCCCAGTTTGACGCAGTTATGGTGCCTAATTATGCGCCTGCTGCTGTGATCCCTGTTCGTGGCGAAGGAAGCCGAGTTTGGGACCAAGAGGGTAATGAGTTTATCGATTTTGCTGGCGGTATTGCGGTAAATTGCTTAGGTCACTGTCATCCTGCCCTTGTGAATGCCCTTAAAACACAAGGCGAAAAATTATGGCATCTGTCAAATGTAATGACGAACGAGCCTGCCTTAGAATTAGCGACTAAATTAGTTAACAGCACGTTTGCCGACAAAGTGTATTTTGCCAATTCTGGCGCCGAAGCCAACGAAGCCGCATTGAAACTTGCCCGTCGTTACGCCTTAGAAAAGCACGGCGTTGAGAAAGACGAAATCATAGCATTCGATAAAGCCTTCCACGGCCGGACCTTCTTCACTGTGAGCGTGGGTGGACAAGCTGCCTATTCCGATGGTTTTGGTCCTAAGCCACAGAGCATTACTCACCTGCCATTTAACGATGTTGCTGCATTAGAAGCTGCAGTAACGGACAGAACCTGCGCCATCATGCTTGAGCCGCTGCAGGGCGAGGGCGGTATTATTGATGCCGATCCTGCATTCCTGAAAGCCGTGCGTGAACTGGCTAACAAGCACAATGCGCTAGTGATTTTTGATGAAGTGCAAACGGGTGTGGGTCGTACTGGCGAACTGTACGCTTACATGGGGACTGAAATCGTACCTGACATTTTAACCACAGCTAAAGCACTCGGCGGTGGTTTCCCTATCGCAGCTATGCTGACAACCGCTGAGATTGCTGAACATCTAAAAGTGGGCACTCACGGTTCTACCTATGGCGGTAACCCATTAGCCTGCGCTATCGGTAATGCTGTGTTAGACGTAGTGAACACCCCTGAAGTGTTAGACGGCGTTAAACATCGTGAGCAGTTATTGCGCGATGGTTTGAACAAAATTAATGAAAAATATCATGTATTTTCAGAAGTACGCGGTAAAGGTTTGCTGTTAGGGGCAGTTCTTAATGAACAATACCAAGGCCGTTCACGCGACTTCTTGGTGGCCTCTGTCGCTGAAGGCTTAATGAGCCTGATGGCGGGTGCTAACGTGGTACGTTTTGCTCCTTCTCTGGTGATCCCTGAGGCAGATATTGCTGAAGGTCTAGCTCGTTTTGAACGTGCTGTGGCGAGCATAGCTGCCGCCTAAATGACCAAAGGAGTGTTGAATTTATTCGCACTCCTTTTTTGTCAGGGAATACTTACGTGCATCATTACCTGTCTTTTTGAAGAGAGGAGCCTTGATGCACGGCAAGCCAAAGTGAGGAGACACTAAGATGTTAATCATACGTCCTATTCAGGCTGGCGATTTTGAAGCCTTATATCAAATTGCCGAAGAGTCTGGTCATGGTTTTACGTCATTACCCGTGAATGCCGATTTGCTCAGACATAAAATTGCGCGAGCAGAAGCCTCATTCGTCAAAACCGTCGATGCGCCCTTCGATGAAGGTTATCTGATGGTGCTGGAAGATACCGACACCCGAGAAGTGGTGGGAACGTGCGCTATCGAAGCAGCCGTGGGAATGGAAGATGCGTTTTACCATTATCGACTCGGTACCGAAGTCTATCATTCCGAACAAATTGACGTGCGTAACGAGGTCGAAACCCTCACCCTTTGCCATGATTACACTGGCGCCGCCGAAATGTGCACCCTGTTTTTGCGTGAAGCGTATCGCAAGGGCAACAATGGCCGCATGTTATCCCGCAGTCGCTTTTTGTTTTTAGCGCAACATGCGAAGCGTTTTGGCGAAACTGTGATTGCCGAAATGCGCGGTGTGAGCGATGCAGATGGCCACTCGCCTTTTTACGGTTGGCTACAAAAGCACTTTTTAGGCATTGATTTTATTCAGGCAGATTATCTTTCTGGTTTGGGCAAAAAGGCATTTATGGCCGAAATGATGCCACGAAACCCTGTCTATGTTTGTCTGTTGCCGGAAGAGGCACAGAAAGTGATTGGCGAAGTGCATACCAATACCCGTCCCGCATTAAGTCTATTGCAGGCCGAAGGCTTTAGATGCCGCGGTTACGTGGATATTTTTGATGGTGGTCCAACGGTTGAGTGTCGTTTATCGGACATTCGCGGCGTGCGAGAAAGCCGTCTGTTGACCGTCGATATTGGTGACATGGCCGAAGCCGACACTCAATTTATTATCTCAAATACTCAATTAGCCAATTATCGAGCGACGTCAGCCGCACTGGCTGTGGACGACAAATCCGAACATATCATCATTAGCCCTGAGCTGGCCGCGGGTTTGTTACTCGCAAAAGGCGATCAAATCCGTATTTTGGCAATGTAGGAATAACAAATGACACATTATATTCAAGGTCAGTGGCATGCTGGCAAAGGTCATGACGTGGCCTCAATTAACCCAGCCAATGCTCAAACTATTTGGACAGGTAAAACTGCCACCGCAGAACAAGTTAACGCTGCCGTTGATGCCGCGCGCGCCGCGCAGTTTGATTGGTTTATGTTAGGTTTCGATGCACGCTTAGCCATAGTCGAAGCGTATCGCAGCCAACTCGAAGCCAACAAAGCGGAATTGGCTGAAACGATTGCCCAAGAAACCGGTAAACCTCAGTGGGAAACGGCGACCGAAGTCGGCGCCATGATAGGCAAAATTGCGCTATCAGCCGCGGCTTACAATAAACGCACGGGCACAGAAGCCAACGATACGCCAGCGGGACGTGCGGTTATCCGCCATAAGCCCCACGGTGTTGTGGCGGTTTTCGGTCCTTACAATTTCCCCGGTCATTTGCCGAACGGCCACATAGTCCCTGCGCTGTTGGCGGGAAATACTGTGATTTTTAAACCTTCAGAGCTCACGCCTAAAGTCGCTGAGCTGATGGTTAGCCTATGGGATAAAGCGGGTCTGCCTGCTGGCGTGCTCAACTTAGTCCAAGGTGAGGTGGATACGGGTAAAGCACTGGCTTCTCACCCGCAGCTCGATGGTCTGTTCTTTACTGGCAGCTCACGCACAGGTCATTTTTTACATCAACAATATGCCGGTCATCCGGGCAAGATTTTAGCACTTGAGATGGGTGGCAATAACCCACTGATCATTAAAGGTGTGCAGGATATCAAAGCTGCCGTGCACGATATTTTGCAGTCGGCTTATATCTCATCTGGCCAACGTTGTACTTGTGCGCGCCGTCTATATGTAGAGCAAGGCGAGCAGGGCGATGCCTTGATTGCCATGTTAGCCGTTGCGGTCAAACAGATTAAAGTTGGCCCTTGGAACGCGCAGCCACAACCTTTTATGGGCTCAATGATTTCTGAAACTGCCGCCAAAGGTATGGTTGCGGCGCAGACAAATCTGCAGAACTTGGGCGGCGTGTCGTTAGTCGAGTTAACCCATCTAGAAGCAGGTACGGGCTTAGTCTCTCCTGGCCTTATCGATGTGACGGCTATCGATGTTTTGCCGGATGAAGAATACTTCGGACCTCTGCTACAGCTAGTGCGTTATAGCGATTTCGATCAAGCGATTAAACTGGCTAACCAAACGCGTTATGGTTTGTCAGCGGGTTTACTGGCCGATAGCCGTGAAGATTATGACTATTTTCTCGCGCGCATTCGTGCTGGGATTGTTAACTGGAACAAACAAATCACTGGCGCATCGGGCGCGGCACCTTTTGGTGGCGTAGGTGCATCGGGTAATCACAGAGCGAGCGCTTTCTATGCCGCCGATTACTGTGCTTATCCTGTCGCTTCGGTCGAGGCCGATGCAGTGAGCTTACCTGCGACATTAAGCCCAGGTTTGAGCTTGTAAGCGGGTAGAGATTTAACTTTTATGTGGTAAAGAGTACGTGGTAAAGAGGAGGAAGGACGAATGTTCTTCCTTTTTAATAACAAGCAGTAACGTAACTTGAGCTTCTACTGTGGGTATGTGTGACGCTGCAACAGTGGCATTTAGGTCGTTACATTTAGTGTTCGCGGCAAAATAACAGCAATAACCGCAGCACAATAAAAGGAGTTTTTATGCATACCGACATCAACGCGTTATTTGCCGCCCTGTGGCAAGACTATATTCAAATGACCCCTTCGGCGGCAAAAGTGCACGCGCTGCTGGGCCATGGTAAGCCAATCATCAACGATCATATTGCCCTGCGTACTTTCAACATCGCTAAGGTGAATTTGGATGTGCTTGCTAAGCATTTCACTTCATTAGGTTATGTACCTTGCGGTGATTATAAGTTTGAACAGAAAAAACTGATCGCTAAGCATTTTGAACACCCAGATTCGACTCAGCCTAAAGTGTTTATCTCTGAGTTGTTAGTTGAAGAATTTAGCCCAGCGCTGCAAGAGACCATTCAAGGCTTAATCGCCCAAGTGGATGCTGCGGCGACAACGGCGGACAACTTTATTTACTCGGGTCGCCATTGGTCTTTAGATTCTAAAACCTATCAGGATTTATTAACTGAGAGCGAATATGCGGCTTGGGTAGCGGCTTTTGGTTATCGCGCTAACCATTTCACTGTGTCTATCAATCACCTCGACGGTTTTGAAACTTTAGAGTCAGTGAATGATGCCCTGAAGCAAGCGGGTTTTGTGCTCAATGGTTCAGGTGGCGAGATCAAAGGTTCGCCAGAAGTGTTATTAGAGCAATCGTCGACTATGGCCGATAAGATTGGCCTTGAATTCACCGATGCGACAGTGGAAATCCCAAGTTGTTTCTATGAGTTTGCACTGCGTTATCCTATGGCCAATGGTGAGCTGTATACTGGTTTTGTGGCTGCGTCTGCCGACAAGATTTTTGAAAGTACGAACGTGAATAAGGCTTAACGTGAGTAAAGCCTAGCGTCATCAGACATTAAGCATAAAAAACGCCATCAATTCGATGGCGTTTTTTTATGAGTATTTTAAAGAGAGCATTTAACGCTGAGCATGTTAAGCGAGACTAACTGAAGGTCAGTTCGATCTTCAGTCCACCTAAGCGAGTGCTGTGGCTAAACTTAAGCTCAATCTCATACTGTTCGGCAATTTCCTTCACTATCGACAAGCCTAAGCCGTGACCCATGACAGACTCATCTAATCGAGTGCCTCTTTGAGTGAGTTTATCGAGTTCATCATCGGCAACCCCTGGACCATCATCATCGATACAAAGGCAGAGACGCTCCTGTTGGCGTGATAGCTGAATACTGACTCGGCTCTGGGCCCATTTAAAGGCGTTGTCCAGCAGATTGCCTAGGAGCTCCATGCCATCTTCCCTGTGGATCGGCAGCCTGAGAATATTAGGGTCGAGTTCGAAATCACATTCGATGGTTTTATTACGGTGAACCTTGTTTAAGGTGTTGGCTAGGCTGTGTAAATCCCTTGGGATCACCAATTGCGCCGCAGGAAGCATATCGCCTGTGATCCTTGCCGCCGCCAGTTTGCGCTCGACCATCATGTGGATAGAATCCAGCTGTTGCTGCAAGGCAATGGCGGTTTCGGGATCTTTAAGACCAAGGGCTTCGACCTGTTGCTGCATCACGGCCAGCGGGGTTTTAAGCCCATGGCTTAAGTTACCTAAGTTATTGCGGCTACGCTCAATTTGCTTGGCGGTGTACTCAAGTAACTCGTTGTAAGTCTTAGCGAGTGGTTGTACTTCTGGGGGAATATTATTTAGCTCCAGCGCGTTAATCTCGCCTTCTCTTAGCCGAGAAAGCGCGTGCTGAATATGCTTAACTGGCTTAAAGGATTGGCGCAGGATGAGGAAGATCCCCGCGATCATCGCAACTAACATCGCCAGATTAATCCCAAGCTTAGTGCCATAGACTTCGCTAAATACGCGTCTACCGATACTTAAGTCTTGGGCGACGGTTAAGGTGGCGCTGACATTGGCGCTACTGGAATTTAATCCCAGTGATAACAGCTGCATATCGTTATTTTTTGGCCCTTTAGCTTGCCAGACACGGGTTTTATTTGGCGCGAGTGGCTCGATATCTAACTGCATATCCCACAGGGAGCGCGAGCGAATGACTTCATTGGGCAGGTTAAGCTGGAAATAGCGGCCTGAATAGGCGGGCTTATAGAAACTTGAAAGCTGGCTTTGATCTATGCTGATGTCCCCATCGTGGATATGGGTTGCCAACATAATATGTTCGAGATCTTCTTCTAAGCGATTGATAATAGAGTCATGGAAGGCCTGACGCAACATGGACTCAAATAATATGAGCCCAATGACTGTGCCTATTACCAGTAAGCCAGTTAACCATAAACTGAGCTTAGTGCGGATCGAGATCATTCAATAATGCCGTGGAAGATATAACCTTGGCCGCGACGGGTTTCGATAGCGGTTTTGCCTAATTTTTTACGTAAGTGGGTCACATAAACTTCGACCACATTACTCTCTTTCTCATCGTCAAACTGATACAGCTTATCGGTGAGCTGTGTCTTAGATAACAGCTTCTTAGGCGACATCAGGAAGATTTTTAACAGTCTGAATTCCATCGCCGTTAGTTCAAATAATTGGTCTGCCACTTTCACCGTTTGCTCGGCTTCGTCTAAGATCACGCCGCCATAGCTCAATTGCTTGCTAGAGGTGTTTAAACGGCCATGGGCACGGTGGATAAGAGCTTGAATACGGGCCAATAATTCCTGTGCGTGGAAAGGTTTACCTAAGTAATCGTCGGCGCCAGCATTAAAGCCTTCGACTTTTTCATGCCACTGGCTGCGTGCGGTCAGCATGATGACTGGAGTGCTGATCCCTTGATTACGCCAGCCTTCGAGCAGTTCGAGGCCGTTGCCGTCGGGCAAGCCGATATCTAAGATTACGCAATCGTATTGGGTTTCTTTGATCAGATAATCGGCTTCAAGCGCTTTGTCTGTAATATCGGTCACATAGCCAGCGAGTTTGAGTTGTTTCTCCAGCTCGGTGACTAGCATTGGGTTATCTTCAACGAGTAACAGTTTCATGTTTTCGACATTCGCTCGGTAATGCTATTGAGTGATCGGCTTGGCCATTGGTTGCATCAATACTGAGATTGACGATTTGGCCACGCTGAACTTTGATTTGCAAATCATAGCGCCATTTATGATCTTCTTGATAGAGATGAGCATCAATTAGTTCACCTTGGCAAAACTGATTAACTACGGCGAGTGTACCGTTTAAGGACAGTATTTGCCCAGAGTTGACGAGTGCCTTGGCTTGATAGTGTTCTAATTCAATAGGTTCGGCATTCAATTGCATTGGATGCGCCAGCGTGAACAGGCTGAAAAAACAGATTAAAAACAGCCGTTTCATTTGAGCTCTCCAATAAAAAATGGCCTAGAATTTATTCTAGGCCACTTTAATAAGGCAGGCTTAAATCAAGCTGAAGACTAACTTAACGGGTACCGTATACCACGATGGTCTTACCATGAGCTTGGATCAAATTCTGTTCTTCTAACATCTTCAAGATACGACCCACAGTTTCCCGTGAACAGCCAACGATTTGGCCTATCTCTTGACGAGTGATCTTAATCTGCATGCCATCAGGATGCGTCATAGCATCAGGCTGTTTCGCCAGATGTAACAGCGTTTGGGCAATGCGGCCAGCTACGTCTAAGAATGCGAGGTTACCCACTTTCTGGCTGGTGCTTTGTAGGCGATAGGCCATTTGCGCAGACAGCTTCATCAGAATTTCAGGGTTAACTTGAATTAACTGTCTGAATTTCTTATATGAAATCTCAGCGATTTCACAAGCTTGCTTAGCACGAACCCATGCAGTACGTTCGGCTTGTTCTTCAAACAAACCTAGTTCACCGATAAAGTCACCTTGATTCAGATAAGAAAGGATCATTTCCTTACCTTCTTCATCTTTAATCAATACCGCTACAGAACCTTTTACTATGTAATAAAGAGTATCTGAATCTTCACCAGCATGAATAAGAGTGCTCTTTGCAGGGTACTTATGAATGTGACAGTGTGATAAAAACCATTCCAAAGTTGGATCAGGTTTTGGCTTACCAATCAGAGCCATGTTGGTGTTCCTCGATTGATTAAAACGAAAGTAAGAGTATTCTAAATAAGCATTTTACGTCAATTAAACTAACAAAAACTTGATGGAAGTCTTACTTTAGAATAAGTGAATAAATGCAATTAACCATCTAAAATTAGAGCTTATTTTGCTACTTTAGTGATTTAAGTCAACTAAATCGGCGTGAAACTCGCTGGATTCACTTAACTCTGTCGAGTTAATCACATCTTACCAGTCTAATTAAGCCGTTTTATTATAGATTATGGATAAAACAGGCCCCTAAATTACAGTATAAGATGTTTCACTTTTTAAATTCGGCGCTTATTTGCTTCAACGTCCCCCATTATCCTGAGGTTTGTGTGTATTTAGGCTCGACTTATGGGGTTAATTCTGGCTAACTTTGTGGGCAGTCGCTTTTAAGAGAGGTAAGCAAGTGAAATACAGATTATGGGTTTTAGGTGCAGGTTTAAGCTTAACGATCGGGCTGAGCTCTGCGGCGCACGCATTTTCTATCCCGCAGCCTGCTGCCGAACTCGCAGCCAGTAAGTTTGTGCACATTCAGGTGACGGCAGAGCAAGGCGACGCCGATGCCCAATTTTTGCTGGGATTAATGTATCTTTCTGGCCGTTTTGTGGCGCAAGAAGTGCCCTCTGGTTTGCACTGGATTTCACTTGCCGCCGAGCAGCAACATGAAAAAGCCCAGCAAACCTTAGCCGACCTGTCTTTTGAAGGCCAATTGATCAAGCGTGACTTATCCGTGGCCGAGCATTGGTATCGAGCCTTGAGTGAGCAGGGCAGTCGTTGGGCACAATTCCGTTTAGGCTTTATTTATGCTTCTGGCGGCGATGGCGTGCAACGTAACTGTGGTAAAGCGGTCGAGCAATTTTCCCAAGTGGGTGATGATGTTGCCTTAGGTAATGTGGCGTGGATTTTAGCGACTTGCCCAGAAGCTGAGTATCGCGATGGTAATAAAGCGGTCGAGTTATCCTTAAAGTTGCTCAAAGTGAATGAAAACGACCCGACAAATTTAGATAATCTGGCGGCGGCTTATGCCGAAGTCGGCGATTTTGGTGCGGCAATTTCGACGCAGCAAAAAGCAATTGAAGCGTTAAAGATGAGCGCCGAAATGACTAAGACAGATGAATTTATGCAGCGTTTACAAACTTACGAGCAAAAGCGTGCGTATCGCGAAACCTTACGTTTACTCGAATAAAGCATTGGTTATGCACTTTAATTAAGTTCTATTAATTAATCCGCGTATTGATTGAAGTTGAAAATAAAGCCTGAGTTAATACTCGGGCTTTTTTGTTTTTGATCCACGCTAATCGAGCGTCCAAGAATGTAGGATGTGATATTCCACACCCGTGCTTGTGCTTTTTGAATGATATAAATGCAAACATTCGGGCGTTAACGTTAGCGTATTCATGTCCTTGAGTTGCAATAAAGCCGCTTCATCAAGCATCCATTGTTTTGCCTTTCTGAATAAACTGATGTGCGGGCAAAAGTGGTGTTCACTGCTATGCAATTGCAGGCGGCCTGCGATTGCTTGCGTCTGCTTAGCTAATTGCGCTAATGGCGGCTCAACGTCATCGCCTTTCAAGCAACAAACTTGGGCATTGGGCCATAAGTCGAGCTGGTTAAGTTGAACGCTGAATCTAGGCTTAGCTAAGCAGTCAATCGCATCAAGGAGGGCGATGCGTTGCTCGTCGTCAACTTGCCCTAAAAAGCAGAGCGTTAAATGCATATTACTGACGCTAACCGCTTTCGCCTCAGGATTGAGGTGACAAATTAGCTGCTGTTGTACATCACTCAGCCTTGTCATTTGTGCAGCGGTAGGCGCGAAGCCGAGAAATAGCCTTTGTTGCATCTGATTATCGTCCTTTGTGGCGTTCAACACGGATTATCTCTGGGAACACTTTGACGTTTAGCGTCTTTGAGCGTTAATCTAGTTGTTGAATTTATCGGCTAATTTGCGACTCAAGCAGACGTTTAATTTACTGTGAGCCTATACTCAATATACGTCGATAATACCTTAAATGGATTTTTAGGTAAGGAAGTCACTTTTCATGTTAGTAGGTTTAGCAAATCCACTCCAACAGGCCTTGGTAAGTATTTTTAGTGAGTCTCCGCTAGAAACCTTAGAGCAAAATGTTGACCGAGCACTTGAGACCATCACATTGCAGCTGCATTGTGACGGAGTATTTGTATTGACCGGCAGCCAGTCTCTGGATCGTTTACGCACGCGTAATTTGTATCTAAAACCCCAATTTGCCAAAGGCCAACAGACTCGAGTCTGGCCTTTAGCACGCATGCCATTTTTTCGCTCCCTTGTCCGCACCCCGCGACTATTAAATCTGCCCGATGTGAATACCTTGCCCGCCGATGCGCAGGCCGAGCGAGCCCTATTAAGGGACTGGGACGTGAAGAGTCTATTGGTATTGCCACCTGTGGTATTTGGCGAAACGCGTATTGCGCTGGGCGCGGTGAATTGCTCCGAGTGTTGCGAATGGAGCGAAGAGTTTATAAGTGAGTTTAACCACGCCGCTGTGATGATTGGCTCGGCGATGGAACTGACGCGTATCGCTCTGAGCATGCTCGCCAGTGAGCATAAATACTGTGAAGTCTTCAATCAGTTACCCTTAGCCTGCGCCTTGTTAGATAAATATAATCAATTGACTATGCTCAATAAAGTCGCCCTGCAAACGCTGCCAATCCAACATGGTTATGATTTATTCGACATGGTGCGTGAGGAAGAACACGCCATGTTAACTGATACCTTGCATGTGGTACGTGAAGGCGTGCTTGGTCAGGCTTGGTGTGAATTACCCTTAAAATCTATCCATCAACTGGCTTGGTTGAAACTCAGTTTTAGCCAGATCAGTGGCGATAAAGATACCTTAGTCATGATTGCCGAAGATGTCAGCGAGAAGTATCGCCTAGCCGATGAGCTGTCGTTCCATGCCAATTATGATGCGCTCACAGGATTGCCCAATCGGTTGCATTTCGAAGCCCTATTAGAAAACCTGCTGCACGCCCACGACGATATGCCTATTTGTGTGGCGTTTCTCGATTTAGACCAATTCCAAGTCATCAACAATATCAGTGGCCATCAGGCGGGCGATAAGCTGCTTTGCCAAGTGGCATTACGCTTAAAACAGCTCGTGCGTAAGGGCGATATCGTCGCCCGTTTAGGTGGCGATGAGTTTGGTATCTTGATGCATTATTGCAATGTGGACTCGGCGAAACAAATCGCAAAACGTATCTGTACCCAATTGGCGAACCATGAATTTATATGGGAAGGCCGCAGTCACAATGTCAGTGTCAGTATGGGGATTGCTAAACTCGATAAAAAAGCCGCCGACATTTATACCGTGATGAGTCAGGCCGATGCTGCTTGTCGCTTGGCGAAGGATCAAGGCCGCAATGGCTGGCATTTATACAGTGCGAGCGATCCTAAAATGAACCGTCTTTATACCGAGATGATGGCGTCGGTGGACATAGTCGGCGCACTCGCGTTAAACCAATTTGAGCTTTATTTTCAAAGCATAGTGCCATTAAACCGCGAGGAGTCAGGTCTGCATTTAGAGATCTTACTGCGTATGGTGCAGGCCAACGGCACGATTGTGTCACCAGCCATCTTCTTGCCCGCCGCCGAGCGATATAACTTAGCTTCTAAGGTCGACTTGTGGGTGATCGATAACTTACTCAAGTGGGGCGGTTGCCATTTAGATATCTGGCAGCAATTGGACCTAGTGTCAGTGAATTTGTCGGCGACCTCTTTGGGCGACTTTGAGTTTATGAACTGGCTAGAAATGCGTTTGATGGCCGAACCTGAGCTGGTGGACAAGCTTTGCATCGAGATCACTGAAACTGCGGCCGTGAGTCAGCTCGATCAAGCGACAAAGTTACTCGATATACTGCGCCCGCTCAATTGCAAGTTAGCCCTCGATGACTTTGGGGCGGGCTTTTCTAGCTTCGCCTACCTTAAGCGCCTCAATGTGGACTTTGTGAAGGTGGATGGTCAGTTTGTGGTGAACATCTGCGAAGACAGTGCGGATCAGGCGATCGTTAAATCGATTTGCCAACTCGGCCAAGATATGGGCTTTGATGTGGTTGCTGAATTTGTCGAATCCCAAGATATTGGCCGAAAACTGCAAGCCTTAGGCGTCGACTATGCCCAAGGTTACGCCATCAATAAACCGATACGGTTAGCTGAGCTAACGTCAGGGCTCAGCCGACCTTGGCTCGAAAAACGTGAGACCTTTGCCGCCTATCCACAGCTCTAGTGTTTGGTACACTTAACTGCCGAGCCGGATTATGTTGCAGTGAAATGGTGCTCACCGTCGATTGTTAGTACACTGACGGCCTGTGTTGGCCGCTGATGTCTTTTTCTTGAACTCTCTACCTATTCATAGCTTATTAGCACCGCTGCGTGCGGCTTTTTCTCGTCACGCTCAAGTGATCCTCGAGGCACCGACAGGTGCGGGTAAATCTACCGCATTACCTTTGGCTATGTTGGATTGGCCAGAAATCAGCGGACGCATTTTAATGCTCGAACCTCGGCGTGTCGCGGCGCGCAGTGTGGCGCACTATATTGCCCATTGTCGCCAGCAAAAGGTGGGGCAAGAAGTGGGCTATCGCGTGCGCGGTGAAGCTAAAGTCAGCGCTAATACCCGCTTAGAGATTGTCACCGAAGGCATACTCACGCGGATGATCCAGCAAGATCCCGAGTTGACTGGGATTGAGATGATCATCTTCGATGAGATCCATGAACGCCACCTCACTACCGATTTAGGCCTCGCCTTAGCGCTCGAAGTGCAAGCTTCACTGCGGGACGATTTAAAAATATTGGCCATGTCGGCCACCTTATCTGGCCTTGCCTTGGGCGAACTGATGCCAGAGGCAGTGACTTTACACAGTGAAGGCCGCAGTTTTCCCGTTGAGGTTGAATATCGCCCTGTGCCGACGCAGCAGCATTGGATCGATCATCTTGGCCGCTGCGTGATTGATCTGGTCTCGGCCAGTAGTGCTAACGTTGATAAAACGGCTAGCAATAACGCCGTGCTCGTTTTCTTACCTGGAAAAGGCGAAATCTCACGACTGCAGCAGTTTCTGCGTGAGCGCTTAGCCCAAGATGCCTTTCTGATTTGCCCCCTTTATGGTGAGCTTTCGGGTGCTGACCAAGATAGCGCGATTGCGGCAACCACAGATGGCAGGCGTAAAATCGTGCTAGCGACTAACGTGGCGGAATCGAGCTTAACTATTGAAGGTATAGGTTTTGTCATCGACAGCGGCTATAAACGTCAGGCCAGTTTTAACCCTAAAACCGGCGTCACCCGCTTAGGTTTGAAACGTATTAGCCAAGCCTCGGCAACTCAGCGCAGTGGCCGCGCCGGACGTTTATCAGCGGGTGTGTGCGTGCGTTTGTGGAGCCAAGAAGAATATGGCCGTATGCTCAGGGCCGATGAACCCGAGATCAGCCAAGCGGATCTGGTGGCTATGGCCCACGATTGTGCTTACTGGGGCGCAAAATCCTTCAGCGACTTGATGTTGTTAACGCCGCCACCGAGTGTGAATGAGGCGCTGGCGTGGCAATTACTGCAGCGCTTAGGCATGGTCGATGGTGACAATAAACTCACTTCCCACGGTAAAGCGGCTTATGAGCTGGGGTGTCACCCCAGGCTTGCCCATATGCTATTGGGCGCGAAAAGCTTAAGTGTGAAAAGCTTAGGCGTAAACAATGTTAATGAGCAAACTGGGCAATTGGGCAGTTTGGCCTGTTTGCTGTCGGGGATTGTAGAGGCGCGCGGTTTGCCTAAAAAGGGCGCCGATATCATGAATTACCTGCACTTTGCCTGTCAGGGGCAAGCGGGACAGCAGGCAAAGCAGTGGCAGAAAAAGCTCGGATTAACTGCCGACTTAGCGAAGGTCGCGACCCATGCTCACCACAGTGATGTGGGATTATTGCTGGCGTTGGCGTATCCAGATCGCATTGCCAAAGCGCGCGGTGTTGAGGGCTATCAATTAGCCAATGGTACTGGCGTGGTGTTGGCGGCCGAAGATGCCTTGTCGCAAACGCCTTGGATGGTGGTGGCGGATTTCCAAGAAACTGAAGGCCGAAACGCCGGGCGGATTTACTTGGCGAGCCAGTTTCAGCCGAGCTTATTCGATAGCGAGCTAAAAGACTTGCTGGAAATCCACGAGATCTGTGGCTGGGATGAAGGCAAAGGCCGAGTCATTGCCGAGCGCCAATATAAGGTCGGACAAATTTTAGTGAAAACCGAGACGATTGCTAAGCCTGAGCGCAAGCAAATTGTCGCGGCCTTACTGGGTTATATTCGCCAGCAAGGATTACAAATTCTCAATTGGAACGCTAACTTAGAGCAGTTTCAATACAGGCTCAAACTCGCGACTGAGTTCGACGCGGGCAGCGACTGGCCCAAGGTCGATGATGGGGCGTTATTAGCTAGCCTAGAAACTTGGCTGGCGCCTTACCTCGAAAATGTGAATAATCTGCCGCAATTAGTTAAGCTCGATTGTTTTAGTTTTGTGGCAAACTGTTTGAGCTGGCAGCAGAAACAGCGACTGGACGAATTATTGCCAACCTCTTGGCCGTTAGTCACCGGTACCTCTGCGCCAATCGTATACGATGAGTCTGGGCGTGCGCTGCTGAGGGTGCGTCTGCAAGAAACCTTTGGCATGGCACAAAGCCCTATGCTGGCGCAGGGCAAGCTAAAGGTGACAATGGAATTACTTTCTCCCGCTCAACGTCCATTGGCTTTGACGGCGGATTTAGCTAGTTTCTGGCAGGGACCTTATGTGGAAGTGAAAAAGGAAATGCGCGGCCGATACCCAAAACATCTGTGGCCGGACGATCCTGTGAATACACTACCGACAAAATTTACCAAGAAGAAAACCTTGGGTTTAGCTCAGCCATAGCGCAGTGTTGCTGGTTTTAAATCGCGTGATAACACGCCTTGATTTGCACCACGCTTGTTATTGTGGCTGATGTCTTTAAATGCATGAATGATGAAGTAGATATGACGACTAAGACGACAAAAAAAACACCCGCTTCCCGTAGGGCCAACAATGGCCGCGGTTTATTTCGACGAATGTGGTCAATCACTTGGAAATTAGCCTTAGCCGGATTAGCTGTAGTGACGTTCTACAGCATTTATCTCGATCAAATTATTGCGCAAAAATTTGAAGGCCAAAAATGGCACTTGCCCGCGCAGGTGTTCAGCCGTTCTATGGCGCTGTATCCCGGCGCGGCGGTCAGTCATCCGCAAATGATGGCTGAGCTTAAGTTGCTCGGCTATCGCAAAGTCGCGAATCCACGCCAAGTGGGAGAATTTTCGGCATCGAGCACTCGTATCGAATTGTGGCGTCGACCATTTTTACATCCTGAAGGCGATCAAGTCGAACAAAGAGTCATGATCAGCTTCGACAGCAATGGCGTCAGTTCAGTCTCCCGAGTGTCGGATAAGCGCCAACTTGCCGTATTCCATCTTGAGCCTGTGTTGCTCGATCGCATTATTACTGGCGACGGTGAAGACAGGCTGTTTGTGCCGACTGAAGAAATGCCTAAGTCGATTGTGCAGGCGTTATTGCTGGTGGAAGACCGCAGCTTTTACGAACATCATGGGGTGAATCCCTTCGCGATTGCGCGCGCCGCGTTTGTAAACATTAGCGCCGGTCGCACAGTGCAAGGTGGCTCGACGTTAACCCAGCAGTTAGCGAAAAACTTTTTCCTATCGAGTGAGCGTTCTTTACTGCGTAAGGTGCGCGAAGCCTTGATGGCAGTGATTATCGATTTTCGTTACAGCAAGGACGAAATCCTCGAAGCCTATCTTAACGAAGTGTATATGGGGCAGGATAAATCCCGCGCCGTTCATGGTATGGGTTTGGCATCGCGTTTCTATTTCGGCCGTCCTATCAGTGAGTTGACTATCGCCCAGCAGGCATTTTTAGTGGCTGCGATTAAGGGACCGTCTTACTACAATCCATGGCGATATCCGGATCGCATTCAAGAGCGTCGCGATCTGGTATTGCGATTACTCATGGATGCGGGCGATTTAACCACGGCCGAGTACAAGGCGGCGGTAGAGTCACCTCTGGCGATCCGTAATCTTAATAAACCCGCACACCAGAAATTACCTTCCTTCTTCGCCCTAGTAAAACAGGAAGTGAACGAGCGTTATGGCGAGGCGTTACTGAAGCAATCTGGGGTAAAAATCTATACCACGCTCGATCCTATGGCTCAAGAAGCCGCCGAAATTGCGGTGACTCAAACCCTTAAGAGCTTAGATAAGAGCAACAAGTCATTGCAGGTAGGCATGGTGGTGACCGACAAATACACGGGCGGTATCGCGGCAATGGTCGGCGATAAAACCCCTGGATTTGATGGCTTTAACCGTGCGGTTGAAATTCGTCGTCCGATTGGCTCGTTAATTAAGCCCTTTGTGTACGCCACGGCACTGGCACCCAATAGCCAATTTACCTTAGCGACTCCCCTTAAAGATCAGCCTATTACCTTAAAGAGTGAGCAAGGTAAGACATGGTCACCGCAAAACTTCGATAAGAAGTTCAGCGGCCAAGTGCCTTTGTTAACGGCGCTGAAAAAGTCGATGAACGTCCCGACAGTAAATCTTGGGATTGCGGTGGGCGTGGATGCCGTCGCGACAACTTTGGCTAAGTCGGGCTGGCAGGAGCCGTTAAACGAGTATCCTTCTATGTTACTTGGCGCCGTCAATGGCTCGCCATTAATGGTGGCGCAGGTGTACCAAACCTTAGCCGATAGCGGGGTTTACCGTAAATTAACCACAGTGACGGCTGTGTTGGATGCTGATAAAAATCCATTACCTGTGACGCGATTACCTAAAGAGCAAGCCATCTCACCCGATACTGACTTTTTGATCCAGTACGCTATGCAGCAAGTGGTCAATACGGGTACCGCGACGCGCTTAGGCAATGCCTTCCCAGGCGTTGGACTGGCGGGTAAAACAGGCACAAGTAACGATAGCCGCGACTCTTGGTTTGCGGGCTTTGATGAGCGTAATGTTGCTGCCATTTGGGTGGGGCGTGATGATAACGGCAAAACCAGCTTGTATGGCAGCAGTGGCGCCATGGCCGTGTATCTTGCCTTCTTAAAGGAACGTCCACCTATTAGTTTGCGTTCTATCCAAGTGAATGGCGTCGTGAAGGGCTTTTTTGACCGAGATACCGGCGTGGCGAAGGAATCGGATTGCAGCAATGTTGATGCGCTTCCGGCATTAACCGCGACTTATCGTCCGGTGAACAATTGCGGCGAGCCTTTGCAATGGTGGCAGAAAATTCTCGGCCAATAGGCTTGATAATCGGCCAATCACGTACTTGTGCGTTGAATATAAAATCTTAAGTAGTAGAACCTATGCGAATGGAAATGGCGTTATCGAGAGTACACGTGTGACGCCATCTTCCCTTAGCCTAGGTCGTTAACCCAAAGTGAGAAATAACATGTTTAAAACCGCTGCCGCCGTGCATATTTTAGTGAAACACAAAGAGCAGGCTGAGGATATTGTTAAGCAGCTGAATAATGGCGCTAATTTTGCGGTACTTGCCAAGCGTTTTTCCTCTTGCCCTTCGGCCAAAAAAGGCGGTGATTTAGGCGAGTTTAAAAAAGGCCAAATGGTGCCCCAGTTTGATAAAGTCGCATTTTCGGGCGAGTTATTAGTGCCGCACATAGTTAAAACTAAGTTTGGCTGGCATGTGGTTAAAGTGCTTTATCGCACTTAATACTGCAGGATTAAGCCCTTATGTAGTGCGTCTTAGCCGCACGTTATTTTCGGCTAATCAAATGGATTGGAATATTAAGGAGCGATGAGCATGACCTTTAGTTTTAATACCGAAGATGCGAGCCAAGTTTGCGTTGGGGCATTTGCGCTGGCGGTGCCCGTGGCGTTTTCAGAGGAAGCCTGGCATCTCGGCGAAACCTTGCCTGTGCTCAATCTCGCCATGCTCTTTAGTTTATCGTTGTTATTTCTAGGGGTTTTTACTTATCACAGTGTGTTCCAGCAAAATATTAGTGCCCGAGTCCCTATGTTTATTTTCCGCATCGTGGTGGCGTATTTGCTCACCGCGCTGGTGGTTTTCCTCGTCCTGCTGTGCCTCGATAAAGTGCCATTCTTTGAAGACCCGCTGACCTCGATCAAACGGATCATCGTCATCACTATGCCTGCTTCCATGGGAGCCATTGTGGTGGATAGCTTTGATAAGGAATGATGCACCTTAGCCAAACCTCATGACTTTTGTCACTGGTGGATTAGGGTTATTTTGCGCATACTTATTCCCATACTCTGACTTTGATTGATGTCTAGAGTCGAAATAAGCCTGAGTTTTTAGCCTGATAACGATAACGCCAATAGATAAAGGAAATGACTATGAATACTGGAGCCCTCGCTTTACTTATCCCGATACTCGCCATTGTTGGCGGATATGTGGTGGCGATTATGAAAATCCGCGACAAGCAAGGTGTGTCGAGCCGTGAGCAAGAGGCCGAAAATCAAGCCTTGCGGGCCGAGTTAGCTACACTGCGTCAGCGTGTCGAAGTGCTAGAACAGCTGGTCACTGACGATAGTTTTCAATTGAAGCGTGAATTTAAACAAGTCTAACTATTTGTTCCTTGTCCAATGGAAGGCGCTAGCCTGTTAACCTAAGTTAATACCCTTGTAATTTGTTTGGCTTTACAAATGTGGGCATGGTGTTACTTTGTACATCTTCCGTGGGATCAAGTCATCGGGTGAGTTAAATACCTAATTTAAGGTAGACTCGTGATAATTTTGTTATCCATCCCTGTATTGAGTTATTACAAATAGAGTTTATATGTTTCTAGCGCCTTATTTTTCCGAGCAAAATCAAGCCATTTCCGTATCCGCACAACAAGCCAGCGACTTCGCGAAGAAAATTGCGCAGGACTTTAATCCCATACACAATGTGGGCGCAAAACGCTTTTGCGTGCCGGGAGATTTACTGTTTGCCATAGTATTGACTCAATATGGTCTGAGTCAGAGCATGAAATTTAGCTTTGCGGGTATGGTGGGCGCGAGTGTCGAACTGCAATTCCCGGAACAAGTGAGCGAGAGTTTTTCAATTCGCGATGGCCGCGAAAAAACCTATCTTAATGTGAGCCGTCAAGGCGATGTAAGTTGTTGCGATGCGCAGACAGAATCCTTTATTCGTCAATATGTTGCTTTCTCTGGGCATAATTTTATCGATATCCTGATCCCTTTGATGAAACAACATCAAGTGATGATCAACCCAGACCGACCTTTAGTGATTTACGAAAGCATGTCGTTTGATTTAACCACCCTCGATTTTGTGCAAGTGACCTTATCACTCGTTGACCAAGATTTAAAAATCGACGGTAAACGTGGCGATGTGACACTGCACTTTGAATTACACAGTGGCGATACTTTAGTCGGCACAGGTATCAAAACCTTAGTCATGAGTGGCTTACGTCCTTATGACGAGGCGCTGGCGCAGCAAATGTGCGCCACCTATGAAGGTAGTAAAACTGATTATTGATTGACGGAACAATCACATGGCGTTTTTGTCTTTTAGATAAAACGCCATGCAATCCTTGCGTGATGAAATGCGAGGGGATTAATGACCGTTGATTGAAAGTTGAGAGACGATTTGTGAGACGTTTTCTGCCCCGTTGCGTATTTCTCCCATCACCAAAGTTACCTCGGCTAACTGTTGTTTCCCTTCCTGTGCGATACCTTCAACTTCGTTCATCATGTCCGTTGCACTTGTGGTGAGCTGGGTATTTTTAGTGACGACGGCGGCAATTTCACTGGTTGATTTACTGGTTCTGGAAGCGAGCTGCCTCACTTCATCGGCGACAACCGCAAAACCTCGGCCTTGTTCACCCGCACGCGCGGCCTCAATCGCGGCATTTAATGCCAGTAAATTGGTTTGATCGGCAATCGAGCTAATCGTCGCGACTATGGCTTGAATACTTTGGGATTGCTCATTCAGTTGAGTAATCGCCTGAGTCGTTTTATGGGTTTGCTCAGCAATGGCATTGGAGGTATTGACGGTCGCATTAAGCAACTTAACGCCTTGTTCCGCTTGCTCAACGGTGCGTTGCGATGTGGTGAGCGCAATATTTGCGGCTTCACGCACAGCGTGGCTTTGCTCGATCCGCTTGCTGATATCACTGGCGAACTTAACAACTTTAACGACCTTTCCATGTTCATCCATAATGGGATTGTAAGCCGCCTCCAGCCAAATTGAGTCGCCATAGGCATTTTTGCGCTCAAATAGCCCTTTGCTATAGCGACCTTGCTTAAGCTCGTCCCAAAAGTGTGGATTTTGTCGATAAAATTCATCGAAACAGAAAATTCTATGATGCTTACCCAAGATCTGTTCTTTGCTGTATCCCATTGTTTTTAAAAAGTTGGCATTTGCCTTCAGGATAGTGCCATCTGGGGTAAATTCAATAATAGCTTGGGAGCGATTTAGGGCATCAAAGATGGCGGATTGATCGTCAAGCTTTTGCTTATATTGGGTAATTTCAGAAGCCGTTTTCATTATCTTGACGACTTTGCCCGCCTGTTTTACAGGAAAGTAAGTCGCTCTTAGCCAGATTTCTTGGCCATTTTTATTCACTCGCGCGAAATGTCCCTCCTGTGGATGACCGGCTTTTAAATTACTCCAAAATTGTTGGTAGGCAGGAGAATTAGCATAGGTCGCTGAGCAAAACAGCTTATGGTGTTGGCCAACAACTTCATTAAGCGAATAACCGACTACTTTTAAAAACAAGGTATTCGCATCGAGCACTTTTCCTTCAGGCGTAAATTCTACCGTGGCAATACTTTGCTTAATGGCGTCGATAACCGACTCCGCTTCTTGGCGCTTGTTTTCGCTCACTTCTAGGCTTTTACGTAATGAAGAATTGAACACTGAGATACTCCTGATGAGCTTAACTGACTCAAAAACCGCTGGTCTTTATTGAAAGCTCGATATAACGAGCTGGATACACAGATAAATATAGCTGTGATTTTAATGTGTGGTTTATTTCTATGAAACGCGTGATCGGGATCTATATACCTAAATTGAGTAAAAAAGATCACTATTCCTCGGTTTATTCGCGAATAGGCATAGCTAGAAAGCATTAATGATGCGATTAGACTTAATCAGATTGAATTAACGCTAAAGAAAAAGCTGCCAAAGGGCAGCTTCTTAAGTGTCATCTATGCTCGGCGGTTAGCTTAGTTTTTCAATCTTAGCTGGTAGCCCTTGTCTGGCCGAAGCGCCACTTGCCCAATCCACCAGCGGGTAGCGGCCGTGGCGACTCGGATCAAACAGATTCAAGTCGTTCATATTGATGCCGACTCGGATCAGCGGATTGGCGGCGATTTTAATTTCGTCAATCACAGTGTCCCGCGCGCCGAGTTCCTTATGGCCATAACCGTGTTCGATAGCGATGCAGTCAGGGTGCACTCCGGCAACACATTCCACTAAGGCAATCACGCTGCCGTTGGGCGTGCTGATCTTGACCGTGTCACCTGTGCTGATCCCAAGTCGACTGGCGGTCTTCTCGTTCAGTCGTACTGGATTATTAGGGTGCACTTGGCGTAAACGATCCGAGCCAATACTCATAGAACTCATGGTATGGGACTTGTAACTGCTAATCAGCAAAGGCCACTGTGATTTATCAAACGCCTTATCGAGCGGCGTACCATCGGCCAAGGCGGGTTGATATAAGCGCGGACAACCACTCATAAATTCTCCTGTGAGACTGTTGCGACGACTGCCGACGTCGGGATTCCACAGCATCATAGGTTTAGGCCAGACTTTACTCGGATTCCCCGCGTCATCGCGTGCGCCGCGCATTTCTTCAAAACGGCCGCCGCGAGCCAATAAGTAACTGACTTTTTTGGCTTCATCTGGCTTGAGTCTGGCGTTGAGTTCACTTTGAATACGGCTCACACCGCTAAGATACATGTCCTCGGCACTAATATCGGCGACGGCTTTACCTAAATAGGCCACGTTGGCTGCGCCATAGAGTGAGTAATCCGCTGCGCGCGTTAACGGATGTAAGCTGCCATCGGCGGCCTTAACGGCATTTTCGCCAAAGCCGGGTAATTGCAGCTTCATCGCGACTTGGCTCAAGAAAGACTCCATGCACACCACGTCACCACTGGCCATTTTCGCGACTCTTGGCTCGACAATCGGCCAACGACCTGTGGCAACTTTGGTTAGTGTGCCTTGCCATGCCGAGGTCCAGCCCCAAGACTCGTACGTTAAGGTGTCGGGCACTATGTAATCCGACAGCGCCGAGGTTTCGTTAATAAAGCTGTCGATGCTGATAAACAGCGGTAGCACCTTAGGATCTTTCAGTTGTTCACCAATAGCTTCCCCTAAACCCGCTTGACCATAAATCGGATTACCCATGTGGTTAATCCAAGCTTTGAGTCGATAGGGATAACCGTGCACCGCCGCGGTTAAATGTTCGCCCAGCAAGGGCGATGAAATCGGAAACCAAGGCTCTTTAGCGGGATAAGGCGATTCGCCGGCTTCGACTTTACGGCGATACTCTGAGGTTTTCTCGTAGGGGAATTTAGAGCGCGATAGGAATACGCCCTTAGGTTCGACCATGCCGTCAAACTCCTGCAGATTATACCTTGGGCCTTTACCAAAGGCGGGGAAGGAACCGCCGGAGGCTAATGCGCCGCCCTTCAAATTGATGTTACCTATCATGGCGTTGAGCATCATGATTGCCCACGCGCTATAAAAACCATTAGCGCTCATTGTGCCGCCGTGGGAGATCACCGCCGCCTTAGTGCCATGGCTGGTGAATTTATCCGCGAGGGCAATAATCTGCGCTTCGCTGATATCGCACTCCTTGGCATAGTGTTCCATTTCGAAGCTGTGCGCCGCTTCGCTTAACAGTTTGAAGCTGGATTTAACCGCAATCGCCCCCTTAGGTGTGTCGACGCTTTGGTCTACTTCGAGTTTGGCTTTCTGGCTTTGGCTAGCCAAAACTACCTCGCCACTCGTTGCATCGACAACCAACTGCGAGTCCTCCTCGCCGTAGGCTTTGCCGTCGAAAGGTAAGCCAAGATCGCTGGCAAAGAGATATTGGCCATATCTTGGATGGGTGGGGTCGCTGATTATCAAGAAGCCTGCATTACTAAAGCCACGGTAACCTGATGCTTTTGCGGCATCGACATTGGGCGCACTCAAAAACTCAGCGGCATAGCGCTGGTTATCGATAATCCAGCGCAACATGCCCATGGCGAGGGCCGAGTCGGTGGCGGGGCGGATCGGCAGCCAAGTGTTGTTGCCCGCACAAGGTTGATTCGAGGTATTGGGCAGCATGGGCGACACCACCACATAACTGAAATTGCTGTTATTCACCCGCGCGTTTGCCAGTTGTCTCGCTTGGCGTTTAAAGGGATTGCCCGATTGCTGCGGCGAGGTGCCGATAAAGAGTAAAAATTCGCTATGGTCCCAATCGGGTTTCAAGTGGGCATATTTTTTCAAATCATCCAATAAGGCTCCGGCGCCAGCGCGGTAGGTAAACCCGCAATAAGCACCGTGGTTGGCAAAGTTTCGCGTGCCAAAGCTGTTGAAGGTAAAACGTTTGATAATGGCATCGCGGCCTTCATCGGAGGCGTTCGAGACCAGTAACTGATTAGCCTTAGGGCCGTATTCTGGATTATTGGCATCGAGCGGCGTGGCGATATCTCGAATCGTCCTTAAGCCTTCAACTTGGCCTTCACCAAATAAATCACCGCCTTCGACGACTTCATTCAGCAACTGCTCAAAGCTAATGCTCTGCCATTGGCCACTGCCGCGCTTACCCACGCGCTTAAGACATTGGGTAACACGATGCGGGCTATCCAATTGTTCTAGCATGGCATTACCACGAGCGCAGGCGGTGGAACGTCCTTGTAGACCTTGTTCTTGAAAGGCGCTTAGCCCGACAAATGCAGTTTTGATTGGCGTATCGAAATCGATATGTTCGCGCGATGACAGTGGGTGATAGGGATTGCCGCTGATGCGGATGATCTTATCGGTTTTTTGATCGATACGAGCGCGTACGCCGCATTTGGTCCAGCAACCTAAGCACATAGTATTGGCGACGCGTTGATCGTCATTGCTGATCAGCTGACCTGAATGTAAATCGACTTTATATTCAGGTGCTAAAGAATTGCCATGCAGCGGATCTTGGGTCGGTTTGCCTGAAGTGCCATTGACGACACCTTTACCTATTTGCGCTAATGTATGGCTATAACCCGCGGCAAATAATCCCACACCACCCGTGACAGCGGCCCCTTTGATAAAACGACGTTTACTCTTATCCATGATGGACTCCTTAATTCTGTAAACTAATTGGGTGCTCAGCGAGCAAGCTTTGCTGTAGGCGTGTGGCGAATCAGTTCGGAGACCAGCGCCATTAATGCCAGCCAGAGACCGAAGGTGCCGGCTATGCCTAATAGTCCTTCGGGTCCCCAAGGCAGTTGATAGAGGTAAGTCCCTGCGCCGTATTTAGGATCGGTTTGCGCCTGGATTAACACTATCCAGCGAAATCCCCACGCGAGATGAATGGCCGTGAGGCTGACGATTAGCATTGCCACATTGGGTAAGTGACGAATGGCGAGCATCAGTGCCAGCACGGCGAGCGTGACTAGCACCCAAATCGCGGCCAGTTGCCAACTTGGACTGGTTTCAAGCAATAACGCGGCTTCAGGGGCCGAGCCCTTATCGAATAATGCCCAGCCGATAAGGCACAGGGCGAACAGACCAAAGCTGGCCCTTACCCAGAGTAATAGCTTGTCTTGGGTACTTTGTTGGTAGCCTTTTAATAATCGATTCAATACCGCCAAAGTGCCGCAGGCGGCAAGCAGGGCGCTCATCGCCATTAAAGGTGGCAGCCAATAGGTATGCCACAGTGGCCGCGCCTTAATGGCCATGGTTTCCATGCCAGTGTAGAGGGCGATACTGCAGGCACTCAGGGCTGTGATCAGTGCGATCGGCTTGATGAATTTGTCACTGTTCCAATCACCGAATCTCAGTAATTGGCCTATTTTACTCACCCAATCTGAGTCAGGGTTCGTGGTGCGCTTAGGCAAATATTGGCGCAGTAACAGCCAAGCAAATAGCGCGCTGCTGCCCGAAAATACCGGCAGTAAAAAGGCGCCATACCACATCCAAGAATCAGGGCGAACTTGCGCATAAAAATGCCAAGCCCGCAGCGGTTGGTGTAAATCGGCGAGTAAGGCGATAGGAGCGACTATGCCTGCGGTTAACATTAGACAGGCGCAGAGCTTCAGCAATCTGTCATCGGGTTTAGCATTGCTAAACAAGTGTATTGCCGCCACCCACACACTGGCATAGGCCAGACCCATCATAAAAAAGTATTGCACCGCCCAAGGTAGCCAAGTAATGGCGATATCTGGGGTAAAGATTTCTTTAATGACCATGGTGGATCTCCTCGCCAGTATCGGTAAGTAAGGTTCTTACGGGGGCTTGGCCGCTGATCTTGTGCTCAAAAGCACTGCTCATGCCGATGTAGAACACCCGTGGCGCAGTGTTGGCCGTGGGTTTGAGCACCTTGATATCGGTTTTATTGGTGGCGAGCAGTTGGCTTATCTGACTGTGGGGATCGTTAAGATCGCCAATCACACGGGCTTCTCCCACGCAGGTTTCGACACAGGCGGGCAGTAATCCTGCATCTAGCCTATGGGCGCAGAAGGTACATTTGTCGGCGGTATTGGTATCGTGGTTGATAAAGCGGGCATCGTAGGGACAGGCTTGCACGCAATAGCCACAGCCAACGCACCATTCATTATTGACGACCACTATGCCGTCCTTGCGCTGGAAGGTCGCGCCCGTAGGACAAACGGGAATACAGGGCGGGTTTTCGCAGTGATTACAAAGCCTTGGCAACATCAAAAAGGCGGGTGGGGTGGTATCTTCCTGCTGCGAGACTTCATACTGCTGCACTGTGGTGCGAAATTGCCCGAGGGGCGGTTGATTCTCGATAGTGCAAGCGACGGTACAGGCTTGGCAGCCCACACAGCGGCGCAAGTCAATTACCATACCGTAACGTTTACCCACTTGGCCTTCGCTGGCACTGTGCACTTGAGTGCCGCGTTGATTATCCTGCGCATACACTTGCACCACAGGGATCAGTGCGGCGCCAACACTGACGCTGGCCATTTTGCCGAGAAACTGACGTTTACTCTTGTCCATACAGATTTCCTTCACTCTTGCAGATGGCTAATAAACTGGCTCATAGACCTAGAGTTAAGGTTTATGGCGAGGTTTACAGGCATTCTGTAAAAGGCGAGGCGGCATAACTATAGTGGTTTTCCACATATCGGGTGTGGATTTGATCTAGCGCAACAAATATCCGTTAGAATAGCCTTCAAAATGATAGGGTTTTATTTTTACGGCTTTTAAACTTAAGTTTGGCCCGCTTTCAATTTGAATTGGATCTGCTTTTAACTGGATTTGAGCTTGAGTTGAGCTTGAGTTGAATTTGAGTGATTGGGGATAAAGGATTGCACTTCACGTTATTTAGGATGATGAAAACAGTGTTTAGCTCAGGGATGTCACTCAAGTGGCCGTTATCAATTCAAGCTTCAATCGAGCCTAAGATGACACAGCGAACGATTTTAAGGATGTCACTTAGGACTAAGGTGTTCATCACGTTATTAGCGTGCTTGTTCGCTTCGGCAAACGTGTTTGCCGTAGAGCCGCAGAATCAAAGTGCGCCTTCGGATGTAATGGACGCTGAGGTTGTTGCGCCAGTCTCTACCGAAGAACCTGGTTATCAAGTGGTCGATGTGGGCGTGTTAGCCATCCGCGGTTATAAGGCGACGATTAACCGCTGGCAGCCGTTAATGGGTTGGCTCGAAACCCAAATTCCCAACAGTTACTTTAGGTTACATCCTCTCTCCCTTGATGAGTTAGCCAAGGGCGTTGAAACCCAAGGGCTCGATTTTGTGATCACTAACCCCGGGCAATCCGTGTTGCTGGCGCGGCAATATTCTCTCACTTGGTTGGCGACCCTGCGCAGCCCGTTAAATAAGGGCGCGGCGATGCAAGTGGGTTCGGCGCTGGTGGTGCGCGCCGATTCACCCTATCAGACTTTAACTGATCTTAAGGGGCGTCGACTCGGGATAGTGTCGAAAAATGCCTTCGGCGGTTACTTGACCTTAGTGTACGAAGCGCAGCTAAAGGGCATAGATTTGCCTCGCTTTGTGGGTGAGATTATTCCGCTGGGGTTCCCGCTAGATAATTTGTTGTATCAGTTAGATGATCAAAAAAGTGGTAATGATGCGGCGAAAGACAATCGGCTGGATGCGGCTGTGGTGCCTGTGTGTCAGCTTGAGCAGATGCAGGCAGAAGGGCTGATTAATATCGGCCATTATCGGGTGCTCGATAACCAAACTCCGGTGGGATTTCATTGCCAAGTCTCGACTCGTCTCTATCCCAACTGGTCCATGGCGAAGACCAATCGCGCCTCGCAATCTCTAGCTAAAAGCGTGACCCAAGCGCTGCTGGCACTGCCCGAAGATCACCTCGCCGCTAAGACGGCCGATTCTGCGGGTTGGACCACGGCCGTGAGTCAGTTGGCGATCGATCAGTTACTTAAAGATCTCGACATGCATCCCTTGCAAACACCTTGGTGGCAAAGGGCGTGGCAGTGGGTCAAGTTACATCAACAATGGGCTTGGTTTGTGCTGGCGATTCTGGTGCTGCTCAATGCGTACCATTTCTGGTTGGAGTATCGCTTTAGTCGTCGCGGCCGCGAGTTGATAAACACTCAGCGTCAGCTCAATGAAAACCGTGCGTTACTGGAACATGCCCAGCGTATCGCGATTGCTGGCGAGCTTGGCGCGAGTCTCTCCCACGAACTTAATCAACCTTTGGCGGCGATTGGCCATTATTGCCATGGCGCCGAAGTGCGATTACAACGGGGGACTAGCCCTGAGGAACTGCAATCGGTATTGACGCTTATCCAGCAGGAAGTCACGCGAGCCGACAGCATTATCAGCCGCTTACGCAACCTGTTGAAGAAACGGCCTGTATCGAAACAACCTTTGTATTTGCATGAGCTGGTCAATGAGACTGTGCCGCTGCTCGCCTATGAGTTTGAACAACATCAAATCAATCTTGCCGTGAATGTGAGCGGCGAGCCCTATTTACAGTCCCTCGATGAAGTCGGCATGCAGCAGTTGTTGCTTAACCTGCTGAAAAACGCCGCCGATGCCTGTGTTCAGCGGTTAGAGCTTGAATCCAGTGGTACCGAACAGATCATCACGCAAAAGCCATACACGCCGACGATCGATATCGATCTTCGCTACCAAGAACGCATACTCTTGCTGACAGTCACGGATAATGGCACGGGTTTAACCGAAGCCGCCAGCCTGCTGATGCAAGCCTTTTATTCCACTAAATCAGAGGGATTAGGTTTAGGCTTAGTGATTTGCCGCGATATTGCCGAGAGCCATGGCGGGACGTTTAGCCTAGAAAGCGCAATGGGTGGCGGTTGCCAAGCGCAGGTGGCTATACCGCGTAAATCTGCCCCCAATGGAGCACAATAATGAGTCTTGCGTTACCTGTGTATTTAATCGATGACGATGACTCAGTGCGTCGTTCTTTGCGTTTTATGCTCGAAAGTTATGGCCTCAAGATCACCGACTTTGATAGTGCCGAAGCCTTTTTTACTACCGTGGACTTAACCCTGCCGGGTTGTGCGCTGGTCGATGTGCGTATGCCGGGCTTGAGCGGCCCACAGTTGCATCTTGAATTCGTCGCCAAAAACAGTCCGTTAGCTGTGATTTATCTCACCGGCCATGGCGATGTGCCTATGGCAGTAGAAGCGCTCAAACTCGGTGCGGTGGATTTTTTCCAAAAGCCCGCCGATGGCGCTAAGTTAGCCGAAGCGGTCGTCAAAGCACTGGAACATACCAAGGCACATCATCAAGACAATCAGTATCTTGAGACGTATCAAGCGCTCACGCCAAGGGAGCGGGAGATACTCAACCTGATTGCCCTAGGGCTGAAGAACCAAGAGATTGCCGATAGCCTCTGTATTGCCATGCGTACGGTCGAGATCCACCGCGCCAATTTGATGAAAGGCATGCAAGTGGGATCGCTGGCGGAAATGATGCTGATTTATAGCCGGATCGCTGATCGCCTGCGCCTTGAAGATAACCGCTAAAATTTACCTTTTACTGCGCTAATTGCCGCTTTGTTAGCCGCCTATTTTTGCTAAGTTGTCGTATCATTGGCGGTTAGTATTGGCTTTGCTAGTAGCTTAGTTCTGGGCGTAAAGAAGAGCTTAGTTCTGGGCCCAATTCTGGGCGTAAAGATTGTGAGCCATGGCATTCGTGCAGCGCCGCTTAATTGCCAATACACCGCGATTGCCTTATTTTAGGGGCACTATTTTTAGGTCATGATTTTAAAATCACTTTTTACAGTGCTTTTTTAAGGTCTGTGGCCCTCTTGGATTGTTTTCTCTTCATCCTGTAGAAGGCTTCTGCAGCTTAGATAAGACGCTCCCGTTTGCATAAGGAATGAAATGGCAAGCTTGATTCGTATTGTGCTGATTGATACGCACCTTCCGGGCGTTGTGGAACTCGCCCTCAATGGCCATACCAACATTTGTGGTACTAACGCCTCGGGTAAGACGACATTACAACGTCTAGTCCCTGTTTTTTATGGCGAATACCCAAGCCGCGTGGTGCCTTCGACCCGCGACAGTTTCGAGCGTTGGTACTTGCCACACGATTCAAGCTACATCATTTACGAATATCAAAAGGCCGATGGCTTACTGTACCAAGCCGTACTGGCTTCGGCGGGCGATGGCAAGGGCGTTAACTATCGCTTTATCGCCAAAGGTTTTGAGCTAAGCGATTATATTAAATCGCAAAATGGTGACACTATTCTGTGCCTTTCGATGAAGGAGTTAGGTATTAAGATGAAGCGCGAGGGAATCGGTGCTTCGAACTTGCTCAATACCCGCGAATATCGCGCCATTATCCAAAACGATCGCACCCTATTAAGCACGGGTAGCAACCGCAGCGAACTGCGCGGCTATGCCCGTCAATTTGCCCTGTGTGAGGGCGAGCATTCCCTGCGCCACATCGAAAAACTCGCCAAAGCGGTGCACTCCAAAGAAGGCAAGATGGAGACGGTCAAATCCATGATCGCCGCCATTTTAGAGGAAGACGGAGTTAATCCGCCCAGCTCACGCTTAAATCCACAGCGCGTTGAGGCGTGGATCCGTGAAAGCCAACTGATCCAAGGGTTTGAAGTCATTCGCCCTGAGTTTGAAAAACTCGAACAAGAATTTAACCAACTGCTCAGCGCCGAACTGCGCTTATCAAGCTTGTCCCGTGGTTATCGCAACGATGAAACCTTAGAAGCCGATCGCCAAGATATTCAGCAAACCTTATCTAAAGAGCTGAATTTAAAACTCAGATTGCTCGATGATGAATGGAAAGAGCAGCGCGATGAGCTCAACCTCGATTTATCGGCTGCCAAGGGCGATGTAGCCAAGTGCGAGTATGAACTCGATGCCATTGAAGATCAGCACAGCGCCTTTTTAGATGCCAACATAGAGCAAGCTAAGGCCGATCTTGAGATGCTGCCGAATTGGCGCACCGATGTTGAAAACTTAAGTGAACGCCATAAGCTGCAAACCGAGAAGCACCAAGATATCGAGGCGGCCTACAATGCCCGTCGCAGTAAGATTGGTGAGCAGTTAAACCGCGAGCTAGAAGGTTTGCATGCCGACCAAGACAAGCAGCGCGAAGCCCGCGATAAGCAACGCGAAGTGGCGCGCACCGATATCGACGCCTTAGAGCTGCAATGGCGCAACCAAATGGATGCGGGCAAGGCCAGCTTTAGCGAGCAGGAATACCAATTCAAACTCACTGCCGCCGAGCTTAAATTACGTGTCGATGGTGTGACTTACACCGAAGAAGAAAAGCTGAGTCTCGCGATTTTCGACGAACGTATTCACCGCGCCGATGAAGAACAAGAAAGCTGCAATGCCAAGGTCGAGCGCTTAAGCAGCGATGAACGCAAGCTCAGAGCCAAACGTGACCAAGCCAACGAAGCCTTGCGTATCGCCACCTTAAGGGTGAACGAGCGTCAAACTGCGCTGGATGAACTGCACCACATGCTGTTCCCGCAATCCCACACCCTATTGGAGTTTCTGCGTAAGGAAGCCCAAGGTTGGGAGCAAAGTTTAGGTAAAGTGATCGCGCCTGAACTACTGCATCGCACTGATTTACATCCCAGTTTAGTAAGTGAGTCGAGCGAAGCTTTCTTTGGTGTGCATTTAGATCTTAAGGCGATCGATGTGCCTGAATATGCCGCCTCCGAGCAAGAGCTGCGGATTCGGTTAAGTAAAGCCGAAGAAGCCCACACTAGCGCCCAAGAAATGCAGGCCGAGGCCGAATCTCAGCTAGTGGCGATTAATGGCGAGTTGGATAATCTCAGCCGTGAACTCACTTTTGCCCGCACAGCGTATAAAAATAGCCGTGACGATCTGCGTCGTCTGTTCGATGAAAAGCGCAGTGAGCAAGATAAAATCAACAAAGCATTGAGCGATCGCAAAGCCCATGCTGGACAAAGATTGACTCAGCTGGATGGCGAGCTGAAACAGCTTAAACATCAGCACGAACTCTGGCTCGAAGAGCAAAAAGAGCAAGCGCTCGAAGCGCGCATGGAAAAACAAGCCTATTGGCAGGAAGTGATCGGCGCGCTCGACAATCAACTCGGCCAAATTAAAGCGACCATTGAAGGCCGCCGCGAAAGTGCCAAAATTGAGCAGAAAGCCTGCGAGACTTGGTACAAAAACGAGCTTAAATCCCGCGGTGTGGATGAGGATAATATCCTCAAACTCAAGCAGCAGATCCGCGAATTAGAAACCAAAATTAGCCGCGCTGAGCAGCGTCGTAGTGACGTACTGCGTTTCGATGATTGGTATCAACACACTTGGCTGATGCGCAAACCTAAACTGCAAACTCAGCTTAGCGATGTGAAGCGCGCGGTATCGGAAATCGATCAACAGCTTAAGGCCAAAACTCAAGATGTTAAAGCTCGCCGTCAACAACTCGAAACCGAACGTAAAGCGTCCGATGCGGCGCAGGTTGAAGCCTCCGAAAACTTAACGAAGTTACGTGCAGTAATGCGTAAACTCGCCGAGCTTAAGTTGCCGACCAATAACGAAGAAGCCCAAGGTAGCCTAGGCGAGCGTCTGCGCCAAGGTGAAGATTTGCTGCTGAAACGCGATTACCTAATGGGTTCGGTGAAGCAATATGTGGAGCATTTCGACTCAGTGATCGCCAGCAAGTCAGGTTCAGGCCTTGCCGAAACATGGGAGCGTGCCCGCGAAGAATCGAGCTTTATCAACGACAAAGGCATTCGTCTGCTGGATTACCGCAAGTTAGTGCCACAGCTTGAGCAATTGCTGAACGTGATAGTGCCGCAATCGATTACTGCGCTGCGTGAGCAAGGACGAATTTTCGGCGTCGACTTAACTGCCTTCTATGATGTATTAGCCGATATCGACCGCCGCATCGCATCCCAAAGTGCGCGTATTACCCGCGAAGTGGGTGAAGAGTTATTCCTTGAGGGCGTGTCTGAATCGGCGGTACGTATTCGTTCGCGCATCAGCGAGTTAGAGTTCTGGCCTGAGCTTGAACAGTTCGTCAAAGCCTTTAAACATTGGAAAGCCGATGGCTTTAATGGCTTGCCCGATGAGGATTACACCAACAGCATGCGCCGCGCCTTAGACATTATCGGCCGCGCCGCGTTAACGGGGGGCATCTCTAAGTTGCTGGAAATCGAGCTGCGCCTTAAAGAAGGTAACAGCGATTTGATTATCCGCACCGACAGACAGCTTAACGAATCCTCAAGCCACGGCATGGCGTATCTGATTTTGTGTAAGTTCCTGTTGGCATTCACACGTTTGCTGCGTGGCCGCGCCGATGTGACCATTCACTGGCCAATTGATGAGCTGGGCACTTTGCACCATACCAACGTGAAGAAGATTTTCGACGCCTGCGAAAACAACAACATTTGTGTGCTGGGCGCCTTCCCGAACCCAGAGTCTGAGGTGCTGAACTTGTTCGCCAATCGTTACATTATCAACAAACAAACCAAGAAGTTGCAGGTGGTTAAGCCAAAGGTGAACCCAATTGCCGACATGTTGAATAAGCGTTTGTCGAAGGAGGCCATCTAATGAGCGATGCTACTCAAACCGTATTAGTCGGTACTGGCGCTTTAATTGAACTGTTACTCAAGGGCGAGTTTATTTGCCGCACCACCAATGAAGAAGGCTGGCGCGCCCTTAAAAATAGCAGCACCCGCGAGCGGGTCGAAGCCTATTTAAACCAGATCAACCGTACTGTGGCGTCCGCCGCCGAAGGCGATGTGTTCTTCTGCGGTTATTTGCAGCTCGGCGATAGCGAACGCAAAGTGATTTCATCGCAGTTTAAAGATATCTGTCAGGCACTTATCCCGCTGGTGGAATGGCTGGTATTAGTGCAAGAGGCCAGTGGCCAAGATGCGCCGCTGAGCGAAGGCGCGCCCGTGCGTTTAACTGAGCTGCAAAGCCGCATCGAAGACACGCCGGCGTTTCGTGAGCAGTTAGCCAAACTCAGCCAATATCGTTTATTTGGCTCGACCAGTACCAACAGCGATGCGCAAATCAAGTTAGTCTTCAAACGCTTAGTCGAACTCGGCTATTTAGTTCGCCCCAATGCGGAGAAGCAAATCTATATCGCCACGGGCAAGCTGGATTATTTGTATGAAGTCATTCGGTTTATCGACGAAACCGAAGGCCTAAGCCTAGAAGCGCAGGCAGAAACGGCGACTCAGCGGGACTTAATCTAATGTTGGCACGATTAAACCTAGGTAAAAGCTGCGACCAAGGAGGCCGTGATGAGCAGTAACTTACATCAGGCGGGGGTTAAGCTGCTCAAGCAGTTAGGTCGCCATGCTGACATCATTATGGACGCCTATTTAGCAGGTTCCTTAAACGAGGATGCCCACGATCCAAGCGTGGTTGAAAAGCTCAAACAGGCCGGCATTTTGTGGCGGCCAGAGCCAGATCAGGAACTGCGGCTTAAGCGTTCTGTTCGCGCCTTGCTCGAAGAAGGCTTAAGTGACGAGCGTAATCGCCAAATAGACTCTAACGTTGGTTCGGCTCTCGCGACCATTAAAACCTTGGCCGACCATTACAAAGAAGCTCGTCACAGCTCAGATTACAGCGCTGCCGAAGCCTATTTGTCGGATTTGAGTGAGCATGTTTATAGCTTTGCCGACAGTCTGCGTTATTCGATTCGTGTGCTCTGGGGCCGGATCAACAACGAGTTCGGTTATGTCGGTACAATCAACGCTAAGATCCGCGAAAATGAATTAGCTCAAAGCCAAGTATCTGAATTGCTTAATGGCTTAGAGATGTTCCAGTTTAGTGAGCTTGGCGAAATCGCCGGCGATATCCGAGAGCTGCGCAAACTCTTAGTGACGACTTTGCAAGAAACCATGAGCGACTGCGCCCAGGAACTGAGCGTAGTGCAGGGGCGTTTACTCGAACTCTTAGGCCGCTTCAGACAAATCCGTGGCCGTACCCGTTTGCTTAAGGGCTGGTTACTCTACACTGACTTGCATCCAGATTATCGGCCTGCGGACCATGTATCCCACAAGGAAATCCCGAGCCTATTCAATCGCGCCGAAATCTTGCTCGCACCTGCTGCGGTAGATGTGCACAACGCCAGTCAAGAACTGGAGTTGATGGGCATAGTCGCGCACATTAAAGCTATTAGTCGTCATCCCGTGATTGAAGCGGTGCGTGAGCGAGATGCGTCCGTGTCACTCACCCAAAGTGAAGACTTCGATGTGCCGGATAATCCACTCAAACAAGCGGTGGATGAGTATTTCGTCGATGTAATTGAGTCTGGCCTGCGCCAATCTGCGCTGGAATATTTGGTGGATAAGGCATTGCCTTGGGAAGCTGAGAGCTGGATTTATCAAGTCATTGGCGGCTATGAAGGCCTACCCGATGAACATAAAGCTTACTTTGAACTTGAGCCATTAGGTGAACCACATCCTATCTATAGCGGTAACTTTATCATTCGCGATGTTGAGTTATGGCTCGCCTAGGTCAGCAACAACTGCAGCTGTTGGAGAAGGCTTTTATTAAGCGTTCTCCAAAGGTTAAGCTCACGGCTAACTGGCGCGCGATTTACCGCGAGTTAGAAGTGGGTGAGTTAGACGAGTCTGAAAAGTATTTGTGCTTCGCGCCCAAAGACTTTGATCTGTTAAGGCAAGGCGTATTGGCGCTAATGGGACTTGATCTCAGGGATCTGGATTTCAATGTCGATCGCATGGCGATGTCCGCCAAAAGTCATAATGAGAAGCTCGCTAAGATCCGCCCAGAAGCCGAGTATGTGTTACTCAAGTTTCTGGGCTTTCAATCGCCACCTGTTGCAATATCCGCTTTATCCTCGCTGCGTATTCCTTTGGATGAAGCACAAAAGCATTGCCGTGAACTTCATGTTGCAGCCATCTTAGTGGTTGAAAACTTGGATGTGTTTGATGTTATCCATCAAGCGCGTTTACCTGAGGATCTAACGAACCTCATGGTTATTTACCGCGGTAGCGGTCATCATTCACCGATTGGTGTGCGGCATTTTTTGCAAGCTATGGCAGGCGAGCTGCCGATTATCGCCTTTACCGACTTAGATCCCGCAGGGCTGCAAATCGCCCATACCTTAATGGGGGTGACCCATTGCCTTGTGCCGCAACTTGCGCTGACGGCTGCTGCCGAGTTGTTGGCCATTGGGCAAATTAATTCAACCTATGATTTCGACAAGCAAGCGAAACAGACCAAATATCTTCAGCATGCCGATTTAAAGCGTTGGCAAGAATTAGCTTTTTGGTTAACTCAACACAGTATTAGCATCAAACAGCAACACCTGCTAGCTCACGGGCTTGAACTAGTGTTAGTGCTATATATTTAGCCATCACGCATTCCATCTCTCTGCGTTAGTGCAATTACCTAGTTTTAAATTCTTTTATAAGTTGAATTTTAGTCATTAAGACTGAGGTTGATTTTCTAATTGTTTTTAATATGTTTTCATTGTGATTTATTGGTTTTCATTCTGTTTAAATATGCGGTTTTAAATAAGTCTTTAGTCTGTTCATTGATTGAGCATAATTATTATTTGTCATTTAAAATCAATTTATTACTAATTTTCCGTGATGCGGTTAGCTTAATTTAAGATGAAAAAGTGAAATTTATTCATTGAATTAACGGCTAGCATGTTTCACTATCCCCTGCCTAAGCCAAAAATGGATTGGCAATTGTGCTCATCATGGAAGATGAATAACAAAAAAACTACATTTCTGGGGAAACCACAAGCATGATGAAATCACTTTCGACGCGGATCTTTATAGGTCTGTTTGCGGGTCTTATTTTCGGCACAATAGTGCAGTACTTCTTAAACGATATCGGCTTCTTCTCGGACAATTTGGTTGAGCTTGCCGGCGGCGTTGGCACTATGTTCGTCAATATGATCATGATGCTAGTCGTGCCATTAGTGTTTGTGAGTATTGTTTGTGGTGTCTGTGAGCTGCAAGATCTAAAAAGTTTTGGCCGTTTAGGCGGTAAGACCTTTGGTTTTTACATCATCAATACCTTTGTCGCGATCGCGACGGCATTATTAGTCGTGCTGTTACTCGACCCTGGTAAAGGCGTCGATATGAGCAGCACAGACGGCGTGGCCATTACTGCTACTGAGCTGCCAAGTTTGATGGCACTGGTGATCGACATAGTCCCACGTAACCCTGTGGCGGCCTTTATGTCGGGCAATATGCTGCAAGTGATCTTTATGGCTTTAATGCTTGGCGGCGTGATTAAGTCACTCGGTGAGCATGTCGCTGGCGCTGTGCAAGGTTTTCAAACCGCGAATAAAATCATGATGAAGCTGATTTCTGTGGTGATGAGCCTAGCGCCCTACGGTGTATTTGCCTTGATGTTCAAGCTCGGCGCGACCTTAGATGCTGGCGTGTTTATGAGCGTAGTTGAGTACATGGTGCTGATCCTCGCGCTGCTACTGCTGTGGATTTTTGTGGTTTACCCAATGGCGGTGGGCATATTTACCCCAATTTCGGCCAAAACCTTCCGCGAGAAGACCCAAGAGCAAGTGTTGTTTTCACTGTCGACCGCAAGCTCGAATGCGACGATTCCTGTGACTATGCGTACCTTAACCGAAAAGTTAGGTGTGAATCGCGCGGTAGCAGGCTTTGGGGTGCCGCTCGGCGCGACCATGAACATGGGCGGCGTGGCGATTTACATCACTATCGCGATTTTCTTTGTCGCTAACGCCTTTGGTATGCCAATCACCTCTGATCAATTGCCTTCGCTGCTATTTAGCATCTTCCTGCTCTCTGTAGGTGCCGGCGGTGTGCCCGGCGGCGGCATGGTGATGATAGGCGTGTTAATCCATCAAATGGGTTTACCGATAGAAGCCTTCGCCATTGTCGCGGCGTTAGATCGCATTATCGATATGGTGCTGACCTCTTGTAACGTGGTAGGTGATGCTGCGGTATTGACCATAGTGGACCAAACCGAGAAAGTGCATCAGGTTGAACTAGCGAAGAGCTAATTTGGACGTTAAGTCATATGCTATAAATGCAAAAAGCCACTGTCATCAGTGGCTTTTTGTTTTTACGATTTGATTAAATGCTGATTGAGGTGACTACTTGGCACAATCTTGTTTCAGTCTGACCACTGCATCGGCAAAGCCTACGGCAACTAGGTCTGCACTAGTGTATTTGCTAGAGCGAAAAGATACTGCTTCAAGATGTATTTGTTGAGCCTGCAGTTCACCTAAACTTGCCCATAGATCTGGGTTGGCAGCGCTCCCACTACTAAAATTCATCAGTGAGCCAGTACCATGCAATTTCAGCTTAGTCTGTTCGCCACTGGTAATGATGAGTACGCTAGGATCACCATTAAATGCAAAGGACTCCGACATAGTGACATTAATGCTAGGTTGCAGATCGCCAACGGAGCAGGCCAAGGTTAATTTGAGATTTTTATCGATAAAATCGATGCTATGACTCTTCAGTGGTATTCCTTCTGAGTTTAGAGTTGAGGCCAAATCTTCCTTGGCATGGGCGTAGCCAATATGGCTGACGAGCATGAGAGCCAGTAACTGTGTTTTCACTTTACTACCTTGCGATTACAGGGATGGTTATTTACGGATAGATGCATTAGTGACAAGTTTGTCAAAAAGGTGGCGATTATAGATTTTTTTGACGCCTTTGGGTAAGTATTTTTAATGGATTTAAACCGTATGACTGATATCTAAATATTTAATGCAACAAGTTGAAAAATAGATATTACAAATCGCTGCATTAAGATTTAAATGAGTGCAGATTAATGAGTCAACAAGGTGAAATTAAGTTGATGTGTGTGGAATAACTAGTGTTAGTGGATTGCTTTAATTTTTTGGGTTTTGTCATTAAAAATGCCACTCAAAAGAGTGGCATTGTAATTTAGCAGAAGCGAATAAACTTTATATTTGCCTAGGTTTTACTTTTAAACTTTCCACAGTGTTAAAACCGTTAACGCTTAACTTATTCAGCGTGAAGCGACTACTTACCAGCGCGAGTCATTTTATCTAAATAGCCCATGGCAAAGGCTGACAACACGAAGGTGATGTGGATTAACAGATACCACATGATTTTGTCGTTATCGATATTCTTCACATCCATAAAGATTTTTAGTAGATGAATGGATGAAATCGCCACAATAGAAGCGGCGACTTTGTTTTTCAGTGAGCCAGAATCCAGTTTGCCAAGCCAGCTTAGCTTCTCACTGTCTTCGCCCACATCTAACTGTGAAACGAAGTTTTCATAGCCAGAAAACATCACCATCACGATTAGGCCACCCACTAGGGTGATATCAATCAGCGATAGGGTGACCAGCACCAGATCGACTTCGGTTATCTCAAAAATAATCGGTAGAATATGGAAGATCTCTTGGAAGAATTTAATGCCTAAACCGATTAGGACTAGGCTTAATCCCAAGTAAATCGGCGCCATAATCCAGCGAGATGCATACATCAATTTTTCAAATATTTGTTCCATATTCCATTTAACCCTTAATCTAAAAATGCGGTAAAAAATCGAGTTGCCAATGACTAAAACAGTAACATAGCGCATTTTAGGCGCGCGATAGCCCTAGGGTAAAGCGTGAGTTATATGCTGTTATTGTGTTTTCGTCACCATTGTAGTCATCTAAACCCTATTGTGGGTATTAGCTGCGCTACAGTGATTAACTTACTTATGCCTTTGATATGTTTGATTGTCGCTTTTTTCAAGCTGATACCAAAGTAAATTCAGCAACAGGGGGCCACGTTTTTACACTTTCTAGGACTTTGCTGAAAGAGGTGACATTTGTCATCGTCTATTGCTGACAACACACACTGCCGTGTTGGATTATTAGCGTAGTGTAGTGGTCAAGTAAAATTGGCCACGGTTTTAGAGTCATTCCAATATAAACGTTCTGACTCATTTGGCGTTAACCCACCATTATATTGATGGGGTCTGGTCTCACTGTAATATCCAGTGATGTA
>NZ_JALBYT010000002.1:0-334757 GCF_022690845.1 Shewanella sp. N2AIL | reverse complement strand
CAACACGCTCTACAACGCCTAATTTAAAGGCTAAGGTGTAATCTCGTTGTGTGCGCTTACGGCTTGAGTTAATTGATGTTGTCATAAAGAAGTCCTCTTTATGTCAACGTATTTCAGGACGGGACAGTCCAATAAAAAAAGCCGCAACAGAATTGCGGCTTTAGATACAGCGCGTATTGAGCCTATCTAAGGCGAATTGCCAACCTGAATTTCATCAGATTCCTTGGCTTTACCTTGCTCAATGGCAATTTCCACCCTGCGGTTACGGGCACGATTCTCCGGTGAATCATTTGGCACTATCGGATTGTTAGACGCCATGCCAACCACTTTCATCCTTTTAGAATCAAAGCCTTTAACTTGTACTAACTCGTGGGCCACAGCCACAGCACGTTTACTGGATAAATCCCAGTTAGAGCTATAAAGCTCATCGCTGATTTGCATATCATCCGTGTAACCCGATACCGTAATAATCCCTGGCACATCTTTTAGCAGTTCGCCAACAGAGCGCACCACAGGTTTAAATCGAGGCTGAAGGAAGCCAGAACCAGAGGCAAATGAGCCCTTCTCACGGATACGGATAATAATCTGCTGACCTAAGGACTCAATTTCTATCGCACCATCGGTGATTTCTTTATTGAGTTCCTGCGCCATCTTCTTCACTTCTTGATTGATCTTATCCTGCGCCGCTGCCGCTTCGGCCTTAACCGCATCAGCCACTTCCTGCGCTGTTGCAGTGGCTTCGCCGCCACGCTGGGAACCACTTTGCTGCTGCACGCCGCCCGCACTGTCGTCTTCACCCGCTTGGTAATCCAATACAGGTTCCGTCATTTCATTGGTTTGTTGGTTGATTATTTCAATCGGGGTGGGATCGGGACGTCCTGGTCTAAATTCTAAGGCAATCACTGACGTCCCCTTCGGGATATCTTTGACTTCCACCTTATTTTGCACACCAAAGGCATACTTCATTGAGCCCGCGATCTGCTTAAACTTCATTACGTCCATTTCGGAAAATGACAATAACAACACGAAGAAACACATCAACAGCGACATCAAGTCAGCAAAGGTCGCCAACCACATCGGTGCTCCGGCCGGTGGACAGTTGCACTTAGCCTTAGCCATGGGCTACTCTCCGTCCGTTGTATCTATTTTGCGATTTTTCTCAGCCAGATAATTTTTCAAGAAGCCTTCAATCACCCGAGGGTTTTGTCCGTCTTGAATCGCCAATACCGCATCCATAATCAAGTTACGGTTCAGCATTTCTTCACCCATCCTAAGCGTTAACTTATCCGCGATAGGAAGACAAACCATGTTGGCGACCATAGCGCCGTATAAGGTGGTTAACAAGGCCACCGCCATTGAAGGGCCGATGGATTTAGGATCTGACATGTTTGACAGCATGGCCACAAGACCCACCAGCGTACCTATCATGCCCATTGCAGGACCTACGTCACCGAAGGCTCTAAAAATGCCGATCCCAGTACGATGGCGCTCTTCGGTCAGGGCGATATCCTTCTCTAAGGCAGCGCGCACCACTTCACCATCGTGACCATCAACGAGCATGTCGACGGCTTTTTGCATAAAGCTGTTGGTAATTTGCGCTTCTTCTAAAGCTAAAAAACCGCCTTTACGGGCGGCATCAGCCATAGTCACGGACTGTTCAATCAAATCTTCTGGCTTATCAATCTTAAAAATAAACGCTTTGGCGGCGATTTTTACCGCACTAAAAAACTGTTTAAGATTGAACTTCATCATCACCACGAAGAAGGACCCACCGAAAACAATAAGAATCGAGGGTACATCAACGAAAATCATTAAACCGCCGCTGGTGGCCATTGCCCCGAGGATAAAACCAAAGGCACCCACAATTCCAATTACTGTTGCTAAATCCACAACGGCTCCTCAATTTTCGTAATAAACGACATAATACTTACCCTAGGTAAGCAATAACACTCAGTTGTTCCACTGAATAAGATAATCCCACCGACACACATGCGAGCCTTGTCTATCAAGTTAAAAATTACCATACAAATGATGATACTATTGTCAGTTATCGGACACACACTAAGCAAGTTTAGCGACAATTTATATTTTCTGAAAAAATTTCAGTAACAAAGCGTGCTATTGAGCAAATATCTTTAGTCTGAATTTGACCCTAAAGCCGCCCTGATATACCTTGTGTCCGCTAAATCAAAGGAAGCATAAACGTGGCGAAGAAACCCGAAAATCTCAGTTTTGAAGAATCCCTTGGCGAACTTGAGCGCATTGTTGCCGATCTAGAACAAGGCGATATCTCCCTCGATGACGCGTTAAAACAATTTGAACGTGGCATCAATCTGGTTCGAAATAGCCAAGCAAAACTCGAACAAGCCCAACAAAAAGTGGCCATTTTACTGAAACAAGATGAAAATGCGCCCCTATCCCCCTATGCCGTTGAGGGCGAATAAGCGTGTTAGTCAGTGCCATTCAAGAATATCAACAACGGGTTGATAATCAATTAAAACAGCGTTTTAGTACGCTTGAAGATACCGCTCCCCAATTAAAAGCCGCCATGACTTACGGCGCATTATTGGGTGGCAAACGCATTCGACCTTTCCTCGTATACAGTGTCGGACGCATGTTTGGGGTCGAGCTCGAAAAATTAGATGCCTGCGCCGCAGCCATTGAATGTATCCATGCTTATTCATTGATCCACGATGATTTACCCGCCATGGATGATGATGAGCTGCGCCGTGGTCAGCCCACTGTGCATATCGCCTTTGATGAAGCGACCGCCATTTTAGCGGGGGATGCACTGCAGACCTTAGCCTTTGAAATTGTCACCGAAGCGGTAGCTGGGATCAGCAGCGAGCAACATATCGCTATGGTCAGAGTATTGGCAAAAGCCTCAGGTTATCGTGGCATGTGTGGCGGCCAAGCGATAGACTTAGCCTCAACCGATAAACATATTGATCTTAAAGCATTAACTCAGCTACATAATATGAAAACTGGCGCCCTTATCAGTTGCGCCGTTGAGTTAGCATTAATCGCCGCAAACGCGCCAAAAGATCAGTATGCTGCTATGATGGATTTTGCCCGTGCGGTCGGACTCGCCTTCCAAGTACAAGACGATATCCTTGACATAGTAGCCACCACCGAAGAACTCGGTAAGCCGCAAGGCTCTGATACTGAATCGAATAAGAGTACGTTTCCACAACTACTTGGACTACAAGGTGCACAAGACACCGCCAAACAACTGATCCAAGAGGCACTATCAGCGCTGGCTAAATTGCCATACAATAGCCAGTTAATTGCAGACTTCGCCCGCTATATCATTGAGCGAAGAATATAATAAGAGTCGAAGTATCTCGCTATGAGTTTGGACATTTCTCAGTTTCCCGTGTTGGCGCAGGCCAACACCCCCAATGAACTCCGCCAGCTTCCTCAGGCACTTTTACCACAAGTAGCCGACGAACTGCGCGAGTTCCTTCTTAAGTCTGTTGGCATATCCAGCGGACATTTTGCCTCTGGGCTCGGCACAGTGGAACTCACTGTTGCGTTGCACTATGTCTACAACACCCCTTTTGATCGGCTGATTTGGGATGTGGGCCATCAGGCTTATCCCCACAAAATTCTCACGGGTCGTCGCGACAAGATGCACACCATTCGCCAAAAAGATGGCTTGCATCCTTTTCCATGGCGTGAAGAAAGTGAATACGACACTTTCAGCGTTGGGCATTCAGGCACGTCTATCAGCGCCGCACTGGCGATGGCGATTGCCGCAGAAAAAGAACAAGCGGGTCGTAAAGTCGTTGCCGTGATCGGTGATGGCGCCATGACTGGTGGTATGGTGTTTGAAGCCATGAACCACGCAGGCGACTTACACAATGACATGCTCGTGGTACTGAACGACAACGAAATGTCGATCTCTGAAAATGTCGGCGCCCTCAATAACCATTTAGCCCAACTGATGTCAGGCCGTTTCTACACTACGCTGCGCGAAGGCGGCAAGAAAGTATTGAAAGGCATGCCCGTCATCAAAGAAATGGCCAAACGCACTGAGGAACACCTCAAGGGCATGGTCGTTCCTGGCACGCTATTTGAGGAGTTAGGTTTCAACTATATCGGTCCTATCGACGGCCACGATGTTGATGCTCTGGTCGAGACCATGCGTAATATGCGCAATCTGAAAGGTCCACAGGTGCTGCACATCATGACGAAGAAAGGTCGTGGTTATGAACCTGCTGAAAAAGATCCTATCGGTTGGCATGCGGTGCCTAAGTTTGACCCGTCGCTGTTTAAAAAGCCGGCTACCAAACCCGGTTTACCGACCTTTTCCCAAGTCTTCGGTAAATGGTTATGCGACATCGCTGAGCAAGATGAGAAAGTATTAGCCATTACTCCTGCGATGCGCGAAGGCTCGGGCATGGTGGAGTTTTCCCAGCGTTTCACGAAACAATATTTCGATGCGGCGATTGCCGAGCAGCATGCAGTGACTTTAGCCGCAGGTTTTGCCTGTGAAGGCTTTAAGCCTGTGGTGGCGATTTACTCGACCTTCCTGCAACGCGCCTACGATCAACTTATTCATGATGTGGCGCTGCAGCAATTACCGGTATTGTTCGCTATCGATCGCGGCGGTATTGTCGGTGCCGATGGTCCAACTCACCAAGGTGCATTCGATTTAAGCTTTATGCGTTGCATCCCCAACATGGTGATCATGGCGCCGTCGGACGAAAATGAATGTCGTCAAATGCTCTACACTGGCTATTGCTATGATGCGGGTCCAAGTGCAGTGCGTTATCCAAGGGGCAGCGCCACGGGAGCGATGCAAGTCGAAGCGATGACGGCATTACCGATTGGTAAAGGCGTGATTAAACGTGTGGGCAAACGCATTGCCATTCTCAACTTTGGCACCTTGTTAGCCTCGGCGTTAACCGCTGCCGAATGCTTAGATGCAACGGTTGTCGATATGCGCTTTGTAAAACCGCTCGATGTTGATTTAGTCAAAGAGATGGCGCAAACCCACGAAGTGCTCGTTACTGTGGAAGAAAATGCCATCATGGGCGGCGCAGGTACTGGCGTACTTGAACAGCTTCAAAAGCTGCGAATGCCCAAGGACGTGCTTCAAATTGGTTTGCCTGATGAATTTATCAAACATGGCTCACCCGAGGAAGTTACCCATGACTTGCAACTGGATGCCGAAGGCATACTGGCGCAAATCAATGCTTATCTAGCGCAATAAGCGATTCAATAGATGGCGGCGTAATAGAGCGAGAACTCGGTCAAGTACTGCTGACCGATTCTGTTTGCCGATTCAGATTTCGCCCATAAAAAAAGGACTGCAATTGCAGTCCTTTTTTGTTGCTGTGTGTTAGAACAGCGGCCTAACCAATAAAGCTTAAGCTTCGATATCTATCGTTGCGCTTTCTTGGTTAGGGCCACCCTGTGACACCATTACCATAGCAGGGCGCAGCAAGCGACTGTTCAGCTCATAACCCTTTTGCATCACCAACATCACAGTGTTCGCAGGGAACTCGGCACTTGGCTGCATACCAATCGCTTGATGTTGATCAGGGTTAAATGACTGACCTTGTGGATCAATCTGCTTAACACCAAATTTAGCCACCGCAGTGAGTAAGCTTTTTTGAGTTAACTCAACACCTTGATAAATCGCTTTCGTCGCTTCATCTTCAGGGTTAGTCCCCATCAATGCGCGCTCCATGTTATCAAGCACTGGCAAAAGTTCATTGGCGAACTTTTCCAAGGCAAACTTGTTCGCCTTTTCCACATCCATTGCGGCACGACGACGAATATTGTCGACTTCGGCTGCGGCGCGGATAACTGAATCCTTCTGCTCTTCAACTTTCGCCAAAGCTTCAGCGAGTAACTGTTCCAGCTCTTCAATACGGAAATTGGCCTGGGTAAGCTCATCGATCAGACTTGCTTCTGCGGTAGATACTTCAGACTCTACACCCTCTTGGATCAGATCCTGTTCTGCTTTAATCGATTCGTTGCTCATTTTCACTCCAGCTAAAAATGCTTTGTTTCTGAAATACTCTGGGCATATTATGGGGATCAATTTTGACGTTTCAAGGCCTAAGGCCAGATCTAGCATAAATATGACCACAAAGTTTCATACTATCGGCCTTATCGGCAAACCTCATCACCAAGGGACCAATCAAACCTTAAAACGTCTGCATCATTGGCTGACAATGCAAGGCTTTGAAGTCTTAGTGGAAGAGCGTGTTGCTACCGAACTAGGGCCCAATATCGAGGCGGTCGATTTGCTAGAAATTGGCGCGCGCTGCGACTTAGCCATAGTCGTCGGTGGTGACGGTAACATGCTTGGCGCGGCTAGGGTATTAGCTCGCTTCGATTTGGGCGTGATTGGCGTTAACCGCGGCAATTTAGGCTTCTTAACCGACCTGCCGCCCGATGCCTTTGAAGAAGCCCTTGCTAAGGTACTCGACGGTGAGTTCGATACCGAGCACAGATTCTTACTCGAAGCCGAAGTCTATCGCCACGGTATGCTCAAGGCGAGCAATACCGCCGTCAACGAAGCCGTACTCCATCCGGGTAAAATTGCCCACATGATTGAGTTTGAGGTCTATATTGACGATCAATTTATGTACAGCCAGCGTGCCGACGGCATGATAGTGTCAACGCCAACCGGTTCGACGGCTTATGCCCTCTCCGCTGGCGGCGCTATCCTGACGCCTAATTTACAGGCCCTGATCTTAGTGCCTATGTTCCCGCACACTTTGTCGTGTCGCCCGATTGTCGTCGATGCCTGCAGCACGATAAAAATGGTTGTGTCACCCGAAAATGGCGAGAACCTCGAAGTCAGCTGTGATGGCCATGTGCATTTAGCCGTGTTACCGGGCGATGAAATCATAGTGCGCCGCAGCTCTGAACGTTTACGGCTTATTCATCCTAAAGGTCACAATTATTTCCACGTGCTGCGAACAAAATTAGGCTGGGGCAGCAAGTTGTTTTAAGCCTGCGCTTATTTGTCCTATTTCCCATAATGGGTCCTATTTCTATAACTTACCCAATTACCCTATTAAAGAGACGTATTCCGTCTCTTTTTTATTTTGTAAATATTCCCATAAAATGGCGGCTAAAGACGAGAAGCTCTTTTTGAGTTCATAGAAAGAGAATTATCCCGCCATTCAAAAACTGAAAGTGACTTAAATAACGGTTATTTAATTTCAAATTAAAGTTAATTTAATTAAGTGACTTACATCACAATAAAATTTCGATTTTAAAAAGCGTGATCCGCATCACTATAAAAAAACATCAGCGAACCATAAATTTAATCAATAAAAATAATCACTTGACAAACTTCAGTGCAATTTTCATAATTCAACGGCGTCACCTTGCGTGATCTTAATCACACCTTAAAAATGTCTTAAAAAATCATTAAGAGTCTATTAATGAAATAAATGGATCAGTTAATTGCAATAATGACGATAAATATGAGTGATAGCTCTACTTTTAATAACCAGAAAAACAACAAACACAATTTTATATAACCAAAGTAGATATACATCCAAGAGTCTAAGTGATCATTGTCACATATAAGAAAATCCCCTGAGAGAAGCACCCCGCAGCACTGTAAATTAGCATTTCATATAACAGCCAAGATGATCTAGATCATATTAGTCAAGCTCACAATAGCGTCTAGTACACAACACAGAATGTCGAGACCGTAAGTACTTGCAGTATTAACTGCTGATTTATTGGTCTGGGAAGTCGACATGAAGGCAGATGATAAATCCTAATATCAATAATAAGACAGACCACTTTATGAAGAGGCAAGCATGACAATACTTCAACTCCTCGCCAGCTTGACGCCAGTGCTCAGCGTAATGCTATTTTTAGTGTTACTCAGAATGCCTGCATCAAAGGCTATGCCCATATCCATGGTAGTCACTGCGCTCGCCGCTGTGTTTATTTGGCAAATGGATACCACATTACTGGCGGCATCGGTCCTCGAGGGACTGCTATCAGCCATCACTCCATTAACCATCATCTTCGGCGCGGTATTCCTGCTCAATACCCTGAAATACTCAGGTGCGATGGATACCATCCGTGCTGGCTTTACTAACATCAGTGCCGATGCCCGTGTGCAGGTCATTATCATTTGTTGGTTATTTGGCGCCTTTATCGAAGGCAGTGCAGGCTTTGGTACACCCGCCGCGATTGGTGCACCACTGCTTGTACTGCTAGGCGTACCACCGGTTGCCGCTGCGGTTGTTGCTTTGATTGCCGACTCAGCCTGCGTATCATTTGGAGCGATTGGCTTACCTGTGCTCTTTGGGATGGAACAGGGTCTGATCCAAGGTGGCGTAAGCATGGCTGCGGAGCAATTTGCGGCACATGGCGGTAACTATGCTGGTTACGCGCAATATATCGTCATGCATATGATCACTATCGACTTAATCACAGGTTCATTAATCCCGCTGGTCATGGTGACTATGCTGACCGGATTCTTTGGTCGTAATAAATCCTTTAAGGAAGGCTTAGCGATTTGGAAATTTGCGATTTTTGCAGGCCTTGCGTTTACTGTCCCCGCATGGATCATCAACTACCTCGCAGGCCCTGAATTCCCAGCGGTTATCGGTGCATTAATCGGTATGGCACTGGTGATCCCTGTTGCGCGCAAAGGTTATTTGCTTCCTAAAACTCCTTGGAATGATTTTGCCGAAAATGACAGTCAAGAGGGAGTCAAGGTTGAAGCCACAGCCAAATTCTCACAAATAGCCGCTTGGACGCCCTATATCATCATGGCTGCGCTGTTAGTGTTATCTCGTACAGTTATGCCGCTTAAAGCCTGGTTATCAAGCTTCAATATCAGCTGGACAGGTTTAATGGGCACCGAACTTAAGGCCAGCTTCGCGACGCTATACGCCCCAGGCGCCTTCTTCGTCGCCGTGTGTATTCTCGGTTTCTTCCTGTTCAAAATGAAAAGCCCTGCGATTAAGCAAACGGTCGGTGTGTCATGTAAGTCCATGTTACCCACCATTATTTCATTAGGTGCTTCGGTGCCTATGGTGAAAATCTTCTTAAACTCAGGTGCTAATGGTGCAGGTCTTGCCTCTATGCCAGTTGCCCTAGCCGATATGCTTGGCCAGTCAATGGGGGCGGTATGGGCATGGGTGGCGCCTATAGTAGGGATTTTTGGTGCCTTCTTATCGGGTTCAGCCACTTTCTCGAACATGATGTTCTCCAGTCTGCAATACAGTGTGGCTGACAATGTTGGCATGAACCACACATTGGTTTTGGCACTACAAGGTATAGGTGCGAACGCCGGTAACATGATGTGCGTAATGAACGTGGTAGCCGCTGCCACTGTGGTGGGTATGGCGGGTAGAGAATCAGAAATTATCCGTAAGACTATGCCGGTTGCCATCGGTTATGCCCTATTGGCAGGAACTATTGCAACCCTATGGGGTGGTTTCTAATTCATTGATTTAATTGAGCAGTCGAAGTCACTACCTATGACTTCGACTTCTGTCAGTTTACAAAGAGAGCAATGCAATGTCGATTAACTACAAATTGGTCATCGATGATCTAAGAGTGCAATTAGGCGACCACCCTGTCACGGATGATCCCGTCCGTCGTTTTGCTTGGTCCACCGATGCGAGTTACTTCAGAATCGTCCCAGAAGTCGTAGTCCATGCCGAGACCCTAGAGCAAGTTAAACAGACCTTAGCGGTAGCAAGGAAGCATAATGCGCCCGTGACTTTTAGAGCAGCGGGCACCAGTTTATCGGGCCAAGCTATCGGTGAGGGCATACTGCTCATTCTTGGTCATGATGGTTTTAGAAAGATTGAAGTCAGTAGCGATGCCAAACAAATTACCTTAGGTGCCGCTGTCATTGGTTCCGATGCCAATGCCGTATTGGCGCCACTTAACCGCAAAATTGGCCCCGATCCTGCGACCATTGCCTCGGCTAAGATTGGCGGTATTGTTGCCAATAATGCTTCAGGTATGTGCTGCGGCACTGCCCAAAACAGTTACCAAACGATCGCCTCTGCAAAGCTGCTTTTTGTCGATGGTACAGAGCTAGATACTGGCTGTGAGAAATCAAAGGCTGAATTTGCTAAAACCCACGGCAAACTACTCGAGGCGGTCAAAGAGCTGTCACACATGACTCGCCATAATGCGGTATTGGCAGACCGTATTCGTAAAAAATATTCGATCAAGAATACCACTGGCTATGGTATCAACTCGTTACTCGATTTTACCGATCCCTTCGACATCATTAATCATTTAATGGTGGGTATGGAAGGCACCCTCGCCTTCATTAACGAAGTCACCTACAACACAGTCAATGAGGCTAAATTTAAAGCCTCGGCCATGGCCGTATTCCACAATATGGAAGATGCCGCCCGCGCGATTCCATTGATCAACGGTGAGAGCGTTGCAGCGGCTGAGCTCCTAGACTGGCCATCTATCAAAGCGGTAACGGGTAAGCCTGGTATGCCGGACTGGTTATCGGAATTGCCCGCATTATCCGCTATTTTGCTTATCGAATCCCGTGCCGATGACGCGCAAACCCTCGAGGCTTATACCCAAGATGTCACCGCGAAACTCGCCGGCTTTGACTTTATTCGCCCAATGGAATTTAGTACTAACCCAGCAGTTTGTGACAAGTATTGGGCAATGCGTAAAGGCTTATTCCCCATTGTGGGTGGCGAGCGGCCAAAGGGCACCTCGGTCATTATCGAAGACGTAGCCTTCGAACTCGAGCATCTAGCGGCAGCAGCACACGATATTACTGAGCTTTTCCATAAACATGGTTACCCTGAAGGCTGTATCTATGGCCATGCCCTAGCGGGTAACTTCCACTTTATTATTACGCCGACTTTCTCTACCCAAGCCGATATCGACCGCTTCCATGCTTTTATGGACGATATTGCCGATATGGTGATTAATAAGTACGACGGTTCAATGAAAGCCGAGCATGGCACCGGCCGTGCTGTGGCGCCGTTTGTCGAAAAAGAATGGGGGCAAGATGCCTACACCCTGATGAAAAGTATCAAGCAAGTGTTTGATCCTAATGGTATCTTAAACCCAGGTGTTATCCTCAACGACGATAGCAATGTCCACGTTAAAAACATCAAGCCCTGCCCTGTGGTCGATGATTTTGTCGATAAGTGCATCGAATGTGGTTTCTGCGAAAAAACCTGCCCAACATCGGCGCTGAACTTCTCGCCGCGCCAGCGTATCGCCACTTTGCGTGAAATCGAACGCTTAGAGCAATCCGGTGATAAAGCCGCCGCAGCCGAAATGCGCGCCGCCGCTAAGTACGATGTGGTTGATACCTGCGCCGCCTGTCAGCTTTGTACTATTGCCTGCCCGGTTGACAACAGCATGGGCCAATTGGTGCGTAAGTTGCGCACGCCATACATCACGACCACTGAGCAAAAAGTCTTAGATTTCCAAGCCAAACATTTTGGCGCGGTCAACCAAGTGATCAGCTCAGGTTTTGACATGCTCGGGGTTATCCATAAAATCACCGGCGATGGCATCACCAATGCGCTAATGAAAACCGGCCGTTTGATTTCAAAAGAAGTGCCCTATTGGAATCCGGATTTCCCCAAAGGCGGCAAACTGCCAAAACCCTCCCCTGCAAAAGTGGGCCAAGAAACTGTGGTCTACTTCCCTGCTTGTGGCGGCAGAACCTTTGGCCCAACGCCAAAAGATCCCGATAACCGCACTCTGCCAGAAGTCGTCGTCACGCTACTGGAACGCGCGGGTTATAACGTGATTACCCCTGAAAAGACCCGCGATTTGTGCTGTGGTCAAATGTGGGAGTCTAAGGGCGACTTTAAAAATGCCGATGCCAAACGCCAAGAGCTTATCGATGCGGTGAGCAAAATGACCAACGGCGGCAAGTTGCCTGTGGTCGTCGATGCACTGTCTTGTACCTATCGCACCCTCACGGGTAACCCCAAAGTACAAATTATCGACTTAGTTGAGTTTATGCACGACAACTTGCTAACTAAGCTCAACATCAGCAAAAAAGTCAATGTAGCACTGCACTTAGGTTGTAGCGCCCGCAAGATGAAGTTAGAGCCTAAGATGCAAGCGATTGCCGATGCGTGCTCAGCCCAAGTGCTTAAACCTGCGGGAATTGACTGCTGTGGTTACGCGGGTGAAAAAGGCTTGTATAAACCAGAAATCAACGCCAGTGCACTGCGTAATATCAAAAAGCTCATTCCTGTCGAGATTAAGGAAGGCTATTACGCCAACCGTATGTGTGAGGTCGGTTTGACTCAACACAGTGGCATTTCCTATCGCCATTTGGCTTATTTACTCGAAGAATGCAGCCGCTAAAACACTGACTAAACGGGGCTCAAAGTAGCCCCGTTTCTCTTTAGAAGACAACTATTCTCATTTATCGGCCGACACGCTTCAACTTGTAGTTAAATTACAAAATCAAACCATAATAAAACAATTAAAATCATAAACTTAAAATATTCTCATTTTTGCAAAAATCTACAAGCTCATTTACTAAATTAGGGCTACTTATTTACTTTAGATAGGCCTATATTTGATCAACTACCTTAGCATTTGTGTGGACTTTGGGGGCACAGTGCAAGGCAATGTCGTTCACTAACAAGAAAGAGAAAACACAATGAAAATCGCCCTTTTCATCCCGTGTCTAGTCAATCAAATGATGCCAGAGGTTGCTATTGCCACCTTGGAATTATTAGAGAAACTTGGGCACCAAGTGATTCTACCCGCGGGTCAAACATGTTGTGGCCAGCCGATGACAAACTCAGGTTGCTTCGATGCAGCGCGCAGTACCACCCTTAAATTGCTCAACGCCTTTAAGGGAGTGGAATGCGACGCTATTGTTTGCCCAGCCGCCTCTTGCTTAGTGGCCGCCAAAGAAAACTTCCACGAGTTTGATAGCAGCCCTGAAGCCCAAGCTGTGATCAACAAGCTCTATGAACTCACGGAGTTTTTACACGATATCGCGCCGATCCCCGCCTTTACCAAGCCCTTCGCGCACAAGGTAAGCCTGCAACTGAGTTGCCATGGTATTCGCATGTTAAGCCTTGCGACACCAAGCGAGCAGATGGGGCCAAGATTTAACAAAGTCGAAGCCGTGCTCGCCAATATTGCGGGTATAGACATAGTCTATCCCGACCGTCGTGACGAATGCTGTGGCTTTGGCGGTACGTTCGCCGTCGATGAGGGCGCAGTGTCTGCCAAAATGGGTAAAGACAAGGCCCAAGCCCACGCGGCAACGGGTGCAGAGTATGTCGTAGGTTTTGATCCTTCATGCCTGTTGCACCTCGATGGCATGATCCGCAGACAGCAATTGCCGATTGAAATTCGCCACATAGCGCAAGTGCTGAACGCCGCGCTTTAGGAGACTCACCATGGCTTACAATCATAATCACGATGCTAGTCAAGGCTCACAGGTCCATGCCCATAAAGCCGATATTTTCTGCCGCGACGAAACCCGTGTCGACTGGCATTCAAAAGCGCTGTGGATGCTCAGAGAAAAACGCGACCGCGCCGCGGGTAGTATCCCAGAGTGGGAACAGCTGCGTCAGTTAGGCTCAGAAATTAAGCTTCATACGCTCACAAATCTTGCCCAATATCTTGAAACCTTTGAGCAAAACTGTGTCGCCAACGGCATACAAGTCCATTGGGCAAAAGATGGCGCCGAACATAATCGTATCGTCCATGACATTTTATCGCGCCATAATGTCAAAAAATTAGTGAAGTCTAAGTCAATGCTGACCGAGGAATGTCACCTCAATCCGTACTTAGAACAACGTGGTATTGAAGTCATAGATACTGACTTGGGAGAGCGGATTATTCAGCTCGCCAAAATGCCGCCATCACACATAGTGGTGCCCGCTATTCACATGAAAAAAGAAGAAGTTGGCGAACTCTTCCATGAGAAACTCGGCACTAAAGCAGGGGCAGCCGATCCCTTGTATTTAACCCGTGCCGCCCGCGCACATTTACGAGAAAAATTCCTTACTGCCGATGCCGCGATGACAGGCGTGAACATGGCGATTGCTGACAAAGGCGCCGTGGTGGTTTGTACCAACGAAGGCAACGCCGACATGGGTGCTAACTTGCCTAAACTGCAGTTGCATTCAATGGGGATCGACAAAGTGGTGCCCGATGTGGACAGTGCCGCCGTTTTGCTGCGTACCTTAGCACGTAACGCTACGGGTCAACCTGTTACGACTTATAGCGCCTTTTACCGTGGTCCACAGCCTGCTGGCGAGATGCATATTATTATTGTCGACAATGGTCGCACTGAGATGCTTAAGGATAAAATCCTTGCAGAATCATTGAAGTGTATCCGTTGTGGTGGTTGCCTCAATACCTGCCCTGTGTATCGTCGCTCCGGCGGTTACAGCTACAACTACACCATTCCAGGCCCCATTGGTATCGCAGTAGGCGCTAAGATTGATGACACTAACTCGATTGCCTGGGCCTGTACCTTGTGCGGCAGCTGTACCTATGTCTGCCCAACAAAAGTGCCGCTCGATAAGATTATTTTCCACCACAGACGCCTTAAGGCCGAAGCCGGAAAACTCCCTTATGGCAAAAATAGTTATATGCCATTAGTAGGTAAATTTATGGCAAGTGAAACCATGCTGAATTGCTCTATGAGTGTGGCGAGAAACGCGCTGCGCATTCTACCGGGCAGTCTGTTAAAGCCCTTTAGCGGTGCATGGGGTAAATACCGTGAGCTGCCCGTCGCCCCGAACTCCAGCTTCGAAGCTTGGTTTAAGAAACACAGGAGCCTATAAGATGTCTAGTAAACTTGAAATTCTCAATGCGCTCAAACTGTCGGCCTTAACCAATCATCCTATGCCAAGCATAGAAGTGACGCCAAGGCTCGAAAACCTCGTCGGCCAGTTTGAGACTAACCTCAATACGGTCGCGGGTACGCTGCATAAAGATGTTGGCGTCCAAGCCCTACAAGCCAAAGTCGATGAACTCATCGCCCAAGGGTTGCAGGTGATCTCTTTAGTTGATGGCGTAACGGCAAACCGCGAAGTTCCCCCCACCGCCCATGAGCTAAAAGACATAGATTATGCGGTAATTCCAGGTGAAATTGGCGTTGCCGAAAACGGTGCCATCTGGGTGAACAATAAGAATCTAGGTCATAGAGTGACACCTTTTATCTGTGAAAACCTGATCTTAGCCCTACCAACCGATAAAATTGTGCCAAACATGCATCAAGCGGCAAAAGAAATCACGCTAGCCTCAGGTGAGTTCGGGGTGTTTATCGCGGGTCCCTCAAAAACCGCCGATATCGAACAAGCCCTCGTCGTCGGTGCTCACGGCGCCTGCAGCTTGAACGTGTATTTGCTGTAATACCTCAAGATTTAATGTAACCAAGAAAACACAAAGGTTACGGGACAATCGAAACACGAAAGCCGACCTTTATTGGCGGCTTTCTTATTTAAACGTTAGCATCAGATGGCGAACGGGCTGTTAAACACGGATGTTGTGCAAGTCAATCAGTGGATGCAAGGCCGCGCCGTCCTACTCTTTGATGAGCGCCGCGGCCTAAAGCAATAGATAGTGATAAGTAGAGGATCTTTATCAAGTGGCTTTAACCTGGTGCGATAGCACAATGCTGAGGATGCCTTGCGAGTCTCCTCGACGCGGCTGGTCGTATTCTCGACTATCTCCATGAGACATTTATAGTAAAGGTGAGTAAATGAACGAAGTATTACTACAAATAAAGGCGCTCACCAATGGTGATCCTTTGTTAACGGCTGTCATTGTTGGCGTATTAGCATTAACGTTAATTGGACTCGTAAGCTACATGTTAAAAGATGTCCCCGCGAAACTGTTAAGTGGGCTCAGTAGCCTGCTGTTTGTGCGGCTCACGATAGACGATAGCCATCAGGCGCGCGCAGAGGTATTCAATAAGCTGTCCTTTTTGATCAGTAATACTACTATTCCGTTTTTTTCACGCTCTATCTCAGAGGCTGTGTACTTTGACTATAGTGCGAGTTACGACGGGCGTGTCAGTGTTAAGTCTATTGGCTACGGTATGCACCTGTTTAAATACGCTGGTTGTTTCATGTTGGCGACCCGTACTAAGGTCGATAGTACTATGGCATACGATACTATTACTGTAAGTGCACCCTGGTGGGCAAAAGATAAACTACATAGTTTTTTAGAAGATACTCGTGGGGACATCTCTACTGAGCCAAAAGTGAATATTTTCGAGGAAACCGAATGGTGTCGCTATGGCACATTGAAATCATCGGGTTTTAGTGAATTAGTGCTCGATGAAGGGTTTAAGCAGGAGTTGATGAGGGAAGTTGATAACTTCGCCAGTCGGGGAAAATCGGTTGTCAGTAAGCTAACCATATTACTACATGGAAAAACGGGCACAGGTAAGACGGGTATAGCGAGGGCCTTAGCGGTTGAGTATCATCGCGATCTATACATATTGAATCTATCGACTGTCAATGATGCCACTATTCATAAGGCGATTAGAAAGGTAGCCCCCGGAGCTATGTTGTTAATAGAGGACTGTGACTGTGTAAAGGCTACGGTATCACGTACTGCTGAAAGCAATGCAGATAACCCACCACTCACTTTAGGTGGCGTACTCAACGCGTTAGACGGCGTCATTCCTCTTGATGACTGCCTTGTCATAATGACCACAAATCATCTTGATAATCTTGACCCTGCGTTGATACGTAAAGGTCGTGTAGATGTCAGTATTGAAGTACCACTTATCAGTGCAAAACAAGTTAATGAAGACTACTTTGAACGTTTTGGCGCCGTTCTGAATAGAACTGAGCCATTGTTAGGTTGTGAAGTCTATGAACTCCATCGCAGAGCGAACTTAAGATATGGTAGTGTCCATAATTCTGTGTGATTTCAGCAAAAATCTGACCATCCATTTTAGATCAACAACATAATGCACTTTTGGTTTGTCTACAACTTGTACGAGCAAAAATTGCTTAAATTAGAGTCATTAAAAGTTGAAGGGCTAAAGTTGATGCATAAAGATGAGCTAACTCATTAAAAAATTGATGTATTTAAGACATGCCCACCCAATAAAACAAATGGGCAGTGATTGATTTGGATAAGCAAGGTACAGTGAGTTGCAGGACATGAGATCCCATTTTTAAGCCAGGTCAGTCAATAATTGATTATTTACTTTTTATAAGGGAACGACCAAGTGTTCTTGGGCGTTTTTATATTTGGATTAACCAATCGTAATGCATCGTATAGTTCGCTTCGCTTATATGGATAGTTGGGACTCAATAAAACTGATGAACCATTATTCATTTTCACTGAAATGAGGCTAGCGTTTGCGCCTATATCTGTACTGTGTTCAATTTCAATAATGTCTTGCGGATTGACGCTGAACGTCCATTCTTTAAAAGTAGGATGAAATGAGCTCAACTCAGAATTTGTAAGCTTGATATAAAATTTTGCCGGATGAGTAAGTAACCATGCTGCTAGCAACAATAGTACAAGCTCTGACCCAACAACAATATATTTTATATAAAACAAGAATTCGTCATAAAAAGGCTCATTTTTTGAAATCAACATCCAAATAAGCCAAAGGATAAGCGGCAAAAATAGCATATTGAAAACGAGCACTTTGGCTTGTTGTTTACGGCTTCTTTCGTAATAGAAAAATGTGCGTTCGATATGCATACATTTAACGCCCAGATTTAGCACGAAAAGCTGCGCGGCGGGTTGACGTTGCAGCCGGCACTTTTTGCTGGCGATAACATTTGTTTGTTATGTATCCGATGATTCATTAAACAATAACTTATTTGAAAATGGATCTGTCACAGTGAAACACCTCGCCCCCCAAGTTGCCTCTTCAATGCTTGGCTTATTATATTTGTATGGCATTGCAGTAATTTGTGTAAAAAGTTTATCTAGGTTGCTGACATTCACGAAAACCTTACTGCCAGGCGTGCAGTCACCGGAATGTTCACTTAGGTGTAAAACAAAATTGCCAAGCGACACTTGCATATAAATAGGGTAACCATCTTCAAAACGATGTTCCCAATCTAACTCCATGCCAAGAAAACCAAGATAAAACTCTTTGGCTTTATCTTCATCAAAAATCCGCATAATTGGGATAGCCTGAAACTCCATGTCAACAACTCCATCACTGATAAAACCAAACAACTGACTATTCTAAATCGACAACATAATGCACTTTAGGGTTACCTACAACACGCTCAGATTAAAATGGCTTATTAAACGAGCGCTTTGACAAATTGAGGATATAAAAAATGGCAGCGAAAAAGACTTGCGCTGCCATTTCGATGAAAAAGGCTCAGTCGATGTTTTCACAACAATCCGTTACATAAAGGCTTTAGTGAACGCTTCCTTCGACTGGCGAATGTAGTTACGGGCGCTTTGGGCGTGTTGCTCCCATACGGCGCGATCGCTTGGGTCAGTGAAGGGGTTTTGTTCAGTGGCAATCGAACGTTCAAATTTATCGTAGAAGGTCAGCATGGCCGAAGTGATCTGGTTAAAACGCTCCTTAAACTCTTGAAATTCATCAATCTTCTCAGTGGTTTTAATCATGTACTGCACCAGTTCAGCATTGCTATTCGAAGCCAATAAAGCTTCTGCTTTAGCGCTGATATTGGCACTGGCCTCAGTAATCACAAGTGCTCGAGTCTGCTCGTCTTTACTCATCACTCGGCTGTAGTTTTCAGGCGTGCGAGCAATGCCGGCATGCTGTAAATAGCCGCGTAGATGCTTATCGAGATCCTTACGGAACGTATCTAAGTTCTTCTGCATGCTGACTAAGTCATTGTCTAGTGCCGTCACTTGTTGCAGCTCTTTTTCGATTTCAGACATAAAGCGTTCGGCCTGCTGATAAATTTTCAGGCCATTTTCTTCGGCAAACTTTTTATCGCTACGGCTCAAGTCGCTGTTGTCATAATTAGAGCGATCAAAGGTCGCGGCCAAGAATGATTTAAAAGGTTCGGCAAAGGCGGAATAAGCACCGGCACTGACCACATTTAAGGTCGCTGTGGCCAAGTCGCCAAAGGGTTTCACCATAGAACCCAAGCGTGCCTGCTGGATAGGTGATGCCACACGTTTAGTGTCGGATAGCACCGACCTAAAGGTGTTATATCCCATAGGGTTAGACATTTTGTTGCGCTCAGAGGTTGCCAACACAAAGGTGATACTGGAATAGATGGCATTCGAGTATTCAAGATATTGTCTTTGGCTCTCAAGCTGGGCGGCGTAGTTTTTACCTAAGGTGCGGAACGACTCAGACTGCACTTCATAATTCTTGTCAGCTTTAAGCTTATCTAAAATCCCGCCGATAATTTTCTGCTCATTTTTTTGCAGGGCCATATCGAGGCGAATTTTATCTAAGCTCAAATCGTCCAGACTGATGGGGCCATTAATGGACTCAATGTCGAGGCGAATATACTGGCGGCTCGGATCGTCGATAGAGACTCTATGTGCCAAATACTCGTTCGCACCCGGAGTGATATCGATTAAGGCAACATGCTGCCACTGGGCATCGAGCTTTAATACTGGTGAGGTTAATACATTGATTCGATACTGGGTTTGAGTATTTTGAGTTTTAACCCAAAACTCCAATAGACCCGCTTCAGAAATGGGGTACTTGCTAACTATGCTGCTATTGCCTTCGGCACATAACAGCGCACTTTCACCACTGTGGGGTTCAGCGCCTTCGAATTGACAACCCATGATCCACGACCAAGGTTGAGATAAACGATTGCCTTCAAAGTCGCTGGCAAACACTAACTCATTCTCTTTGGCACTGGCATTAACAGTGGTTAACACGCCAAGCAACAGCATAGAAATGACTGCAGTGGTGCGCATAAGGGCCTCATAAAACATAAATTACTAAAATCAACGAGCGAGTCATTCGGCTCAATACCCAGTTATATCGACGATCAGCTGACCTAAGCTTCAAAGCGAATTAGACTTGTTTTCTGAGGCTTGTGACCTCGAAAAAACCGCCCGCTTGAAGGCGTCATTTTTGATAGCAGATTAAACCAGCGAAATGTATCAGAGGCCATCATCCCACGCTAGCCCTAAGTCATGTTTGGCGCACAAAGATAGTCGTTGAATGGCAATCGGGGCCATGAATCGCCCCAATACTGAAAAAAATACTGAAATTAATGGTGAAATCAATTGTAAAATCGATTATGAAACTCAGGGAAACTAACCACTTATGCCTCTATTCATATATCTATTCTTACCGCTTGTCTGGCCGCGTCTTTCGCCTTCCTTTGCCCTCTTCCCTCATCATCAGCGCACGCAAAAAAGCTGGCAAAACCAAGACCCAAGCAAAACAGAGTTATTGCAGCCGCGCCTCGACTCGCTTCATGGCGTAGAACATCCATATCGTCAGAATAGTGCTACAGGTTGCAAGCGATACCCACACACCAATCACACCGAACATCCAAGCGAAGCAATAAATAATCGCCGCGATCAGAATAAGTTTCGCGCCGGTCAGCATAGAGGCTTGTTTCGAGCAATTAATCGCTTGGAAGAAACTCGCACCGACTAAGATTAAACCTTCCATTGGTAAGCCCCAGAAATACCAGCGCATCCCTTCAATCGCCACAGGCGTTAGGTTCTGATTATCGCCGGCAAACAAATACACTAGCCAATCAGGGCGAGAATAAATCAATGCTAAGCCCAAGGCTGCGGTGAGTAGCGTCATGCCAAAGGCAATATTGCGTGCTTGCTTGACACGGTCGAAACGCCCTGCACCCGCATTAAAGCTATAAATTGGCTGCGTGCCGAGCGCAATACCTTCAAAAATCAAATAGAAAAACGCTTCTGTGTAACTCACCACGCCATAGGCTGCCACGTGTAAGGGGCCGCCCACCCACAAAAAAGCTGTGTTGTGTAGGGTTAACACTATCGATAAATAAAGGTTCATCAAAAAGCTAGGGAAACCCACACGGGCTATGTTCAAGCAATTGTCGAGCTTAAGCTTCATCTGCTCAAGGTCGATCCTCAACTGAGTCCGAGGACTGAAAAAGTGCTGCAAACACAAAAGCCCCGTCACCGCCTGCGACATCATAGTCGCAATCGCAGCGCCCGCTAAACCAAAGGGGAAGACCACAATAAACAGCCAATCTAAGAAAGTGTTTAATACACCGCCCAAGATCAGTACCCAAGTTACCATGGATGGCCGACCATCATTACGCAGCAATGTGGTGAAGGTCATTGAAATAATGGGGAAATGACACAGGGCAAAATACCAGAACAGGTATTCGTTGGCGTTTTCGAGAATGTCCCCCTGCGCCCCGAGGGCGATCAAAATATCCCGCGAGAATATCCCACCGATGAGGGCAATAATGGCCCCTGCGAATAAACACAAACTAAAGGCATTACCGAGCAATTTACGGGCCTTAGCCACATTGCCTTGACCAAGATTGATCGACACTAATGCTGCGCTACCCATGCCGATCATGGCGCCAATCGCATACAAAATAGCGCCGACTGGATAGGCTAACATCATCCCCGCCAGCCCAGTTTCACCCAAATAGTGGCCAACGAAGATGCCATCAATCGTCACATAGACGCCCGTCACCAACATAGAGGCGATGGTGGGTATGGTATAGCGCCAAAAAAGCTTCGCAATCGGCTCCTCGAGCAGGCTCATATCCGCAGGAGCATGATTAGATGTTATTGCTGTCATTAGCGTTTCTCACAAAAAAGGGGGCAAGAGTCGTATCTATTTAGAAAAATGATCGGGTGAACAAAAATGCGACAATGGATTGTACCTAAAATCAGCCGTAACTCAAAGCAAGTTAAGTATGAAGATGTAACCACAAAGATTAATCATCACAATAACTTAAGCCTACACAGTCCAATTTCAGTCAAATGACAAACCGAGCACAGTCCAATAACAGAGGTAGGCTAACTCATCATTTTTTGCTACTTTTTTGGTGTTTAAGGCCGAATTAGGTAAAGTATCAGCTCAAGCAAGCCTATTCGCGTATTTTAGCAAGATGAAATGATTAACTATAAAAATTTAAGATATTGATAATTAATGGCTTAATTAATAATAAATTCAATAACAATAATAAGGGAAGGACATGAGTCAGAATAGTCCAAATGCAGGCAACGACCTGCGGGAAGTCAAACAGCTCGGTATGTGGGCCTCCATCACTAGCTTAGGTTATGTATTTTGGCTGGTCGGTGGGATGGAGTTAGTCGAGCGTATCGCTTACTACGGCGTCAAAGCCAGTGCAGGACTGTACGCTAAAGCGCCTGAGTCTGCGGGCGGCCTTGGGATCAGCCTAAGCGACTACGGCATTATTATTTCCCTGTGGGCGATCATGCAAACCTTTGTGCCCGTGTTCACGGGTGGAATCTCTGACCGCGTCGGCTATAAAGAAACCATCTTTGGCTCCACCATCATTAAAATTTTTGGCTATCTGGTGATGGCATTCTTTCCCAGTTTTTGGGGGTTCCTTGCTGGCGCATTACTCCTTGCCATCGGCACAGGGATATTTAAACCGGGTATTCAAGGCACCTTAGTGCTGTCCACCAATCGCAATAATACCTCTATGGCTTGGGGCATTTTTTACCAAGTCGTCAACATTGGCGGTTTCCTCGGGCCGTTAGTGGCCGTACATATGCGCCAATTGTCGTGGGACAATGTGTTTTTCGCCTGCGCCGCGATTATCTCACTCAACTTCTTATTTTTACTGACCTATACAGAGCCAGGTAAAGCCGAGCGACTCGCACGTAACAAACAAATCAAGTCAGGTGAAGTCAAACAAGAAGCCCTGTGGCGCGATGCTTGGCGTGAGCTGAAAAAACCGATAGTGATCTACTACATGTTGGTATTTTCAGGCTTTTGGTTCCTGTTCAATGCCCTATTCGATGTGTTGCCTATCCATATTTCCGAATGGGTCGATACCAGCGTAATCGTCACGTCCCTCTTTGGCAGCGAAGGCACCAGTAACGGCATTCTGCAATTTTGGCTTGGCCTCAATAACGAAGGCACTAAGGTGATGCCAGAAGGCATGCTCAACCTTAATGCGGGCCTGATCATGACCTGCTGTTTTATCGTCGCCGCACTGACGGCTAAATACCGCATCACTACCGCCATGTTTGTTGGTTGTTTGCTGAGTATTTTGGCCTTTGTGTTTATCGGCGCCTTCCATGCGGCTTGGTTTATCGTGCTCGCGATCGCTATGTTCTCCATTGGCGAAATGATGATTAGCCCGAAGAAAAATGAGTTTATGGGCAACATTGCGCCCGAAGGTAAAAAAGCCATGTACTTGGGCTTTGTGATGTTACCCCAAGGGATCGGCTGGGGATTAGAAGGCTACTTTGGCCCTAAACTCTATGAGATTTATGCATCGAAAGAATTGTTTTCGCGGGATTTATTGTTAGAGCGCGGCATGAACAGCACTGAGGTTAGCGCCATTCCCCAAGGTGAGGCCTTTACTACCTTGGTGAGCTACACAGGTGAAAGCGCCCTGGATCTCACCCAACTGCTGTACCACAGCCATAACATTGGCATGGCGTGGTACATCATCGCCGCCATAGGGACTATCTCAGCAGTGGGGATTTTTATCTATGGTAAGTGGTTACTCACACTGCAAAGAGCCCAGCAAGCCGCCTAAGCGGGACTCGCTGACCTCATTCGGGGTAAGGGCGATAAAGACAAGATAAGGGCTAGATAATGGTAAGGTGAGGAGCGATCTTCATCTTGCCTTGTCAGTATCAAAAAGGACACGTCAGCAGATCAGGCGTAAATTGTTCAGGCGACAGCAATAAACCTAAGCTCTCGATTTGTGCATTCAAACGATTGAGATCTTGAGTCAGCGCCGGCAAGGTCAACGTATTATCATCGAGTTCATACACTTGCCTTAAACTCGTGTAATAAAACAGCAGTATAATCAAAGCATTCACATCATTTTGCGCCGCAGCGGCTTTAATCTTAATCAACTTGCGATAGATACGATTATGGAGCTGCTTTAATTGCCACACATAATAAATTTCGCTGAAGAAAGGTTTGTCCTTCAAGTTGTAAATCACTGCGCTACACAGACCCAGACTGAAAATCACCCCTAAGAGATTCAAATGGAAATTACCTGTAGGCTCACCCAGCACAGGCGTCGCACCAAACAGCGCAATCAACCCAGCTCCAAAAATCAGTGACAGCACGACTAAGCTAACAACTAAAATTACGATGAATAAATTCATGTTTTTACGGTACAAGGTTTTATCTATTTCCTGCAGCTTCATAACATCCCGCTCAAATAGGCCGCCTAGCGTTGGCGTATCAATAAATTAATGGCAGAGCATACCGCAATCCCCTTTATTCGGCCTTAACTGATTTAAACGCATAGCTAAAATACATTTCTCATCCTCACCCGAGAGCGATACAAATTGACACCTTTAGGCGAAATACCAATCACATTAAATATCTAATCAGTTCAGAGCCTCACAAGCATTTCAATCCAAGGCGCATTGGCGCAGAAATGGTCATTCCCTTTTAAGCCAATGCAACACGGGAGTGGGATGCCTGTGTGGCTCCCGAAGGGCGGGGTTCAACGCGCTTTATACTGCGTTTAAGGCTTTCGACAGAGCACCACCATGCCTTCAAGCCTTCGCCTTGTCTAAAGCGCGTTGAACTCCCGCTGAATGAACAGATATTTAATACGACTGGTATCATTAAACAGTCTGAAGGATAGGATGATGTATCAATTGAAGAACAACGGCTTAATGCCCTTGCGATTCAGCGTATGAAAAATAATCTTGCGTTTATCTCAAAACATTAAAATGTTAACGTGCGCCCCAATCAGGGTAAAATTTGCTAACCTTTACTTCAGTGAATGTCCTAACGATATCGCCGCTTTTTACAAGATAGCGTGCCTTAAGTTCCCGCATTCAAACCACACAAGGAATGCCATGATACTCAGCAAAGCCTTTGCACAAGTCGTCCTTTTGGCGCTCAGCAGCCTTTGCTTGACTGCGCAGGCTAAAGACCTGCTCGCGGTGGGTGCGAGTTTCAACCAAATTTTCGAACTACAGCCCAATGGCGAATATACCGGCTTAGGTGTCGATATTTTAAATCGCTTCGCCCAGTTGCAAAGTGTGAACATTCACTATCAAATTACCCCTTGGCGACGCGCCATTTCTATGGTCGAACGTGGCCAAGCGGATATTCTTATTGGTCCCTACGATACCCCAGAGCGTGAAGCGAACTTGGCTTTTGCGACGAAAGCGTTTTACCGCGATAACATGGTGTTCTATGCCCGTGTAGGCCATGAAATAATCTGGAATGGCGACTATGCCAGCATTAAAGGTCAACGGATTGGTAAGATGCAGGGTTGGAGTTATGGCCCGACGTTTAATGAACAAACTAAGTCATTGAACATCAATGAATTTGTCGATATTAAAAGCGGGATAGAACGCCTCTCTCGGGGGGATTTAGATTTACTCGCCACAAACAGCCGTAATACCGATGCCGTGCTCGCCCAAATCAAAATCCCTAAGGCAATTACCCCAATCATGCCGATAATCGATGTCCAAGACGGTTTTATGGCGTTTCCAAAACAGGCGAAATTTGATCCCTTAAGACATAGGTTTGACAGCTTTTTCGATGAAATGATCCAAAATGGCACCTTTACGACACTCGGCCAAAAATATCGCGTAACCTTGCCTTACTGAGCCTACGCGACTGCTACTGCGCATATAATTCTGCACGACTGCTCCTGCGCTACTGATCCAAGCGTATTCGCCCCCGCCTGACCTATGATCACATGTGTAATAAAGGGCGATGGGAAAGCCAGTGAGCAGTTAATCGTTAGCAAAGACAGGCGAGCAACTGCTGCTCTATCTCGTCCCAATTGACTTCGTCCACGGTAATCATCTCTAGTCTGGAATCTAAGCTGTCATCGAGTTCAACCACAGTAAACTCATGATCAATCCAGTTAAATCCAGCGATCCCTTCAGAAGTGATCATCACGGCCTTTAATCTCAGCAACACTTGCCCGACGTCTGATGACTGAGTGTGGCGCTGAATAAATGCCATTAACTTATCAAAATCAAACTCTTGCCTTGGCTCAAATACCCAGCCGCAGCTAAAACAGCCTTCACCTTGATTCTGCTTGCGCACTATGCCGCGTGCATCAAATTCGAGTGCGACTTCGATTGCACCTTCGGCAAAAAGGCTTAGCTCACTCAAACGCGAACCACCCGTGCGGAACAAGCTAGGAGCAGTCGTTGTAAGATTACCTAGCTTAGGGACTATGCCACCATTACTGCTAATGTTGAGTGACACGCGCCTTGGTTGGTTTAAATAATCCAGCAGCGCGCTAGGTAAAGATTGCTGGTTAGTGTGGCTCACCACAGGAATATCAGTACGTTCGATATGGCTTAAATAGGTCTGTAACTCATAGAGTAACTTGGTATTTTCGGCATCATATAAATCTGACTTAGTCGCGATAATCACATCGGCCACTTGCAACTGTTGGATGAAGTTTGCATGTTCTCGATAGCGAGGATCGTGGATTTTACGCGCGTCCACCAAACATAAAGTACTGCGCAGTGAAATCACATTCTGATAATGGGGCGCACTCAATACTTTAATGATTTCATTAGGATGCCCAAGCCCAGTCGGTTCTATCAGTAAGCGGTCAGGTTTCGCTTTCGCAATCAACTGATTGATCGCCACTTGCGTCGGCACGCCTGCGGCGCAGCACATACAGCCCCCCGCCACCTCACGAATTTGTATGCCGTTATCGGAGGAGTTCAGTAACCCCGCATCAATGCCGACCTCACCAAACTCATTGACCAGCACAGCCCAAATTTCATCCGCGGGTTTAGTCGCCAGCAATTGTTTAATCAAAGAGGTTTTACCTACGCCTAAAAAACCTGTGATGATATTGGTGGGAATCGCTTTGATAATCATAAGGAAACTCGCTCGAATAGAAAGCTTGGCGCTCGAGTGTAGAAGTATTGGCTTTGAAGCTCAACAAAAAGCGCATCGGTGAGGATGCGCTTTTAGAATGGCGACAAGCTATTTAACAAACTAGGCAACCGTTAAACAGCAAGGCTGACAGGCGCTTGGCGCTTATTAGCCTTGATTGTTGGGCTTAGCTTATTTTGGCTTAACTTATTTAGACTTAGCTTATTTTGACTTAACTTATTTTGACTTAACTTATTTTGACTTATTGGTGCGAGAGCCAAAACCTGACTTATTGCTCACCAAATTTGACTTAGGTTTAGTCGCATTAAACGGCTTACCTGAGCCTGAAGCAGGTTTGGCACGGCTAGAGGATTTCTCGCCACCTGCTTTGCTGTCCTGCGCTTTACCTTTAGCGTACTTGCCCTGACGAGACTGACCAATAGTGCGATCCTGCGGCGCCTTATGGCTCCACTTTCCAATCGGCTTAATCGGTGCCGCTGGCGCATCACGGTAGCGGGCAGGTAAAGGCGTGCCTTCTTCATAACCCGGTTGTACCGACACAGGCAGTTTTTGCTCAATCAAGGCTTCAATTTCAGCGAGCATTTCATCGTCTGAAGGCGACACGAACGAAATCGCGCGGCCGGTTAATCCTGCGCGGCCTGTACGACCAATACGATGGATATAATCTTCGGCGAGGAAAGGTAATTCAAGGTTAATCACCATAGGTAAGGCATGAATGTCTAACCCACGTGCAGCCACATCGGTTGCCACCAGCACCCGTAATTTACTGGCTTTAAACTCTTCTAACACCCGATTACGGGCGCCTTGAGTTTTATCACCATGGAACACGCCTGCGGCTATGCCATCAAGCTTTAATTCTTGCAATAAATGCTCGGCACTTTCTTTCGTGCTGGCAAAAACCAGTACTTGGCGCCAATTGTTGCGGCCAACGAGTTCTGACAACAGCTCGGCTTTGCGACGTTTATCAACGCGATACACTTCCTGCACTACTGTGGATGCCGTTGTCGTATCAGCAACATTCACCCACTGAGGTTCATTCAGCATTTTCTCGGCAAGTTGTTTCACCGCATCGCTATACGTGGCAGAGAACAACATGGTTTGATGCTGCGGCGCAATTAAGCGTTTCACTTTTTCAATGTCGCGCACAAAGCCCATGTCTAACATGCGGTCGGCTTCGTCGATCACTAAGGTCGTGACGCTCGATAAATCTAACTGGAATTGGCCGATAATATCGAATAAACGACCTGGAGTTGCCACCAAAATATCAACACCCTGCTCTACCCCTTTACGCTGGGGATTCATATTGGCGCCGCCGTAAACCGCTAAGGTTTTCAATGGCAGGAACTGGCTGTATTTCTGGATATTTTCGCAGACTTGGATCGCGAGTTCGCGGGTAGGAGTCATCACCAACGCACGTAAAATCGGTTTATCATTGCTGTCGCTTGTTAAAGACTCAGCCGCCAGCTTTTCAAGAACAGGCAGAGCAAAGGAAGCCGTCTTACCTGTACCCGTTTGGGCGCAGGCCATAATGTCTTTGCCTTCAAAGGCAAGCGGGATCACTTTCTCTTGCACTTGAGTGAGTTGCTGATAGCCACACTCAGTTATCGCATTCAAAATAGGAGAAGATAAACCGAGTGTTTCAAATTTCATAGGGACTCTTTAGCTAAGTAGTAAAACTTTGATGCGAGGTGATACTCAATGCCCCAACGCGGGGCCGCGGAGTCTAGCAAAATCCGCGGCGTTTTTATAGGCAATTATCATGTCTCAGTTAATATCCCCTCAGACACGGGAGACTAACGGCGGATCCTGCAGGTATTTTTGGGTAAATTCAGCGGCAGGCACAGGTCTTGAGAATAAGTAACCTTGGCCGTAGTCACAACCTGCCGCCAACAACACTTGTCGCTGCGCCTCGGTTTCGACACCTTCGGCAATCACCTTCATCCCCAACTTGTGGGCCATCACGATTATCGCCTCACAGAGAATTTGATCGTTTGAATCGGTATCAATATGGCGGGTAAAAGATTGATCAATTTTAAGATAATCGATATCAAACTTTTTAAGATAGGCGAGTGACGAGTAGCCCGTACCAAAATCGTCCAGCGACACTTGCACGCCCGCATCACGGTAGGCCAGTAGTTTTTCGGTCACGCCCATACTGGCGTCCAATAGCAAGCCTTCGGTAATTTCAACGCACACGCCCGCGCCCGTGATATTGAGATCTTGCAATAACTTCAACCAATCATTGAGCAGTGTGCCTTCATCGCGAAATTGGATTGGGGATTTGTTGACGCTGATTTGGATTTCAACCCCTAACTCGTGGCGCCACGCCGCACTTTGACGCGCGGCTTGCTCAAACACCCAATTACCGATTTCAACTATCAGCCCAGTGTCTTCCGCCACCGGAATAAACTCGGCGGGTGACACAGCGCCACGCTCGGCATGGTGCCAGCGGATCAAGGCTTCGGCCTTAGTCACTTCACCCGTCGCTAAAGCAACAATCGGCTGATAATGCAGTTCAAATTCTTTATTGGCGACCGCTTGACGCAAATCTTGGATCAAGCGCATACGGTATTTGGCGTATTCCTGCATCGATGGGGTGAAATAGTTGAAACGATTGCGCCCTTGATCTTTCGCCGCATACATCGCCTGATCCGCATGCTTAAGCAGTCCTTCAATACTAGTCGAATCATCGGGATACAAAGTGATCCCAATACTGGCGCTGATGTAAGCCGTTTCCTCACCCAGCACATAAGGCTCGGCAATTCGCCGCAGAATATTCTCGGCAACACGCTCAATGCCCTTATGATCTTCCATCGAACTTAACACTACAGTAAATTCATCGCCGCCAAGACGCGCCACAACGTCGGCATCACGCACGCAGGATTTTAAGCGGCTTGCAGTTTCTATCAGCAGTAAATCGCCCATGGCATGGCCTAAGGTGTCATTCACTTCTTTAAAGAAATCTAAGTCCAAGAACAATAAGGCAAAGTGGTTGCGATTGCGGTCAGCGTTTTTCACTTCGCTGCTTAAATATTCCAACAACATGCGCCGATTGGGCAAGCCCGTCAGCGTATCGTAGTTGGCTTGCTTCCAGATCAGATGCTCATTTTGCTTTTTGTCGGTAATGTCAGAAAACAGCGCCACACGTCGATAGGGATGGCCTTCTTTGTCATTGATGGTTAACCAGATGACATATTCCTCGCTGTTTTTACGCCGCTGCCACATTTCGCCTTGCCATTGGCCCTTTTCACGGATCTCATTGTTCATTTGAGTGTAAAAATCGCGGCCATTGAGGTCACAATAAAGCAGTCGAATATGTTGATCTCGCACTTCAAATGCGCGATAGCCAGTCATCACACTAAAGGCGGCGTTGACAGTAATGATCACGCCTTTTTCATCGAGCACACTCATGGCTTCTGAGCTGTTGTCGTATACCAGCGCCGACAATTTCAACGACTCTTCGATAAGTTTTGCGTCGGTAATATCGGTATAGGTTCCGCACATCCGCAGAGCATTATCATGGGCGTCACGGCTCACCACTTTGCCCGTATCTAATATCCAGCGCACTTTGCGATTGAGTGTATTTAGACGATATTCCATCTTATGTTGCGCCGTTTCGCCGCGAATATGGGCCTCAATCGAATGCAGCACTTTAGGTCTGTCTTCGGCGACAATTGCGTCCATCCATTGGCGACTGTTGGCATTGAGCATATCCACATCGCAGCCGAGAATATCGGCGCTGCGAGCGTTACGTTCGATACGATCATGGCGAATATCCCAATCCCATACTCCAAGATCGCTACTGCTCAACACCAGTTCGAGTTGTTCACGACTAGCAAGCACCTCTTGGTCGGCTAAGGCCTGTGAGGTGATATCCAGATATCCAGCAATGACGAGCAACGCAGTATTACTGCCACCGCGCTTGCAGGCCACTGTCATATGGGTATAAACCACACTGCCGTCTTTAACGATAAAACGTTTATCCATCTCGTAATTATCGATTTCTCCGCGCAGCATGAGCTCAAATTGCAGCGCATCGCTTTCTAAATCATCGGGATGGGTAATTTGCGCCCACGTCATCCGCAGCAATTCAGCCTCTGAATATTTGAGCATTTGGCATAAACGTGGATTCACCTTTATCCACTTTTGGTCAATCCCCGTTATCGCAATACCAATGTTGCCGACGTTAAATTGGCTACGAAATAGGAAATCATCCTGCAAGCGAATTTGTTCATCACGTTCTAACTCAAAACGCCGTGACAGCAGGCGGCTCAGTAGCCAAGTCGCAATGGGGAAAATGGTGAGCACAGGTAGGGTGACTTGTTCGAGCAAGGGCATTCCGATGCCATTGGGTAAAAATACGAACCACAACAACATAACGATATGGACTGCATAGGCAAAGAGAAAGATTTCTCTACCTGAAATGTTCGCTAAATAGGATTTACGATATTGACGCCAGATCACCCCAATTAACCCGGATGACACTATCACGCCGACGCCAATCCACATCCCCGCGCCACCAATACTGATGCGATATAGCGCCGTCATCACCACAGCAATAAAGGTCGGCAAACCACCGAAAAAGAGGCCTGAAATACAGAGGATAACCGAGCGAGTATCGAAAAAAACGCCCGGTTGATATATCCAAGGCGTGCTCATGATGGTGATACCAATACCACCGATGAGCATCCCAATAATGATACGCCACAGTAAGAAATACTGCCGCTGATGCTTTTTAGGGATCACGTCGTACAAAAATACCAACGCCAGCAGCAAAGCCGCATTTTGCACTAACGGAAAGAGAATACCTTTATCCATGACTCAGAGAGCGACTCCAATAAATGAGGGGGCTTGATACAATTTTAACATTCCCCTCACTAGTGTAGCAGAATCACTTAGAAATCATGCGCTAATTCCTTTTACCACATCACACTTTGTATATGCTGCATCACACTTTGCAATAGAGTTGTTGACGATATTGTTCAGCAATGGAATGCCAGTCAAAACGCTGTGCCATGGCTGCTGCACGTACCTTTGGCCATGTTTTCCCCTCGAAACAAGCAATGGCTTGCATCAACCTTTGCAAAAACGCTTCGGCTTGCTCGTCTAAGCTATTGCCGTTAAAAGCAAAGCCAGTCACGCCATCCTCAACGGTATCCTTCAATCCGCCCACAGCATGCACTAAGCAAGGCTGTCCGGCGCGCATCGCGAGCATTTGACTGATACCACAGGGCTCAAAGGAGCTTGGCATCAAGAAGAGATCGCCATGCTGATACAGCGCTTCGGATAACGCCTCGTTATATCCCTGCAAAAATAATAGGTTATCGTATTTAGCCCCTAACGCTTGGAAAGACTTAGCAATCGATGCATCGCCGCTGCCGAGTAAAATCAGCAGCGCCGTCGGTTTTGTTAGCTTCAACGCGTTAAGCAAGGTCTCAAGCACAGATAAGCCCGAGGGTAATTGATGGCGCAGCAGCAATACTTTTTGATCGGTCAAACGGCCTACCGAAGTGAGTAACAGGCTCGGTACTTGCTCCGCCATCGCTTGGCGCCAATGGGCTTGCGTGCGCGCAAAGGCAATCATATCTACGCCGCTCACTTGGGTTTGATGTCCCTGCCATTGCACTAACGCAGTCTCAATCGCACTGAGCAGTTTCTTGAACTCGGGTACTTGAATGCGCGCCTTTGGCTTAGGGTTTACATCGGCTGCCGATGAATATACACAGCCATTTAAAATCCCCACCACTTTGCCGTCATTAGCCTTGACTTGTAAGTCATGTTCTAGCCCTTCGCCACCAAAGAATCCCGCCTCTGGTTTGGAGGGCTGTAACACTTCTTTGGCGTAACTGCTTGAGACTAAATGCACTTTATCGCTCAGCACTATGCCCATGCGCATTGGGTTAACGCAGTGGGGATAACGGGGATCGGTGATCAGCTGTTTTTGCCCCTGCGTTAAAGACGCAAATAGCTCGGGAAACCATGCCGCAAACGATGACGAGTCCTGGCTTAAGGGGCGTATCCCCTGCAGCGCCAAATTGTGGATGGAGAACACACACTCAATTTCTTTGAGAGCGCTGAACTCAGGCACAAACGCCCTAAGCATGGCTAAGCAACCCGCATGCCAATCATGTAAATGCAGCACAGCTGGCATTGGCACTCGGCCCGTAGCTAATGCCGTGGCGACACTCGCGCAAAGGAAAGCAAACTTAGTTGCATCGTCGGCAAAAGGACGCTCGGCGCTGCCTTGGCTATAAATTTGCCCAGGTACGGATTGCCATAATGCATGTTCGAGCAGATAAATCATCGCCTCAGGCACTTGAGGATGGGGCATGGCAAACACATGCACCCGCTCCAATCGGCCGCCAAAGGCCACAGTTAACTCACCCAAATCTTGGGGTTGATTCGCGACCGCAGTCAAAAAGCCATAGCTTGGCATGATCACATCGGCGCACAAATCAACACCCGCCAAAGCGTCGGGCAAGTCACGGATCACATCCGCCATACCGCCAACCTTGGCGCCCGCAAGGGCACCGTTTTCAGCCGCGACCATTAAAATGCGTTGTTTCAATTAATTGGATACTCCCGCTACTTCATTTCAGCGGCTTATTAATAAGCTAACTGTACCTAAGCGCTAAATCTAAGGGCTTAATCTAAACACTTAACTTAATGCCCGTACTTAAAGCTTGTGCTTAAGCCCGTTTCTAAGCCATTTGTGCTAGTTATGCTTCTCGACTCAAAGAATGAATTGCAATGCTATTCATAACCCACGGGTAAACCTAGCATGTCACGGGTCACTAAAGTGACGCCTTTTTCGGACACCCTAAAGCCTTTGGCTCGGTCGTGATCATGGTTATAACCTATCACCATGCCTTCGGGAATAATGCAGCCACGGTCGAGTATCGCATTCTTGATTTTGCAATGACGCAGCACGACCACATCGGGTAGCACCACAGAATCTTCAACCAACGAATAAGAACAGACGCGCACTTCGTTAAACAATACGCTACGGCGCACGGTTGCACCCGAAATAATACAACCGCCCGAAACAATCGAGTCCAGCGCCATACCGCGTCTGTCATCGTCATCAAACACAAATTTAGCCGGTGGCAATTGTTCTTGGAAGGTCCAAATTGGCCACTTGGCATCGTACAAATTCAGTGCTGGCGTGGGCGATAACAGCTCCATATTCGCTTGCCAGAAAGAATCTAACGTCCCCACATCGCGCCAATAGGCTTGCTCGTTCGGGAAAGCGCTCTTAAAGGGATAGGCGAACACATTATGTTTTTCGATGATCGCAGGAATAATATCCTTACCAAAATCCCGATCTGAGCTTTCATTTAGGGCATCTTTCTTGAGCTGGTCAAACAAAAACTCTGTGTTAAACACATAGTTGCCCATAGATGCTAAACACATTTCTGGATTACCCGGAGAATGCTTAGGCTGCAGCGGCTTTTCTTCAAAGCCTAAAATGCGCATCTCTTCGTCGACTTCCATCACCCCAAACGAACCCGCCGCTTCGGCAATCGGCACTTCAAGGCATGAGACTGTCATGTCTGCACCCGACTCGGCATGGGCGGCTAATAACCCCGCATAATCCATGCGATACACATGATCGCCCGACAGCACCATTACATACTTAGGCAACTCATGGCGAATGATGTCGATGTTTTGGAATACCGCATCGGCGGTGCCTTGATACCAGTTTTCCGAATAGCGTTGTGAGGCGGGTAAAATCTCCACCGACTCGCCTAACTCTTTCTTAAAATGGCCCCAACCGCGCATTACATGGCGGATCAAGGAATGCGACTTGTACTGAGTGACCACACCTACGCGGCGAATACCTGAGTTGATGCAGTTAGACAGCGGAAAATCGATAATACGAAACTTACCACCGAAATACAGCGCCGGTTTAGCACGCCAATCCGTGAGTTCATGCAAGCGAGACCCGCGCCCACCAGCTAAAATCAACGCATAGGTCTCACGAGTTAAATTACTGATATAACGAACATTAGACATAGGCTCTTACTCCGAAATCGGCAAACTGATTGCCCATAAATGGCTTCTCGATACGGCAGGTTCTGCCGTATTCCCCTGAGTATTTCTCACTTGCATTCCCCATTCCTTCCATTGATTGCTGCATTCCTTTCAAACACTTAACGCTTATACTCATCCGCTATAACAAGACTTATAACCCAGAGCCCAGCCCTTACAGTTTCCAAATTTCATCGCGATAACCCGCGATCGTCACATCACTCGAAAAACGTCCACTGGCGGCGGTATTGCGAATACTCATTTGCGTCCAAACCTGCGGATCTTTATAGGCCCGTGCCACGGCTTCTTGCACGACTCGATAACTGTCAAAGTCGGCGGCCGTCATCCATTGATCGTCGCTACTTTCGATGGCGGCAATAATAGGATCGAAGATCCCTGGCTCCAGCAGATTGAAATGGCCACTTTTGAGTAACTTCATCACCTCAGATAACGCCGGTGAATCGTCAATAATGCTGCGTGGATGATAGTGGTTACGTACCTCAGAGACCTGCTCTGCATTGAGTCCGAACAGGAAGAAGTTCTCTGAGCCTACTTCCTCTAGCATCTCGATATTGGCGCCATCCATAGTGCCAATCGTCAGTGCGCCGTTCATCATGAACTTCATATTGCCCGTGCCCGATGCTTCTTTACCCGCGGTCGAAATTTGCTCGGATAAATCCGTTCCCGGGCAGATTTTTTCCATGGCGCTGACGTTGTAATTGGGTAAGAAAGCAAAACGTAGGTAAGGCGTGACTAAAGGATCGGAATTGACCATGTGGGCGACATTGCTGGCGAGCTTGATGATCAACTTAGCCATAAAGTAACCGGGCGCCGCTTTACCGCCGATCAACACGCAACGTGGCACCATGTTTTCGGTGTGGCCTTGTTGGATCTGATGATAGAGATGAACCACATGTAAGATATTGAGTAGCTGACGTTTATATTCGTGAATACGCTTCACTTGCACATCAAACAGCATAGATGGATCGAACTCGACACCACATTCTTTAGCAATCATCTTCGCCAGCAAAGCCTTGTTGGCTTGCTTCACATCACGCCATTTTTGGATAAATGCCGTGTCTTGTGTGAGGGCATTAAGCGCCGTTAACTGGCTTAAATCTGTCACCCACTCTTTACCTAAATGGGCGGTCAATAACTTAGCTAAAGCAGGGTTACAATGGGCAAGCCAACGCCTTGGCGTCACGCCATTGGTGCGATTATTAAACTTGCGCGGCCACAACTCATAGAAATCCTTAAACAACCCTGATTTAAGTAGTTGCGTGTGTAAACCCGCGACGCCGTTGACCGAAAAACTCGCCACAATCGCCAGATACGCCATGCGCACATGGGGATGGGGGCCATCTTGAATAATCGACATACTCGCCAGTTTGCTAGCGTCCCCCGGCCAATGGTGGGCGACTAAATCTAAGTAGCGGGCGTTGATTTCATAAATGATTTCTAAAATGCGTGGCAGCATCTGCGCCATCATGCGCACGGGCCAACGCTCTAGTGCTTCTGGCAATAGGGTATGGTTAGTGTACGCCATGGTTTGGCTGGTAATCGCCCACGCACTGTCCCATTCCAAACCGTATTCGTCGATCAATAACCGCATCAACTCAGGCACGGCAATGCTGGGGTGAGTGTCGTTCAGCTGCATCACATTTTTAGCGGCAAACTGGGTGAAATCATGGCCATGGCGACTCACCCAACGTTTGAGTAAATCCTGCAAACTGGCGGAGGATAAAAAGTATTGCTGACGTAATCGCAGCTCTTTGCCGTTCTCGCTCGCATCATTGGGATAGAGCACCATAGTGATCTGCTCGGCCAAGTTTTTACGGGCCACGGCTTCTGTGTAGTCGCCTTGGTTAAACTCAGCTAAATCAAAATCATCGGTCGCTTCGGCCTTCCACAATCTCAGGGTATTCACCCGTCCATTGCGATAACCAGGGACTGGCATGTCATAGGCGACGGCGAGCACATCTTGGGTTTCAACCCAAATAATGTGCCTGCGACCCTGTTTATCGACATAGGATTCAGTGTGGCCAAAAAATGGCACTGTCACGTTGTGGGTCGGCACGCGCACTTCCCACGGATTGCCTTCGCGCAGCCAACGGTCGGGACGCTCAACCTGATAACCGTCGACTATCTTCTGGGCGAACATGCCATATTCGTAACGTATGCCATAACCCGTCACGGATAAGTCCATGCTGGCGCAGCTATCGAGGAAACACGCCGCCAATCGACCTAAACCGCCGTTACCTAAACCGGCATCATGTTCGGCTTCTTCTAACTCTTCCAGCGATACTGCATAGTTACTCAAGGCATCACGGCTATCTTGCTGTAAATCTAGACTCAGCAGTGCATTACCTAGCGCCCGGCCCATCAAAAATTCGAGGGATAAATACGCCACTTGCTTGCGCTGAAAATGGCTGTCATCCACACGGGTCTGACGCCAATTGTCTAGCATCTGTTCTTTGACGCTATAGGCCAACGCTTGAAATAATTCGCAGCTCACACCTTCGCCACGGCTGAGTCCATAACGTAAATGGCGCTCAAAGGAAGCGGGCAAGGCATCGCAGGGCTCACAGGGTTCTACGGCTTTAGGCTTGGCCTGACGCTTAGCTGGCGCCTTCTTACTCGCCGCTTTTGGCGCGGATGATAAGGGTTTTTCGCTGGTATTTTGGCTCAGTTCGCTTTCGTCAGTCATAGTTAATTCCTTCATTTCTTGAAAATCAAATCAGCATGAAAAAGCATGAGACTGCGATCTTGCAGCAAGTATCGCGTCGTAGAGATCTGAGCATCCAGCGGCTCAGTTTGGGTATGGATCAGGCATTGCCACGGACTCAAGTGTTCAAAGGTCGGCGGCGTAAATGCCAAAGGGTTGTCGTCGGCATTGACCATCAACAGTAGAGCTTGCTGCTTACCTTGGCCTTCTAAGTCACCAGAAAGCACCACAGATAAACTGCGACACATAGATTCAGTCCACAGGCTCTTGGTCATTTGCTCACCTTGACGACTAAACCAATCTAAGCGAGCACCGGTATCGGCTAAAGACTCGGCCAATAACTGTTCATGAATGAAGCGTTTAGCGCATAACAACGGGAAACGTTTCCGCAGGGCGATAAGCTGCTGAGTAAAGGCTAACAGCTCAGTGTCCATGCCCTTTTCCGACCAATCAAACCAGTTCAGTTCATTGTCTTGGCAATAAGCATTATTGTTACCTTGCTGGGTGCGGCCCGTTTCATCGCCACTCAACAACATAGGCACACCTTGGGATAAAAATAGTGTCGTCAATAAGTTACGCTGTTGACGACCACGAAGTGCCAGAATTGCGCTATCTTCGGTTTCCCCTTCAATCCCATAATGATGGCTGAAGTTCTCTTGGTGACCGTCGCGATTATCTTCCCCATTCGCCAAATTGTGGCGCTGGGTATAACTCACTAAATCTTTGAGGGTAAAACCGTCGTGACTGGTTAAAAAATTAAGACTGGTCGCAGGTGGACGGCCGCCATGCTCGAAGAAATCCCCCGAGCCGTGAAACCGCCGGGCAAATTCGGGCAACATGCTGTGATCGCCGCGCCAGAAGCGGCGCATAGTGTCTCTATATCTGTCATTCCACTCGCTAAAGGCCACGGGGAAATTACCTAATTGATAACCGCCAGGGCCGATATCCCAAGGCTCAGCAATCAATTTCACTCGGCACAACACAGGGTCTTGCAACAATGCATCGAAGAAACCTGAGCCGGGATCAAAACCATAGGCCTCGCGACCTAGGCAGGCCGCTAAGTCGAAGCGAAATCCATCGACGCCCATGATTTCTACCCAGTAACGCAGCGAATCAAGCACGAGCTGCAACATGCGTGGATGGTTGATATTTAAAGTGTTTCCGCAACCCGTATCGTTAATGTAAAAACGCTTATCGTTCGGATGCAGGCGGTAATAACTGAGATTATCTATGCCACGAAAACTAAAGGTCGGCCCAAGTCGACTGCCCTCGGCACTGTGGTTATAGACCACATCGAGGATCACTTCGATACCCGCACCGTGAAGTGCATCCACCATAGCGCGAAACTCACCAATATCGTCGGATGACAGATAACTCGGCTCGGGGGCAAAAAAGCCAATGCTGTTATAGCCCCAATAATTGGTAAGCTTTTTCTCGAGCAAAAATGGTTCAGTGAAAAAGGCCTGTACAGGGAGTAACTCGACGCACGTCACCCCAAGTTCAGCCAAATAATCGATAGCAGGCTGAGTCGCTAAGCCCGCAAAGGTGGCGCGTTTATTAGGTTCAATCTCAGGATGCGCCGCCGTAAAGCCTTTAACGTGCATCTCATAAATAATGCTGCGCTCTAGGGGTTTGGGCTGAAACCTCGTCGCAACAGGCTGAATCGACTGCTTAGCGGCGATATCGATTAATGGACGAATGTCCACAACCTTACATTTTGGCACATAGGCAGCGTTATCTAACTTACTGAAAGATAAGTCTTCATCCTTGTGATTCAGCTCGTAACCATAGTTAGACTCATGGTCGCTATATTCACCGACCAGCTGGCGCGCATAGGGGTCGAGCAATAACTTATTGGGGTTAAATCTGTGGCCAAGCAGAGGCTCATAGGAGCCATAAACGCGATAGCCGTAGAGTTGCCCCGCCTTAAGCCCCTGCACAAACACATGCCAGATTTGCTGGGTTTGCTCAGTTAACGCAATCCGCGCGATTTCTTGCTCGCCATTGTCGTCAAATAGGCATAACTCGACCGCTGTCGCGTTAGCTGAAAATAACGCAAAGTTGACGCCATCGCCCTCGACACTCGCACCGAGCGGAAAAGGCTCACCTGCGCCCAAGGCCCATTTCTCATTTTGAGAAGGGTTATGTTTAGCGTCAGGGTTGAGCTTGATATCATCAGCCGTGGGCTTTTGCATACTAGTTCGCCTCAGCCAATCCAGTTGCAGGCCCTATCACTAGGCAACCCAAGGGCGGCACTGTGATCAGCGCGCTCTGCGCCATGCCCTGCCACGACAGCGACTCAGCAACGACAGTGCCCGCATTACCTTGGTTACTGCCACCATAAATCTGGCTATCGCTATTCAGGTATTCGCGGTAATCCCCCGCCAAGGGCAAACCAATACGGAACCCAGTGTGCAATTGGGGCGTCATGTTGATGACAAACACTAACGGCGCATCACCCGCTAACCCGTAACGCACAAAGGTAAAGATGCTATCGCGGCTATTTTCACAATCTAGCCAACTGAATCCTACCCCCTCGTAATCCTGAACTGATAAAGCAGGCATAGCTTGATATAAGTGATTGAGATCTTTAAGCCAACGTTGCACACCTTGGTGCGGTTCATAGGCCAATAAGTGCCAATCTAAACTCTGGTTATGGTTCCACTCATTTCGCTGACCAAACTCGCAGCCCATAAAGAGTAATTTCTTACCGGGATGCCCCCACATAAAACCGTAATAAGCACGCAGGGTCGCAAATTTCTGCCAATCGTCACCGGGAATTTTATGTAGCAACGAGCCCTTGCCGTGGACCACTTCATCGTGACTCACGGACAACATAAATTGCTCGGTATAGGCGTACATCAAACTGAAGGTCAATTGATGATGGTGGAATTGGCGGTAAAGCGGATCTCGGCCTAAGTAGCTTAAGCTGTCATTCATCCAGCCCATGTTCCATTTAAAGCCAAAGCCGAGACCTTGTTGATCCGTCGGCTTAGTCACCCCCGCAAAAGCGGTGGACTCTTCGGCGATCATGCAAATGCCGGGGAAAGCTTGGTACAGGCGTTGATTCAAAATTTGTAAGAAACTAATGGCTTCGAGATTCTCCCGTCCACCATAGGCATTGGGCAGCCATTGGCCCGGCTCGCGGCTGTAATCGAGGTACAACATAGAAGACACGGCATCGAGACGCAGGCCATCGAAATGAAACTCCCGCAGCCAGTAACAGGCATTACTCAACAAGAAACTGCGCACTTCACCGCGATCATAGTTATAAATTAAGGTATCCCAATCGGGATGTGTGCCCTTGCGAGGATCTTCATGCTCATACAAACAAGTGCCATCGAAACGCACTAAGCCGTGGGGATCCTTAGGAAAATGCGCCGACACCCAATCGAGGATGATTCCAATTCCCGCCTGATGGCAGGCATCCACAAAGGCTTTTAACCCATTGGCATCGCCAAATCTGTGGGTCGGTGCATAGAGACCCACGGGCTGATATCCCCACGAACCATCGAAGGGAAACTCGCTGATCGGCATCAGTTCAATGTGGGTAAAACCTTGCTCCTTCACATAGGGAATAAGCTGTTCAATCAAGTCTTGATAATCAAGATATTGCTCGCCTTGCTCTCCCTTACGACGCCACGAACCTAAGTGCACTTCGTAGGCCGACATGGGCGCTTTATGCCAAGCTGTCGCCGCTCGCTTACTCATCCAAGTGGTATCATTCCAACTGTGATGGGCTTTTGGGGGCACGATAGAAGCATTATGGGGCGCGCATTCCATTTGAGTCGCCATGGGGTCGGACTTGGTATGACGCTCACCATTTTGGTAAACCAAATCAAACTTATAGTGGGCGCCTTCAACCACATTGGGCAGAAATAGCTCCCACAAACCATTGGCAAGATGTTGGCGCATTACATGGCGAGTATCGTCCCAATGGTTGAAATCCCCCACCACAGAAACCCGTTTGGCATTGGGTGCCCACACACAAAAATGCACACCTTCAACGCCTTGGGTCTGACGCCAGTTGGCGCCTAAAAACTCATAGGCGCGCTCGGCGCTGCCTTCACCAAACAGGTAAATATCGTCACTATTGAGCAGTGAATCAAACTGATAAGGGTCGACTATATCTAGCTGACACAGGGGGTATTCTACCCGCAGCAAATAGAGAAACGGTTTGACGCGTCGCCCCAGCGTACCGGCGAACAATCCCTGCTCGTTAACTTTGTCCAGACTCGCTACTTTGCGGCCATCTTTAATGCTGATCACATCCACACTGAGGGCATTGCGTAAAAAACAACGAACAATTAATGCCTTACCCTCGTTGGCACTGTGCATACCCAAGAGCGAAAAAACATCAGTGTATTGACCATTAAGTAGGGCGACGTCGGCGCCATCGTAGAAATAGGCATTGGCTTGAGTCATCATTTTTCTTCCGTTTATCAGTCAATTAAACTTGCAAATTGGCACTCTTTATCCGCATAACACCCCCTAATTATCGAACCTTTAGGGATGGCATAATGTGGCACTGGATCAGCAGCATTAACTCGGTAGCTGTCTCGCCGCAGCGATATTTTGTAATCGCTGCAATATCTCTGGCGAAACCGACACTTGCGTTAAACTCAAAGGTAAGCGCCGCTGCCAGTTAGGATATTCGAGCCAAGTGCCGGGAATGTTCACCGCATGGCGATCGGCCAATAAATCACACAGTTGCACGCTGTACAGCGCACTATTTCCGCGAGCCCCTAGGGTCATCCAAGCCGTGAGCAAGGTTTGAATATCGAGTTCGGCTATCGTCACCTCGGCTAACAGACCTTGAGCGACTAACAGTGAAATAAGCTGCTGCTTTTCATGCTCCCGCCCAGCCAGCGCATCGCCCAATTGTTCGTCAGAATCAAATAGGGATAACTGTCGACGCAGGTGCAAATCGCTGCCACACCACCAAGCTACTAAAGTCGGTACATCGTGGTTCGCCAGCATCATCAGGCTCTGGGACTTGTATTGATCCGGTGATTTAAAGCCTTGATGGTCTTTGCAGAAATAGAACAATTCGTTGGAGTAAATGCCAGAAGTGTAGAGACGATGAATAATGTCCGGTGGCACGAGTCCTAAGTCTTCACCAATCACCACACAGCGGGCACGTTGGCTCTCAAGGCAAACGATGGCGAGCAAGGTTTCGACGGGATAATACACATAGGCACCTTGGCCGAGTTGTTTATCCAGCGGCCACCACCAGAGGCGCAGTAAGCCCATCACGTGATCGATACGCAAGGCGCCACAGCTTTCCATATTGGCGCGGATCAAGGCGATAAAATGACTGAAATTATGTTGTTTTAACTTCACCGGATCGAGGGGCGTTAAGCCCCAATTTTGCCCTTGGGGCGCAAAGGGATCGGGCGGTGCGCCGATACTGGCATGCAAACAAAACTGCTCGGCATTGGCCTGTACTTCACTGCCCTGCAGCGCTGCGCCAACGGCCAAATCACGGATTAATCCCAACCCCATGCCCACTTCTTTCGCTTTTAGCTGGCAAAGGTGTAACTGGTTTTCGGCCACAAATTGCAGGTAAAGATAGAAACCTTCCTCTTGTACAAACGCTTTTGGGCTACGTAAGTATTCCGCTTGAGCAAACTCTTGCAGCGCAGTGCCCTGCTCACGCACAAACTCATGGAATCTTTGCGCTCTGGGCGTGTCGTTTGCTAAATGGGTTTCACAAAAAACGCGATATAACTGCTCAAAGGCTCGGTATTTAAGCTCACTCACCTTAGGATAATCGAGCCAATTGTCACGATTCAGTAAGGCGATGGCCTCTATCCAAGTAGCGCTTGAAAATTCAGTGGTAAGTGCTTGGTATTCAGGAACGCTTTGTAATTGAATATAAAGAGGATTGAGTCTGCGGCGATCGCACGGACTATAGGGACTCGGATGCTCTGGCGCCGCAATGTCGAGGGCATGCAAGGGGTTGAGTTGAATGAAATCCGCGCCCTGCGCCGCCACCAGCGCGATCAGTTGTTCTAAATCGCCAAAGTCACCTATGCCCCACTGGCTCTCGCTGCGTAAACTGTAGAGTTGAACGCTGATCCCCCAAGGTTTATGGCGCTTACCTTGGGCGACAGCAGTCAGTACGCCTTGATAAGCGGCCCGCGGTGCCACCATTAAAGTGCCAGAAAACAAAGTGCTGGTATCAGCCTCAGCCGTCACACTGCTCACTAGCGCCGAGCTTGGCGCTTGTGCACTTGTCTCTAGGGCATGTTTTAAGCTTAAAGCTATGCGATGAAAGCCCAAACCTAACACAGAGAAATCACTCGCATTTTTGTCAGCTGCATGCGCAAATGAGTCTTGGTTTTTGATTAAAGCTGGGTTGTTAGTGAACTCTTGGCTGCTCAGGAAATAAGACGCTAAATTCACCGCCTCAGTCTCGGCGGTCATTGAGTGTTCAGGGGAAGCTTGGGTCTTGGCCTCAGCTAAATCGAGGCGTGCTAATCCCAGTTGCGTAAGATCAAGGCGATAGTGGAGATAAAGCGTTTGTTCAATGCGGTAATCGCCAATCGACTTAAGCGCCGAGAACGGCACATCAAATACGATAGACTCACCCTGTTCGCATTCAATCGCCACACTCAGATCTGAAGTATAGCTTTCAGGTAAACAAAGGCTTATCCAAGGTTCATCCACAAAACACCAATGGAATTCAGGTAGAACCTGAGTCCAAGGACGGGCATCCAGTAAATCAATTTGCGACGCGATCAGTGATTCGGTCAATACCGCATCGACACAGGTCAGCCCAGCATCACTCGATAACGCCTCTGTAGCAGGAGCATCAATGGCAGTCCCTGCCACGCTGTTTTTTTCCTGTAACATACAGGTCAAGATACCTTGCCTGTCTACCTCGGAAATATGGATATTTTGGCCAAAACAATCAGTAAATTCTGCTCCAACTCCCCGCAAATACAGCAACTTTTCCAGCCCCATATTTTGTCGCCCCCGCGACCGCTCATCCATAGCTTTAGATATACAGTAACCATGCCAACGAAAAGTAACAAGAAGATGACATAAATATTTCAGAGAAATAACAAAAAACATTTTCAAAAAATCAGTAACTTACTAGAAGCACTCAGTTAAGTTGGCGCTCAGTAGCTATCAGGATATAAAGAGTGGAATGCACTAAATTGGGGCGCACGTTCAGCAAGAGGGCAAACATGCTTCCCAATGTCTTGTCGAAAGGCTGTCAGGAAAGGCATAGAAATAACATGACAGGCGTAAGACATTTATATGTCATAGCATTCGAACTAAAACCCAATGAATAAGACCCAAAACATATCGACTAGTGAGTTCAGTGCAACACTTTGTATCAATTGCACTTTATAACTTGAACAGCCTATCTCTCCTCTGTCAACATCTCATCTCGCTACAGCGTAGAAACATAATAACAACATTACATTCATGGAGCCTGATATGCCCTCGCTTATCCGCCAGAGGCTCGCTCGATGGAACGCTAAAGCAGAAACTCCCCAATGATGATTGAGAATAAGGATATGAAATGAAGAAGTTATCAGGATTACTGTTTGTCGGCTGCATAGCCTTAACCGGTTGTGAAGGAAGTACAGATGGTGATCTAACGCCGACGCCACCGACGCCCGATCCCACTCCGCCAGCCTTATCTGCGGATGTGTGTTATTTAATGAAAACCACAAAAGGCGATATCACACTCGCTATTGACTTAACGAACATGCCCATCACAGGTAAAAACTTTAAGCAGTATGTTGATAAGTCTTTCTATAACGGCACCTTATTCCATAGAACCGTTAATAACTTTATGATCCAAGGCGGCGGTTTTACCACAGGGCTCAAAAGCAAACCAGGCGATGCGCCCATCAAGAATGAAGCCGCTGTCGGTATTAGCAACAAACGTGGCACTATCGCGATGGCTAGAACCACAGTGCCAGATTCTGCAACATCACAGTTCTTTATCAATGTGCTAGATAATCCCGATCTGGATGCGTCCGCTAGCGAATTTGGTTATGCCGTGTTTGGCAAAGTGGTTGACGGCATGGATGTGGCGGATCAGATAAGCATAGTTCCAACAAAAAGTAGCGGTGGTTTTGCCAACACGCCAGTACAAGAAATTCTGATTAACTCTGTGGCTACAACAAGCTGTCCTGCTGCTTAAGTATGTAAAAGATGCACAGCTAAACGATATAGAGTTAAAAGCAAAAAAGCACTGAATCTTCAGTGCTTTTTCATTTTAAAAACGAATCGATTTTAGCGTCTAATTCATTTAAACCATGAGCTAAACGATTACTCATCGCCTTGGATCTTTCCGACCAAGAGCATAGGCGCCGCATCAATTTTATCGGCGTCCATCATAGTCGCGATACGCTCAACGGCAGAGAGCAATTGACTCTGCTCCCATTCTTCAAGATTCTGATAACGCTTAATAAAATGATCCTGTAACGGTTTAGGTGAGTCCTGTAACAGCGCTCGTCCCGCATCGCTAAGGTATAAATGCACCTTACGTTTGTCAGTCTCACTGCGCAAACGGATCACTAAACCACGGCCCTCGAGTCGATCGATAATGGTCGTCACAGTCGCAGGGCTCAGCGTGATCTCTTCCGCCACAGTTTTCGCCAATGGCGCATCCAATTGGGCGATTTTTTGCATCACCATCAATTGCGGCCCAGTTAAACCTGAATGTTTGTTCAGCTGGCGAGAATGAATGTCGATAGCGCGTATCACTCGACGCAGCGAAATGAGCAGTTGTTCGTACTTTTCCATAATGTCCCGTCCCAGTTGTCCAGTGCACCTTACCAGAAAGCGCGACTGAACTCACCAAGAGGAGGCACTTTTATGGTAAAAGTTCCTTACATTACAACATGAATTGGCGCGATACCGACAACACCAGGCGCTCGTCACTGGTATCTAAGTTCATGCTGGTATCTTCAGCGGCAAGGCTGAAATCAAAGCCGCTCCAGCTGGTCATATAGGCAACGCGGAAGTGATTAAAGGATTTACCGCCATCCCATGACCATTTGTCTTCATCGAGTGACGTCGAGCGGTCAACACTGAAGCGAATATCATGGCCTTCGGCAACGCTAATCGTATGGCCGAGCAACATAGTGTAATGTCCGCCGCCTAAACCAAAGTAGTCCCATGTGTAGGTTAACTTAGCTTCAGAGTGGCCAAGGGAAGTGTCGTAACCTAGCTTGCTATACAGCTCAGGATAGTTGTACTCATCAGAGAAGGAATCGCCGTGGTAGGTGTAATAGGCCAGCCCAACATCGAGACTCAGTTGCTTGTTCAGCTGATAATACTTACCCGCATAGGCATCGAGCTCTAACCAAGTGTCATCGCTGCCACCAAAGTCGACGTTCGAGGTAAAGCCGCCCACGTACCAGCCCGAATCAAAACCGTAATCCAGACTGCCTTGCAGTGCTGGGCCGTTGTCCGTTTGGCTGACACCGTTAAAAGTGTAATCCGACGTCGCCGTCACAGTAGCCGATAATCCGGCATTCGCCGCAGTCGACATCAATAACAATCCGCCGGCGACAAGATAAAAACATTTTGATTTCATTATTAATTTTTCCATTAGTTAGCTAGCTCAATTTTAGTAAAGTCGATTTTGTTCTCTTTTGGCGAGCGCTCAATGGCACGAACTGTTTGCAATTGCGTCATCATGATGTAACCAAAACAGCTAAAGATCAGGCCCAGTGCGATTGCACCAACCCATTGAATTTGAAGAAAGTCTAATTGAAAGAGTAATGTCAGACTGCAGAGCAACACTAAGTTAAAGCTGACATATTTAAGCTTGCCTAAACGCTCAATCGTCAGATTAAGATTGTCGGTATACAGGCGTACCAGTGAGTCGAGTGAGTTAATCACAAAGGTTACCCCTACAATTACCATCGCCAGATTATAGAAGCCCGAGGTATCTAACCCATTGGCGCTGTAGTAATAAAGCACAGTGAACCAGATAGCGATGGGGATAGACGGAAACACCATCATGGCCAGCAACACTTGATAGGTTTTCATCCCGCCGACAAAGCGCGAGGTAAATTGACCAATCATAATGCTCCACGCAAACCACCAGAACAGATAAAACTCATGGTAGTCGTTGATGGGTAACACAAAATGTTGAATATTGCCGAAGTAGTCGCCCAGCATGGCAAATGTCGTAAAGAACTCGCCCACACTTGAGTCAGCCGATAAAAATGCACTGGCCCACATCATGGCAATCAAGCCTAAAAATAACCAAGTGCTGGCTAAGCTCAAAATACGCACATAACGTATGCTAGTGCTGGAATATACCGCCGCGGCAATCACCATAAATACGATTAAATAAAAGCTACCGACTATGGTTTCGCCATCACCTAATTCGGGTAAGTACCAGGGCAAATTGCTTAATAACAAATAGGCGGTAAAGGCACAGGTACCAATAATCACGATATTATTGATGAACTTGACCAAAGGAATGTCGAAGAACTTCACCCTAGGTTCGATCACACAAAAATAGAAGCAGGTTAAAAAGTAGAAACCCCAAATCAAGAAGGCCCAAAAGCCAAACTCAATCGCCAACGGATTAGTAAAGCCGTACTCGGGACTTGCCGCCACATTGGCATAACCGGCAAACTCGGTCAGTGGAAACATGATCAAGCCGACATCAAGGCCAGAGGTGAACAGAATCGCGATAAAGGTAAACGTACGCACAGGCGTCACACCGATACAGCGAATGTTACCCCAACGATAAATAACAAACGCAATCGCGGCAAAAGTGAACAGTATCCCTGCGGATAATAACCAGGTCATAGGATGCACTCCGTCCCAGTCGATACTGGATATAAGTAGGCATGAGGATATGAATCCATAAAATGTAACTCCATGTTTTTATTTAATAATAAAAAACTGAATCATTTTTAAAGGCAGCGCTCTGCCCTCAAGCCTTAAATATCGCTACTTAAAAAGCACTCTGCGATAGTTAAACCCTGATAGATGTTCAGTCGTGAAAGTGATCATTTGCACACTCACTGCGGGCTGACCGACCCTTTAGATAAAATGAATCATGACCCTTATTTTGAGTAATCAATTAATGAGTTTTGAGTCATCAATTAATGAGTCACTTAAAATTGAAGCCGCCAGTCCATCGATAAGACGGACCGAGCAGGCATGTTGTGCACTTATGGCGTTAACTTGTCGCAGTGCTTCTTTGTGTGGTTTGCCAAGCGTCGGCAACCACAACGGCGGAATCTGCTGGCGCTAACATCTCAGCCTCTAAAATCATATCCGCGGCGCGCTCAGCCAACATGATGGTCGGCGCGTTCAAATTACCGTTCGGGATAGTCGGGAAAATAGAAGAATCCACCACTCGTAAATTCTGCAATCCATGCACGCGGGTTTCGGGATCCACTACGGCCATCGCATCAGTGCCCATCTTGCATGAACAAGAAGGATGATAAGCACTCTCAACCGATTGACGCACAAAGGCATCGATTTGCTCATCGGTTTGCACTTGTGTGCCGGGTTGAATTTCCTCGCCGCGATACTCATCGAATGGCGCTTGATTGATGATCTCACGGGTCAAACGCACACAGGCTCTAAAGCCTTCAATATCATCGGGATGCTGTAAATAATTGAACTGGATCTTAGGTGGCGCTTTAGGATCTGCCGACACTAAGGTCACGGCACCACGGCTTTTAGGCTTGTTATGGCCTACATGCACCTGAAAACCATGCCCCGCAAAGGCTTCTTTACCATCGTAGCGCATAGCCGCAGGTAAAAAGTGGTACTGCAAATCTGGCCACTCGAGCCCCGCTTTTGAGCGAATAAAACCACAGGATTCAAAGTGATTCGTGGCCCCTAGGCCAGACTTATCTAAAATCCAACGAGCACCGATTAAGAACTTGCTGAAAGGATCTAGCTTGCCATTGAGTGAAATCGGTTTAAGGCATTTGAATTGGAAATAAAACTCTAAATGATCCTGTAAATTCTGACCAACACCGGGCAACTCATGTTGTAACTCTACCCCAGCATCGGCCAATACTTGGGGATCGCCAATGCCTGATAATTGCAGCAAATGCGGCGAACCTATTGAGCCAGCAGCTAAAATCACTTCTTTATTACAACGAATATCTTCAACTTTGCCTTTGTGCTCAATGCGAACGCCAACGGCCGCTTGCCCTTCCAATAACACTTTATGCACTAAAGTGTGGGTCAACACAGTAAGGTTACGTCTGGCCATCGCTGGGCGTAAATAGGCATTAGCGGTAGACCAACGCACGCCTTTTTTGACCGTCATATGCATAGGGCCAAAACCTTCTTGCTGCGCGGCATTATAATCGGCGGTCGATAAATACCCCGCCGCAATGCCCGCATCCACAAAGGCTTGGTATAAGGGATTTTGCATCTGGTTACCGTTATTCACACCTAACGGTCCAGACTCGCCGCGATACTCATCGCCACCAAAGGCCCAGGTTTCTGCCTTTTTAAAGTACGGTAAGCAATGGCTGTAATCCCAGTTGGTCGCCCCTTGCGCCTGCCACTCATCAAAGTCTCTGGCATGACCACGGACATACACCATGCCATTGATCGACGATGAACCGCCAAGCACTTTACCCCGAGGACAATGCATCTTGCGATTATCTAAATGCGGCTCAGGCTGCGTCTCAAACTGCCAAGCATATTTAGGGCTGTTCATCGGAATCGATAACGCCGTCGGCATCTGAATAAAGATGCTCTTATCGCTGCCACCGGTTTCTAATAACAGTACTTCGTTTTTAGGATCCTTAGACAGACGATTAGCGAGCACACACCCTGCAGAACCGGCGCCGACTATGATGTAGTTATAATATTTTTGCTGGAGTGAATGGGTCAAAATGCCTCCTTAAAATGGGCTTTCTAAGGGCTGTAGACCCACGTAAACGGCTTTAACTTGGGTGTAATGCTTGAGTGTCTCGCTACCGTTTTCACGGCCAATACCCGACAACTTATACCCACCTACTGGCATTTCGGCTGGCGATGCACCATAGGCATTGATCCAGCAAATACCTGCTTGTAACTGATGAATAACCCGATGGGCACGGCTGATATCTTGAGTGAACACCCCAGCGGCTAAGCCCATGGCGGTATTATTTGCCCGAGCAATCACTTCGGCTTCATCTTTAAAGGTGAGTACCGACATCACAGGGCCAAAGATTTCCTCTTGGCAGATGCGCATCTCGTCGGTGCAATCGGTAAAAATGGTTGGGGCGACAAAGTAACCATTGGGTGCATTATCTGGCGTTAACGCAGTGCCACCAGTGAGCAAAGTTGCGCCGTCGTCGATACCTTGCTGAATATAATCGAGCACTTTTTGCTGGTGGTCTTTGGAAATTAACGCGCCAAAGTTAGTCTCTGGCGCCATAGGATCGCCCACCACAATATTGGCTTGGGTACGGGCGAGTAGCTTCTCAATAAAGTCTTGATAAACCGACTCATGGACAAACACTCGCGTCCCATTGGTGCAGACTTCACCTTGGGTGTAGAAGTTACCGAGCATGGCACCTGAAACCGCATTGTCGATATCAGCATCGTCAAACACGATAAGTGGTGATTTACCGCCGAGTTCCATAGTGACGTCTTTTAATGAACTTGCCGCTGCGGCCATGACTTTCTTGCCAGTACCAACTTCGCCAGTGAAGGACACTTTGGCAATATCCGGATGTCCCGTTAACCAAGCGCCAACCTTGCCATCGCCCATCACGACGTTAAATACGCCATCGGGCAAACCCGCCTCACTTAAGAGTTGCGCTAATTTCAGTGCGCCAAGCGGCGTTTCTTCCGAAGGTTTAAAAATCATCACATTGCCGCTAGCTAAGGCAGGCGCGGCCTTCCAACAGGCGATTTGTAATGGGTAATTCCAGGCGCCAATACCAGCACAAATGCCTAAAGGCTCACGGCGGGTGTAATAAAAATCCCCACCGACTTGCTGCTGCGCGCCTTCAAGCCCTGGAGCAATATGGGCGAAAAACTCGATAGCATCTGCGCCTGTGACCACATCAACCACTGAGGCTTCTTGCCAAGGTTTACCTGTGTCGCGCACTTCGATTGCCGCGAGTTCATCATTACGAGCACGCAATAACGCAACCGCGTTTAACAGAATACGACTGCGTTCAGTGGCACTCATGGCAGACCAAATCGCAAAGCCTTTTTTGGCGCTCTCGATGGCCGCTTGCTGAATTTTTTCATCGGCCACTTGCACTCGGTACGCCAATTGCCCAGTGGCAGGATTGACGACGTCGAAGGTTTCGCCGCTATCGTTAGCGAGCAACTGACCCGCAATAAAGTTGTACTGTACTTCTACTGACATGTTTTGACTCCATGCTGCTTTATCACATTGTGGATAAAGGTTTTGCATAATTTTTCGGCCTGAACAAAATCCTGCTCAGGGGTTTCACTTAAAGCGCTGCGTAACCAAAATCCATCGATCATCGCCGCCGTTTGCTCAGCAGCCATCAGGGCAAACTCTTTGGGCAACACGTGCCGAAAGGAAAAATGTAAATTGCTGTATAAGCGGCGACTATTGATATTCTGCAAACGGGCTAACTGGGGATCGTGGACGGCCTGTGCCCAAAAACTCAGCCAAGTGTGAGTGACATTTCGTGAGCGCTGTAACTCGGTAAAATTCGCTTCAACTATCATCATTAAGCGCTCTGTTGGCGCCAACACTTGTCCTTGGATTCGATTGAGCAACGCCTGCTTTAACTGCTCGAGCAAGTGGCGTAGCGTCGCTTGGATCAAGCCCTGCTTACCACTGAAATAATGACTGATGATCCCCGACGACATCCCCGCCAACTGACTAATGCTGTTGATAGTCGTGTGCTGCAATCCATGCAAGGCAACCGATGCTAATGTCGCATCGATAAGCTGCTGTCTGCGTATCAATTTCATTGCGGCTTTAGGCATAAATACTCAAGTAATAACCACTCTCTCAATACTCTGAACGACGTTAATTGAACGTTCAATTAACAATCATGATAATGATTAGTGATGTAACTATCAACCTAAAATAGCACAGTGACAAAACTCACAAGTTAGTTATGCAAAAAAGAATTAATGTGTAAAAACAAGATAAATGTATAGATTTCTTTGACTTGCGGCCCTACCACAACCATAGCAGTACGCATAAATTAATATTAGATATCAAACTAATTAATTGGAGTTAATGCTACGAATGAGAGTATTATTGAGGTTTAACCTCTGTTAGATTTAACAATTGAGCCGTCAAATGTTAGCTAAAAAGTGGGATGAAAAGTGAGATAACAAGACCAGTAAAAAACACACAGAAATGATGCCTCGCCACGGGCGCCCCCCCAGAAAAACCATATCGTACGCCAACACTAATACCCGTCATAAAAGTCCGAAGTTTAGTTACCGAGTTCCAACTTTAGTGGGAAATTGCCCCCAGATAAGCGCCGAACTCGATCGAGCTCACACTTTCACTACCTCCAAATTGGTAGCTTGATCACCAGAAAAGAACACAACTTAATCTTTACAAGCAAATAGGTGGATTTTATGGCTGCTAAATTTTTTATTCCTTCTGTCAACGTGTTAGGCCAAGGCGCAGTGGATGACGCTATCGGTGACATCAAAACCTTAGGCTTTAAACACGCACTCATAGTGACAGACAAACCCTTAGTCAAAATTGGCTTAGTCGGTGAAGTGGCCGAAAAACTCGGTCAAAATTGCATTACCTCCACCATCTATGATGGCGTACAACCTAACCCAACCGTGACGAACGTCGAAGCCGGTTTAGCCCTGTTAAAAGCCAACAAGTGTGACTTTGTGATTTCACTCGGTGGCGGCTCACCCCATGATTGCGCTAAGGGTATCGCCCTTGTTGCCACCAATGGCGGCAGCATTAAGGATTACGAAGGGTTAGATCAATCCGCAAAACCACAGTTGCCATTAGTGGCCATTAATACGACGGCAGGTACTGCCAGTGAAATGACGCGCTTCTGTATCATTACCGACGAAGCCCGCCACATTAAAATGGCGATTGTCGATAAGCACACGACGCCTTTGCTGTCGGTCAATGACCCTGAGCTCATGCTGAAAAAGCCTGCGAGCCTCACGGCCGCAACCGGTATGGATGCACTGACTCACGCGGTTGAAGCCTATGTGTCTATTGCTGCCAACCCGATCACCGACGCCTGCGCGATCAAGGCCATGGAATTGATTCAGGCTAACTTAGTCAACGCGGTTGAAAACGGTCAAGACATCAACGCCCGTGAACAAATGGCCTACGCCCAGTTCTTAGCGGGTATGGCCTTTAACAATGCCAGCTTAGGTTATGTGCATGCGATGGCGCACCAGTTAGGCGGTTTCTACGATCTGCCCCACGGTGTGTGTAACGCTCTGCTGCTGCCCCATGTACAGGAATACAACGCCCAGGTCGTCCCTGCTCGCTTGAAAGACATTGCCAAGGCTATGGGTGTGGATGTGTCCAGCATGACCGATGAGCAAGGTGCCAGTGCGGCGATAGCGGTAATCAAAAAGCTGTCTGTTGCGGTTAAGATCCCCGAAAACCTGACCTTGTTAGGCGTAAAAGCGGAAGATATTCCAACACTTGCGGATAACGCGTTAAAAGATGCCTGTGGATTCACCAATCCAAAACAAGCGACCCATGCGGAGATCTGTCAGATCTTCACCAATGCGCTGTAGTTGCGCGCTGTAATCGCCATACTTTATCAATCGCAAGTTATCGCACAGCAATCTTGCGCTAACTTGCTGGATAACGACTGATTGTCCTGCTAGTGCGTAAACACGACTTCATCCTCCAATGAATGCGTTTTGGGCTCCAATAGTGCACAGAATATCGCTGTACTATTGGGGCCTTTTTTATACTGGTATCGACAAGGTTGCTATCTTAAAAATTGAGTAACAAAAACCAACATAAAACTCAGTGTCTATGCACCTTTGCACTGACAAAACACTCACAAATCTGCATATTCAAGTAGAAAGGATCTGAACCTCAAATATTCATAGCAAAATGATATAAAAAACGTGATCTCTGTGGGTTACAGACTGTTACAGATCCGATAAGATGGCCCCAGTTCGCTTTTTCCCTGCAAAAGATGAAGCCAGCTGAGAGGCCCGTTCTAACGAATGGGCCTCTGTCCATTCTGCCTTCTGCGTTTCCTCTGCGACAACTTATACTGCCACTTAATCGTATTACGCCCACCAAAGCCTAATTAACCTATTTACTCCGCTGTTCACTCTTTTTATCACTTACACTCAATAAGACTTACTGACGACCAAGTTGTTGCTTTATTAATCAGTAATTCAGCAAAAGCGAAACTTCACCCAAAACTGAGATCTAGCACAAAGTTATTGGCATAAAACTCATGCTAAATAGAGACATGACAGATTAAGTAAATGGTTAATTTTCATGCAGTAACTATCCTTCTCCGTCAAAAAACATCAAGGCTAAATAGACTTAATTAATGATTGACCGAATTCAAAAACGATGCCTATGATGGCAACAATATCCTCGAACAGGTAGGTACGCTATGACTGCAATCACCCATGTATATAACTACACAGTTAGATGTCCACATTACAAAGATCCTGAACATCCCGTTACTTGGTTAAATCATATTGAAATGAACCAGTCCTGTGAAATCGCGTTAAATCGCATCACTAAGTGGCACGAGCTTTCTGGGGATAAGTCCTTCGAAACAAATAAGTTTGTGGTTCGTAAAGCCGAAAATGAAGATGCCTACTTCTCGATGCAGAGTGACAGACTCAAAAATGACGGCCATGCCCTAGTCACCTTTAAAATCTTTTTAGATGATTGCTGTGACGATGCTGCACCGGAAGAAATCATGCAGCACCTGATTGAAGACTATCAACAACGCTTAGCCAAACTCGAATAATCTTTGCAGTATTATTTAGCGACCTTAGACGCTAGTGCGCAAAACGCCACTGGCGTTTTTATTTGCTGAATTCATAAAACTTAAACTCCGACGTCATTTCGCCCTATCCGCTCCACACCTTTTGCTCAAACTTGCCTAAAGACATTACAACAGCGACTCGGCAGATAATGGTGCCATAGCGTGATTCAGCTCAAGATCTGTTATATTGTCCCGAATGTTATTTGGCACTGTAGAAATGGCAGGGCCCAGTAAATTGAGTTACGAACTTAAATTGAGGATTAGCATCACAATGAATAAAGCGACGCTCATTATTATTCCTTTATTACTCGCTACATCCGCCTGTGCGGATTTAAAGGACGCAGGCCGTGCCATCGGCACAACCACTAAAGATGTCACCACTGAGATAGGCCACGCGACCCGAGACACCACTAAAGCCATAGGTCATGCCTCGCGGGATGCCGTCAAGTCGGTAAAAGAAGATTTAACCAAAGACTAATCACAGTGACGCCTAGGCGTCACTGTCTGTTTTAAGTATCTTATCTATTCAAACGTCACGCATTTCAAGCGCCACACCCACTAAGCCGCATTCGCCCGAATACCGTGGGGCACAGGCAATCCTTGGGCATTCACATGCACAAACACCATCTTATCTATGCTCACCACTGGTGCCTGCGTCATCTTATTGCGCACTTGGCAGCTTACGGTAATCGAACTATGGCCGAGGCTCACCAGCTCCAGACCAAACTCGATCACATCTCCTTGATGCGCTGGCGTCATAAAGTTGATTTCTGAAATCAGCTTAGTCACATGGCTGGTGCTCTTCATCTGGCAGGCAGCAAAAATAGCGGCCTCCTCGTCTATCCAGCTGAGCAACTGACCGCCAAACAATGTATTTGCTGGATTTAAATGTTCAGGCTTAACTAAACGGCGACTGTAATATTTCATGGCGGTGACCTCAATGTGAATGCCAACAATCAGCTTTAATGCGCTATAACTTCCCACTGTATTCAGAGCATTTTTCAGGCCACAATTGATAGCCATTAAATAACAATGAGATAGCAATAAGCTGCTGTAAAATAATCCGATTATTGCACCAAGTCGTATCAGAGTTGCACCATATTAATCAGCGCAATAGTGAACCAATAAGCAAAAAAATAGCGACTCATAGAGTCGCCAAGCTAAGGCAAGCAAAAACTTACTGGGTAGGAAGTTAAGTCACAAGATTTGACTTAAAAACCCGCACAACACATGTAGGCGAACTGCACGGGGATAACAGCTGCAAAGCAGCTAAACACAGGCTTACGGGTAACACTCTTTCATTCTCGACTCGAGATTTAGGCTGCAAGGTCGGTAACTCATCACAGTCCGCCCTTGCCCTCTATTTCGAGTTTTTAACCACGCCTCACCAGATACATCAGCATAAGGCGTGCTAAGGAGTGATCCACAATCACAATGGATCATCCTAAGCGCTGCTTACTGCTTAAAACTGCTCTTCTTCGGTAGAACCTGTCAGTGCGGTCACTGATGAATGGCCACCTTGAATAACCGTAGTCACTTGGTCGAAATAACCTGTGCCCACTTCCTGTTGATGCGCAACGAAGGTGTAACCTTTCTTCGCAGCAGCAAACTCAACTTCTTGAACTTTTTCAACATAATGCTTCATGCCTTCGCCACGAGCATAGTCGTAAGCGAGGTCGAACATGTTGTACCACATGTTGTGAATGCCAGCTAAAGTGATGAACTGGTACTTGTAGCCCATGTCTGACAACGCTTGTTGGAAGCGTGCGATAGTGGCGTCGTCCAGATTTTTCTTCCAGTTGAACGAAGGCGAACAGTTATACGCCAACAATTGATCTGGGTACTGAGCATGAATCGCTTCAGCAAAAACACGCGCTTCTTCAAGATCCGGTTTAGCGGTTTCACACCAAATCAAATCTGCATACGGGGCGTAAGCTAGACCGCGAGAAATCGCTTGGTCAAGACCCGCTTTAACACGGTAGAAACCTTCATTGGTGCGCTCGCCAGTCACGAAATCACGGTCGTATGGGTCGCAATCTGAAGTTAACAAATCGGCCGCGTTAGCATCGGTACGGGCGATAACCAGTGTATCGACACCGCTCACGTCCGCCGCTAAACGTGCAGCAACCAGCTTTTGTACCGCTTCTTGGGTTGGCACTAATACTTTGCCGCCCATGTGACCACATTTCTTCACTGAAGCTAACTGATCTTCAAAGTGAACACCGGCAGCGCCCGCGTCGATCATCGACTTCATCAGTTCGAAGGCATTTAATACGCCGCCAAAACCCGCTTCTGCATCAGCAATGATTGGCAGAAAGTAATCAACAAATTTTTCATCTTCTGGATTAACGCCATTGCCCCACTGAATTTGGTCAGCACGACGGAAAGAGTTATTGATACGGGATACCACAGCTGGCACTGAGTTCGCTGGGTATAAAGATTGATCTGGGTACATAGTGCCGGCTAAGTTAGCATCGGCAGCCACTTGCCAACCAGAAAGGTAAATCGCTTCGATACCCGCTTTCGCCTGTTGTACCGCTTGACCGCCCGTTAACGCACCGAGCGAATTCACATAGCCTTTTTTAGCGCCGCCGTTAACCAGTTCCCATAACTTAGCCGCACCACGCTTAGCGATAGTATTCTCAGGCACGATTGAACCGCGAAGTGCAACCACTTCTTCCGCGGTGTAAGGACGACGCACGTTTTTCCAACGTGGGTTTTCTGCCCAATCTCTCTTGATTGCATCAATCTGCTCTTGACGTGAAGTCTGAGTCGTTGCCTTAGTCATAGTGTCGCTCCTTTCTCTTTGATGTTGTAGCTATCATGAAACTGCCCCCCAGTTTCACTCTGCTAAATTGTTTGGTTGGCGGTAGCCCCGCCACAGCTAAATCTGATTGATATAAAACGGTTCAAGCAAATGGGTTCATCCTAGGCTGTCAGCATTTCGTAACCGGGTAAGGTTAAGAAATCGACCAGCTCGTCGGAGGTGGTAATCTCTTCGAGCAACACCGCCGCTTGGGTGAATTTGCCATGGGTGAATCTGTCGCTACCCACTTCTTTTTTCACGTTTGACAGCTCTTCAACCAACATGTCTTTAAAAAGTTGCTTGGTCACGAGTTTGCCGTTTGATAGCGACTTACCGTGTTGGATCCATTGCCAAATTGAGGCTCTAGAAATCTCAGCCGTAGCCGCATCTTCCATTAAGCCGTAAATAGGTACGCAACCGTTGCCGCTGATCCACGCCTCTAAATACTGCAGGGCGATACGAATGTTCAGACGCATCCCTTGTTCAGTGCGCTCACCGTCGCAGGTTTTAAGTAACTCGCTGGCAAGGATCGGCGCATCTACATCACGGGTAATATGTAATTGATTACAGTGATCTTGGCCTATGTATTCGTTGAAAATCCCCATAGCGGTGTCAGCAAGGCCAGGGTGCGCTACCCAAGTGCCATCGTGACCGTTACGCGCCTCAAGCTCTTTATCTCGACGAACTCGCTGCAATACCGCTTCGTTCTGAGCAGGATCTTTAGCAGGAATAAAGGCTGCCATGCCGCCCATCGCTAAGGCACCGCGTTTGTGGCAGGTCTTAATCAAGAGTCTTGAATAAGCGCTTAAGAAAGGCGTATCCATAGTGACGGCTTGGCGATCCGGTAAGACTCGGTCGCTATGACGTTTTAATGTTTTGATATAGCTGAAGATGTAATCCCAACGACCACAGTTCAGTGCGACGATATTGGAACGCAGCTCGTAGAGAATTTCGTCCATTTCGAACACGGCAGGCAAAGTCTCAATCAAGCAAGTACATTTAATCGTGCCCGCTTGCAGACAAAACCTTTCCTCAACAAAAGCAAATACTTTTGCCCACCAGCGCGCTTCAACATGACTTTCTAACTTAGGAATATAAAAGTATGGACCACTGCCCTTGGCCAAAAGTTGGCGATAGTTGTGGTAGAAATACAGTGCGAAATCAAACAGTGAGCCAGGAATCGCTTTGCCGTTAAACTGCACGTGTTTTTCTTTAAGATGCAGACCACGAACGCGGCAAATAAGCACTGCAGGATTTGGCCCTAATTTATAGTGCTTACCCGTGTCCGGCGCTGTGTACTCAATATCACCACGCACGGCATCGCGTAGGTTGATTTGACCTTCGACGACTTTTTCCCAGCTTGGTGCTAAAGAATCTTCAAAGTCGGCCATAAACACTTTGGCATTGGCGTTGAGCGCGTTAATCACCATCTTACGTTCAACGGGACCTGTGATTTCTACGCGGCGGTCAAGCAAGTCATCGGGAATACCGCGAATTTGCCATGCACCATCACGGATAGCGCGGGTTTCAGGCAGAAAGTCAGGTAATGTTCCTTTATCGATACGTGCTTGTTTATCTTTACGTTTAGCGAGTAAGGCAGGTACTTCGTCGGCAAACTCACGACAAAGGGATTCGAGCAAGGCGACAGCCCCTTCGGTAAAGATGACTTCTTGGCCTGGAATGTCACGACCCACAATATTAAGCGTGGCGTTTGCTGTAGCTTTACCCAGTGTCGAATTCAATTGCTGTTCACTCAAAGTGTGTTCCGTCATCTTGATGCCCTCCCAAGAGGCTCCACTATCACAGGCTTAACGCTGACATATAAAGCAGTAGCATCCCCAATCACCGCTGCTTATAAACTCACCAAAAAACCATCAAATGTTTGTTTCGAACTAAAACTTACCGACAAACGTTTGTATTTGCAACAGTCCAAGATTGACAAAAACGGGCATTAACCTAAGTAAAAACCATGCTAAAATTGGTCTGACCAAGTAATAAAAAACAATTTAAGATAATGATATAAATCACATTAAACATTTTAATTACATTGGAAAATTTGAATTAAATGAAACTTGTCAGACAACTTTACCAACCTCCATGCCAAGTAATTATTTACGTAATTAAATTACTTATAGTAAATATATAAATACATCATTTTCACCCTATTAGACCTAAGTAGAAAATACCCAATGTTTTGAACTAACCTAGAGGGAAGCAAGCTAAATCTATATAAATCATAATGATAATGACTGCCACCATCACCACAAATTAAAACGACCGTTTTATTTTGACGTTTACGTAAACGAAATTACGGCCGAGTGTAATACCAGCTAAGCACTAGGTTGCGTTTCCCGATCAACAAGGTGGGATGTGATGGTTAACTCAAAAAATAAATCACTTTTTTATAAAAAAAATGAAACAAATTTGAAATTACAACGGGATGGAGCGTAAAACCGCCCTTTTATGACGCTTCTCTCTTGCTAGAACCCATTACTGGTTTGCTCACAAAGATGCTTTTTGCAGCATTTATTGGCAGCACTGCACATTTTGACAATAAGAACTGAAACATTTGTTGCCAACTTAAATGCAAATCATTACTATTCGCAACCTATTTATTTGGGGGAACCATTAATGAAACCATTTCGTTTGTCGCTAACTGCACTCGCCTGCCTTTCTGTTTTATCACAAACCGCACACGCCGAAGTCAACTCGACATCAGCAAATGCTGAAGCCAACGTTGAGCGCATCACGGTTTATGGCAGACAGAACTCAGTAGTGAAGAATTCAGGGCTGGCGACTAAATCCGACATGTCTCTTATGGAAACCCCAGCAGCTGTAGTGATTGTTGACCAAGAGCTGATCGAAACCCAAGGTACAGATAATCTGCAGGACTTGATCCGTAACATCAGTGGCGTAACTCAAGCGGGAAATAACTATGGCATTGGTGACAACATAGTCATCCGTGGTTTAGGCGCAAATTACACCTATGACGGTATGTATGGCGGTGCAGGCCTAGGTAATACCTTCAACCCCACGCGCTCTTTAACCAACGTTGAATCCGTTGAAGTATTAAAAGGCCCAGCGACTGGACTCTATGGCATGGGAAGTGCTGGCGGCGTTATCAATCTGATTGAAAAGAAACCGCAGTTTGAGTCAAAGCATAAGTTCAGCGCCGAAATGGGCCAATGGGACACCTACTCCCTTGCTCTGGATAGCACGGGCGGCCTGAGTGATGATGTCGCCTACCGTTTAGTGGCCAAATCTGGCCGCAGTGATGGGTATCGCGATATAGGTACAGACAGAGACGAAATCTATGGCGCCTTAAAATGGGCATTAAGTGATAGCCAAGATTTAATGCTTTCAGGTGCTTACATAAAAGATGCTATTGCCGTTGATTCTATTGGTCACCCGATTCGGATTTACAATGCAGAATCTGTCGGCGGTAAGAGCGCGGGCGAGGTCACATGGCAAGATCTGGTTAATGATCCCAACGGTAATGGTCTACAACTCACCGATGCACAGCGTCAGCAGTTAGCGGCCTCGTTGTCGGGCGCTGACGGCTTAACACCCTATTCGTTTGGTGATGCAGGGCTGATTTCACCCATGGCGAAGGACAATGAGGGTGAAGAGTTAAGATTTAAACTGACCCATAATATCTATTTCACTGACAATTTGTTCCTCAATCAACAATTGCAGTATCGCGACTACACGTCAGGTTTCGCCCGCCAAACTGGTGCCTATAACTATGTCTATTGGAAGCGTAACATCAAGATTAAAAACGTTCTTACCGACGTGATTAACGAAGAGCCTAGATCGCCTTTAGTTGAAAATGGCGTACTTTATCCTTTTGCTGCAAGACGTCAGGAATACCGTAAAGTCGATGCCGACGAGACTTCGTGGCAGTACTTTGCCGATCTACGTTATGACTTCCAAATTGGCAATATAGACAATGAATTATTGGTCAATGCCAACTATGAAGACCGTAATATTCGTTTCCAGCAATATTCTATCTTCGATGCCGATCAAATCTATAAAAATAAGGATGGAGACATCACTTATCAAGGTTCCCTGCCTTATATTTACGACATCCGTAATCCTAATTGGGGCACAGGTAAGTTTGAAGACTATGACCCACTCAAGACCGCGAACTATGACAAAAAGGTCAGCGCTTGGGGTTTAGGCGTACAACACGTGGGATATTTAGGACATGGCTTCACCACACGTGTAGGTGTCGCATTTAACGAGATAAAACAAAGTTATGAACACTTAGGTGTCGATGAACGCTATAGTGCAAGTCAAGCTGCTGCGACGCAGGAAGAGGACACTACGGATAACGGCATCACCTATAATCTAGGTTTAACCTATATGCCGACGGACGACTTATCTTTCTTTTTGAACCACTCTAAGGGGCGGACTGCTTACAGTATATTAGGCACTGTGACTGGCAAAAATACTGACCGTGAAGATTCAGAATCGGTAAGCAATGATCTGGGTATGCGCTTTAAAGCCTTTGATGATCAAATGCTCGCATCATTGGTGCTCTTTAAGAGCTCGCGCACCAATGTGCCCTATACGAATGAAGAATATAAAATAGGCGTATCAGGACCAGAAGTACCCGTGTATTTTTACGACGGAAGTGAAGATACCCAAGGGGTTGAACTCGATCTCAATGCCCACTTAAACGACAGCTGGCGTATCAACCTTAACGGCATGTACCAAGATGCAAGGGATAAACAAAATCCAAGTAGTTTAACCTACAATAGCCGTCAAAAAGGTGTGCCTTATGTCACCGCCAGTGCTTGGGTTACCTATGGCGCGGATTGGTTTAGATTATCAAGCCCAATCGAGCTGAGCCTTGGTGCAAAATTTGTCGATGATCGCAGTACGCACTCAAGCTCATTTGGTATTCCAGACGGTTACGTGCCTAGCTATACCGTCGTTGACTCGGCAGTAAGCTACAACGCGGATTCTTGGAAAATCCAGCTGAACATCAATAACCTTTTCAATAAAGACTATTACAGTAAAGCCATGTTCCTCGGTGGTATGCCGGGTGAAGAACGCAACGTCAAACTGCAATACAGCTATAGCTTTTAACACCTAAACATCAGCGTTAAATTTGATGTTTTAAACCAATAAAAAGAGAGCATTTATGCTCTCTTTTTATATCCAAATCAAAGTGACAACATTAGCTCACATTCTCCCTATCGCCGCGCATAAGGGATTCCAACTCTGCCTTACCCTTATTCGATAGATTGATTAACGTCGCTAAATCATTTTGATGAGCTGCGCTCGCAATCACCAGTTTCTTATCATGCTCAGCAAAGATTTTTACCCGCTCGTTGGCTTGTACCTGAGATAGACCTAAACCTTGGAGGATCTTCTCACTGGCCGAGAGCGCCGAGCCAAAGGTCTCACGAAAGACATCTGTCACCCCAAGGCTCATCAAACGATAAGCATGGTTACGATCCCTTGCCCGCGCGACTATGTGGATATGGGGAAAATGGGTCTTCACTTGCTGGGCGATTTCGATGGAATCCTCAACACTGTCAACAGCCAGCAATAACAAACGCGAGCGCGCGATCCCCGCCGACATCAACATGTCTAAGCGTCTGGCATCACCAAAATAGACCTCACCCCCATATTTGCGAATAACATCCACATGGCTCGCATCCTTATCCAACGCGACAAAAGGGATCCCAGAGGAAGCCAAAATACGCCCGGTGATCTGGCCTACACGGCCAAAGCCGGCAATCACTACTTCCGATTCAGTGACATTAATCGTATCTGGCAGGCGAGTGTCCACCACCTTGGCCTTAGTCGCGCGAAACAGGGTAAACAATATCGGCGTCACCGCCATAGACAAACCAATCGCCAGCACTAGCACTTGCGCAATTTTATCGCCGACAATGCCAGATAACTGCGCCTGGGATAACAGCACAAAGGCAAATTCACCGCCTTCGGCAAGGATCAACCCCAATGCAATACTCGGTCGCCATTTGTGGTGCCGAATGCGGCCCAGCACCATCAGCACAAACGTTTTAATCAGCAACATCGCCATTAAAATACCTAAGATAAGTAACGGATCTGATATCAATAATTTCAAATCCATACTCATACCGACCGCCATGAAAAACAGCCCAAGCAATAAGCCTTTAAAGGGTTCGATGTCGGTTTCGAGTTGATGTCGATAACTTGAGTTTGCGAGCATAATACCCGCCAAAAATGCCCCCATACCCGCAGAGAGTCCAAGCCACTCCATTAACTCAGCGCTGCCCATCACGAGCAGTAACGCAAAGGCGGTGAGTACTTCACGCACCCCGCTACTTGCGACTAACTTAAGGAGTTTTGGCAGTAAGTATTTGCCCACTAACACAAACCCTATCAGGGCAAGACAGGTCCAATACCAAGGCACGGCATGATGCTCAATCTGCGCCGAATTAGGCGCCAAATATGCCGTCAGTAGCAACATGGGGATAACGGCAAGATCTTGCATTAACAAGACCCCAAAAGCATCACGTCCAAGTGGGGTTGTGAGCAACCTATGCTCACTCATTAACTGCACGGCAAAGGCTGTCGATGATAAAGATAGCGCGGCGCCAACCACTAAAGCCGCCTCAATAGACAAGCCAAAGCCCCAAGCCAAACCTCCAATCGCAGCCCATGACAACAACAGCTGACCACTGCCTAAACCAAAGATAGCACTGCGAAGTTCCCATAATTTACTTGGATTCAATTCGAGACCCAGCACAAACAACATGAGCACCACACCTAACTCGGCAAAATGCAACACAGCAGCAGGATCAGAAACTAAGGCCATGCCACCAGGGCCTAAAATGATGCCAGCAGCTAGATAGGAAAGGATCGGGCCAGCGCCAAAACGTTTACCCAAAGGAACAAAAATAACCGCCGCCAATAAAAATAGCAGCACCGACGTGAGTAAACTCGACTGTTCCATGAAGGCTCCAACGGAAAAAGGAATGCGCAGTGTTCCATATAATAGCCCAGCCGCAGCTAGGCGAATTAGCAACTATGATATCCCATTTATTTATTAACAAGGTCAAGGCAATTCATTAAAAATGAGAAATTTTTGATACGAAAAACACTTAAGCGTGGGGGAAATCAACTGGAGCAACAAAGCTGAGTAAAAGAGCGTTCAGAGACGCCTTAGACTGTTATCGCATTTTGTTAGTGGCGGCAAAACCCAAAACGAGAAACAAATGAAGCAACGATAAAAACCAGTAAGGACTTTGCCAACTCAAGATGAGACTACAAGCTCATCGGCTTACATTACACCGAGGGCGATGCGATATGACGCCGTAAATCAGTTGCCTGCTTGTCACATTTTAATATGTCAGAATAGCGTACTACGGCATTGCGGCCATTGGCCTTAGCGGCATAAAGCGCCATGTCGGCTCGGTGGAATAATGGATCCAAACTCAGATCATCAGCCATTAAACCACTCACACCAAAACTCGCCGTAATGACGAACTTATGCCCTGAATGTTGGGTATCAATGGCCTCAATACGGGCTCGACATTGCTCTGCCACTTCCATACCTTTCTCTTCATCGGCATAGGGTAATAAAAGCGCAAACTCCTCACCGCCGATACGAGCAAAAACATCACCATTTCGGATATGAGATTTAAGGGAATCAACCACCTTTTTAAGCGCCCAATCGCCAGTTCCATGGCCAAAAGAATCGTTGATCCGTTTGAAGAAATCCAAATCAAATAAAATGACACAGAAATCCCCACCGCGGGCCGTGGCTTGCACAAAAAGGTTTTCCCCTAACTCTTGCCCTGCACCGCGATTCAAGATGCCTGTTAATGCATCCATTCTCGCCATACGCATAAACTTGCGTTTCTGCATCTGGCCTACAGCTAACAAAATCCCGAGGAAGAACAGTCCGCCTACTAGAATAGTGACAAACATCAGCATATTGGTGTATTCGCGCTCTTTTACCGTTTGCTGAGCGACATACAGTTCACGCTCCTTATTCAATAAATTAATTTCACGTGACTGTTCATCAGCATTAAACTTTGCCGCCTGATACGCTAACGTTTTCATTTTCGCTTCATCAAACATCAGCTGATTGTAATACTGCTCTTTTTTCGAATATTTATAGGCTTGTTCAAATTGAGCATTTTCCGCACTTTGCTCTGCAAGTACTTTAAATACAGCATGTTTAAGAGCGGTATAACTTGTATCATCAGGCAAGTTCGCAACATATTGTGCATGTTCAGTGGTCTTAGCATAACTTTTCAGCGCTAAATATGTTTCAGCTAATAAAGCATGCGTACTATTAATCTCAAGTTGGAAATTAAAAGACTCGTATCCCTTTAAAGCACTCAAGAGCAAAGGGACTGAAGTAGAGTACTCCTGTAATCTTAACTTAGACTCCCCCATCCCTTTCAATGCTATGAATGAAATCAATGGGTATCCATTGGCCTCACAAAAAAGACGAGTGGATTGAAAAGCATCAAACGCTTTGTCATATGCTTCAAGCTCTAACTGATAAACTGATAAATATAATTTTGCGGTACAAATATCTTTTACGTCATGTGTGGAAGCGAGAGACAAAGCTTTACTTGCATAAGTACCAACCTCATCCGTAACACTCATAGCACTATATAAACTGGCTAAACGCAAATATGAGGCTCGCTTAATATCAATGCTTTCTATCCTATTGATTAAGGCTAGGCTCTTACTCATTACCATGAATGCATTTTTAAAATTCCGTAAGGCTATGTAAGCCGTTGCCTCATAGCTATAGGCAGAAAATAAATAATCGCTATTTTGAACTAAATTTTCTGATTGAATTAAATTATCTAGGGCTTCTTGATATTGACCTGAATAAATAAATGAAGTCCCTTTAAATACTAATAAGCGCCCTTGTTGAAAACGCGTCATATGCTCGAAATCAGCTTCAAGTTCATGGAGCTTAGTAATAGCACTGGGTAGATCGGTATGTTGTAGTTGCTCCAGCTCTGCTAACGCCTCATCAAAATTGATAGTTGCAGCCATTAAGGGCATACAAAATATGCCCGAACATAACCACAAAAAAGCGCGCAGGAGTTTCAATTACTCACCGTTACCATGGGAAATAACTAAGTAGGACTGATAATCACCATCGCCACTCAAGCTTTTCAGCTTTCCCATGTCTCCCGACATGACGGCTGCAATTTCTTCATCAGTTAACCCATGGGCGCGCATTACGGCCTCCGGGTCCTGTTGATACGCTTCCATCAGTTGTGCATCTTGACCTAACTGGGTAAAAAAATCCGATAATGCAGACATACCTTTCCTTATTTATATGATGACTCCCGAATTCAGCTCAGAAGTACAGCACTCACAATTAGCCTAAATCTTCAGGTCTAATGCCTAATTTAGTTAAAATAGCATAGTTGTATTCGAGTTTTTTTGCTGGCGGGATCAGTAAAGTACTGATCGGAGACAAGTTTGCCTCGGGCAGCTTACTCAACGGCAAATACTCAATTCTAGGGGCTTGAACTGGCAGATTAGCAGCTTCGTAGATCACCACTTGATGATCTCGCGGATACCATTGATTCAGTTGTTCAACCAAAATCTGCAGCCTGTCACTCGTAGTATGAAACTGAGTTAAGGTATGTTCACCAGCAATCGCAATTTGCCATAACAATAAATGGGTTGTCGGATCGGGCACATGATTAAAAAACATAAACTGGCTAGCTTCAAAGCTTTGATGCCCAGAGCTGCCGGGGTCAATACCCAGATCAGCCCATAAACACGCCTCGGCCGAAATCCCCGGCTCCATCTTCGCTGAAAACCCTTCTGCCCTCGCCCGTGTAATCGCCATATGGGAAACACAGGCAAAGACTCCAGGATGACCATAGAGCGCACAAACGGTTTTTTTGCCAGCCCTTACGGCCTCCAATATAGAATTAACCATTTGTTCGTAGGTTTCTCGGCGATTTTTAACTTCACCATTTTGTGCATAAAACGGCTGTAAATTGATGACATTGGGATTAATGTTCTGGATCCAACGCTGCGAAAAACCATCGGGCAAGAGTGAAAACACGACATCAGCGTGCTCAATATAACTACGACTCATCACACTGATCTGTCCGGCCAGTTGTAAACCCGTACCTACGCAAACTAAAGAACCCAATGCATCTATCCCACTATTTTATTTCGAACACTGCAAACTTACGGCAAAAAAGCCACAGTACAAGAACACAATAAAAACATATCGGTAACTTTAATCTGATTTTAATGAGATTACTATGTTTATCGCCACACATACTGTCTATCGACTTACTAACTAATTGCTTGGCTTTAAAGAAGAAATCGCTCACATTTACTCTTTTCCCAATCCAGCCAACAGTAAACCTGTACGGCTCTAGAAGCCGAAAATCATACTCATAGCCCCATATGACTTTAGCGAATAAATATCCTTAAAGATTGAGAACTAAAGCCAACATCGCGGGTCGAAAAGTCACACAATTCGATCTATGACGGCAGCAAAGCCCGATTGCCCTTGTCATGAGGGGGAATGCTTGGGTATTATGGCCGCCAGATTTTCAGAAGTAGCGCATACAATGATCAATAAAAAGCAAAGTCTTACCCTGCTGAGCGCTGTGGCGCTCTCTGTTTCGCTCAGTGCTTGTAGTGTGTTCGATTGGTTGATTTATAAGCCCGACATTCCACAGGGTAACTACATGGAACCGCAACAAGTCGAAAAGTTGCGCATTGACATGACCAAAGAACAAGCCGAATACATTCTCGGCCGTCCAGTATTACGCGATAGTTTCGCCGACGATACTTGGTACTATGTGTATCACTACAAGAGTGGACGCGATGCCAGCATTACGCATAAAGAACTCATTTTGCACTTTACGGGTGATAAACTGACCGCAGTAAATGGCGATTATGAGCTAAGCAAAGAATTTGATACGCCACTTGAGCAAAGTAGTTTACCTACGGGGAATAAAACTGAGCTAGTGCCGCAAATTCCTGTACAGCGTCCCGATGCCAAGCCCTTAATAAAAGAAAACCAAGCAGAAGCGCAGGTTCAAAAACCAATTAAGTAATATCCTAAACTTTGCTTATGCTCTTCTCAGTCAAATGAAATGCAAAAAGCGCCTAAGGGCGCTTTTTTATTGAGCAATGATGGCAAACTGATATCAGTCTTAATACCAATCGTATTAAGCTCGTCCACCCGTCACTTTATTCGCTCGGCCTTCATCTTTAGCTTTATCCGCACGGCGGCGACGCACATCCTTAGGATCAGCAATCAAAGGACGATAAATCTCAACCCTTTGGCCTGGTAAAATCACTTGGTCATGTTTGACCACATTACTAAACACACCGAGCTTAACCGTCTCTAAATCGATTTCAGGGAAAAAGCTCACTATGTTACTTAAACGCACCACCTCTATCGCTGACGTGCCAGGATTCACATTCACCGAAATCACTTTTTGCTGTGTAGGTAAGGCGTAAACCACATCAACTACAAACTTATCTGTCTCATTTGTCACTGTAAATTACCTTAGCGCGACTCGTAAATGCCGTCACCATTGATACCATAAGATCATTAAACACTTTACCAAAGGCCATATCGGCTAACGAGCTTGAAAACTCAAAACTCAGCTCGAATTCTACCTTGCAGGCTTCTTCAGTCAGCTCAGTAAAACGCCACTGCCCCAATAAATGCTTAAAGGGTCCATTTTCCAATGTTAAATCAATACTCTTACCAGGAACCACTTGGTTGCGAGTCGTAAAGGTCTTACGGATCCCCGCTTTACTCACATCCACAGATGCCAGCATAGTTTTGCCGTCAAATTCTAAGACTTTGCCACCCACACAACCGGGTAAAAACTCTTTATACGACTCGACATCATTCACTAAGTCATACATTTGCATCGCACTAAAACGGACTAACACACTTCGAGAAATTTGCGGCATAGGACTTAGCACTCTTCATTAACGACTTCACAGCGACCTAAACAAACTCGTACGCACAAAAAGAACGCACGCAAGATGAACAACTTAGGCAAGCAATCAAAATTTGCACGGATTTTATCACGATACGTAAAAAACGCACCCCTTGTGCACTTAGGTTGATACTCAACAGCCTAATCGCGTTCAAAAAAACAGCAACAACGCGATAGAGGCTTGAAATTAGCTAAATAAACCCTTATATCAATACCAAATTGATTAACCGTGCGTATAATGGCGCCACTATGGTAAAGAAAAAATCAAGCAAAGCCGCACCTGCGACTATCGCACGTAATAAGCGCGCAACCTTCGAATACCGTTTCGAAGAAAAAATGGAAGCTGGCCTATCCCTCATGGGATGGGAAGTTAAATCTATCCGTATGGGTAAGGTCAACTTGTCTGACTGTTACGTATTCCTGAAAAATGGCGAAGCCTTTATGCATGGCTGCACCATTATTCCCTTGAATACGGCCTCGACACACGTTGTCTGCGATCCCCTGCGTTTGAAAAAACTGCTACTCAGCCGTAAAGAGCTCGATAAGCTGGCAGGCTTAGTCGAGCGCCAAGGCTACTCTATCATTCCTATCTCAATGTACTGGCGTAAAGGTGCATGGGTAAAAGTGGAAATTGGCCTAGGTAAAGGTAAGAAAGATCACGATAAGCGCGAAGATACTAAAGCGCGTGAATGGGAAGTTGAAAAAGCCCGTGTGATGAAAAAAGAAAAAACGCACGGATAATGAACAAACGATTGAACTTGAAGCAAATGATGCTAGGTAATCATTATGCTACGGGTTACAATCAAATTCTTGGGGGCGATTCTGGATTCGACAGGATTCACGAAACCCTGGGAGCATGCCGAGGGGCGGTTGGCCTCGTAAAAAGCCGCACCGTTATAGTTGCAAACGACTCTAACTACTCTCTAGCAGCTTAGGCTAGCTAGCCATCTGACACAGGTCTCTCAAATGGGCAGTGTATACAGATGGTCATCCTACATTTGATAGCGAGGGAACTCCGTCCGGGGGTGAACCGCGAAATAGTACCGGACTCGCCCGATGAAATCCTGTCTTTCGGAGTTTATTCGGGTTAATTAAAAGAGAGACTAAGCATGTAGTGCCTTGGATGTAGGTGTTCTGGACGCGGGTTCAAGTCCCGCCGCCTCCACCAATTTTACCAGAAGGGCTTAACCGCAAGGTTAAGCCCTTTTTGTTTGCTCTGCTCATGGAACGCGGTTTGAGATTTTATTTTCACAATTAAGCTTTGCTAGCGAGATTTTCTAGCTTGGGTAGTTTGAGAATGAGATATATAACTCAGATCACCAGCTTGGACTTGACCACCTAAGACATACGCATTGCTGCTAACGATTGGCTCCGCCTATACAAGATAACAACTAAACCCTATAAAAAACGGCAAAAATCAGTACGAGAAGAGTAATACAGCAAGTGCGATTGAAATCGAAATAGAAATTAGACCAATGATTAAATGTATATATCTAGATAGGAATTTGTTTTCAATCGCTTCTTCAGGGCAATTGATTGGAACACATAAACTGATCTTGTCACCGATTTGAGGTCCAAACCGAGTGTAAGCTTGTTCGTCATAATTAATCAGAGTTCCTCTTGTATAACGCTTTCCTTGCCAAAAATATTCTACAACCGGATTAATGAAAATTTGTTGGTACCTTAAGTGCTCATGTTCTGGGCAGTATCTGGTATTTTCATCCAGTGAAATAATAGTCCCTTCAACGATATCGTATGTTAAAAATTGATCCCCTCTAAATCTCAATATTCCACCAATCCCGATGAGACCAAGGGTAAATGAGAACCAAGAGAATAAAATATGTCCTCCTATATCCTCAAAGACAAATGCAGCGATGATCACGGAAGGAATAGACAAGATAAAAACCAAAAACAGCATCAATCGCTTCATACAACATCCAAAAAATTCAAAAAGGCCGAATCATATTAAAACGCTAACTGACGGTGAAACGATAAACATGATTAACTTTACACCGCTACACAAACTCCTATAAAAAATTAACGCTTCTTACCGCCCAGAGCGCGCTTTTTGGCACGTTGTTTTTGGGCCGCTTTACCGTTACGTCTTGGTTCGGCGTCCATTTTATTAAAGTCGGGTTCAAAACCGGGCAACCATTGTTGTGGTAAACGCTTGTCTAATACGACTTCGACTTCTTCCAGTAACAGGGCGTCCTCTTGGCTAAAAAGGGTGATGGCAAGCCCTGCACTGCCCGCTCGACCTGTGCGGCCAATACGATGAATGTAATCTTCGGCGATAAAAGGCAGCTCAAAATTAATCACGTACTTTAGCTCGACGATATCTAGGCCTCGGGCGGCAACATCCGTAGCCACTAGCACTTGAATTTTGCCTTGTTTAAATTCCTGCAAGACTTTCTCGCGCGCACCTTGGGACAAGTCACCGTGAAACGCCTGAGTGATAATATCGGCTTTATTGAGTTGCTGAACCAGTTTGTCGACGCCTTGCTTAGTCCGGCTAAAAATCAGCACTTGGTGCCAGTTTTTACTGCGCACCAGATGGCTGACGAGTTCGGTTTTACGGTCGGCATCGACGGCATAAACCACTTGTTCAATTTCGGCAGCGGTCGTGTTGCGCTTAGCAACTTCAATCAACTTGGGATCGCGCAGTAAAGTTTTACTTAAGCTGAAGATGGCGGCATCTAAGGTGGCAGAAAATAACAGTGTTTGTCTGTCACTCGGCACTTGCTTGAGTACGGCTTGAATTTCATCCATAAAGCCCATGTCGAGCATACGGTCGGCTTCATCAAACACAAGCACACTCAATTGTTTAAGACTTAATGCGCCTTGCCTGAGGTGATCGAGTAAGCGACCCGGTGTTGCGATTAACACATCAATCCCTGCATTAAACACGGCAACCTGCGCATCGATACTCACGCCGCCGTAGGCGATACCGACACGGATATCTGTCCCTTTAGCGTACTTAACAAAACTCTGTTGTACCTGGACTGCCAGCTCACGTGTCGGCACTAAGACTAATGCACGTACAGGTCTCACCGCCGTTAACTCTTGCAAAGGGCTGAGTGCCAACAAATGATGCAAGATTGGCAAGGCGAACGCCGCGGTTTTGCCTGTACCCGTTTGGGCGCCAGCCATCACATCCCGTTTAGCCAAGATGGCAGGGATCGCTTCTAGCTGGATGGGCGTTGGCGACTCATAGCCAAGTTCCGCTAAGGTATTCACTAAGGTGGAGTTTAAGGATAAGGCACTAAAGGACATTGCGGTTAACCACTGAAAATAATGGCCAGAATTTTAGCAGACACAACTCCAAGCGACTAGCGCCATAGCGCTAGCCCTGTGGTTCTATCGAGCGAAACTAAATCAATTTCACGATAGTCAGTCTCGCAATACGCCAGCATCACGATAGAAATGCGTCGAGATCTTCTGGTAGTTGCGGACGACTAAAGAGATAACCTTGGGCTTGATCGCACTGATTTTGTTGCAGAAAATCGGCTTGTTCTTTGGTTTCCACTCCTTCGGCGATAATGTCGAGCTTCAACGCATGTCCAAGCGCAATCACAGCCTTAGCAATCGCGGTATTGTTAGTATCGAAGGGAATATCCCGCACGAAGGATTGGTCAATCTTCAGTTTATGGATGGGCAGTTTTTTCAAATAATTCAGCGATGAATAACCAGTGCCAAAGTCATCGACCGATAATTCGATGCCCAAATCGCCAAGGAGCTTTAAGTCACGGATTGCAAGATCGGGATTTTGCATCATCACACTTTCGGTCACTTCAAGCTCTAAGTGTTTGGCGGGAAAGCCCGTTTCAGCTAAGACACGTTTTACATCATCCACAAAGGAGCTGCGCTGTAACTGTTGTCCGGCCACGTTCACCGCAATGCGGCCAAAATGTTTACCTTCACTAAGCCAACGCATGCCCTGACGACAGGCGGTTTCTAGCACCCATAAACCTATCTCATGGATAAGACCAATTTTTTCTGCCACGGGTATAAATACCGCGGGAGAAATCAAACCCAGTTGAGGATCGTGCCAACGCAGCAGCGCTTCAAATCCCACGGTTTTTCGAGACACTAAGTCGAGTTTTGGCTGGTACATCAAGTACAAGGCATTTTGCTCAATCGCGCCATAGAGGGCACTTTGCAGCTTAAGATGTTCAAAAGACTGTTGCGTTAAGGACTCAGTATAAAAAGCATAATTATTGCGGCCATCATTTTTAGCGCGATACATGGCCGCATCGGCGTTACGCAGTAAAGTGTCCGCATCGGTTCCATCACTTGGATACAAAGAAACGCCCATGCTCGCGGTCAAACGTAAGTGATCGCCCGTGCTCACAATAAAAGGTTGTTCAAACACTTGGCGCAATTGATTAATGGCAACCGTGGCATCTTCGTTATTATCGATCCCCGAAATTAACGCCACAAACTCATCGCCACCAATCCGCGATAACACATCCTGATCGCCGACTTGGCTGCGTAAACGCTTGGCAAGCTCAACCAGCATTTCATCACCTATGCTATGGCCAAAACTGTCGTTGATATGCTTAAACAAATCGACATCTATCATCACAGTCGCTAACTGCAAATTCAGCCGCTTAGCTTGCCGTACTTCTTGTTTGAGCTGCATCATAAACTTCATGCGATTAGGCAAATGCGTTAGCGGGTCGAAATACGCTAAGTGCGTGAGTTGCGCTTCATTCTCTTTTTGGGCAGAAATATCGGCAAACACAGCGACAAAATAACGCACATCACCGACTTCATCATAAATCGTACTTATGGTGATATTTTGCGGGAAAATAGTACCGTTTTTACGCCGATTCCAGATTTCACCATTCCACTTACCGTTAGCCAACAGGGCATTCCACAGTTTGTCGAAGAATGCTTTATCATGGCGACCCGAGCTAAAAATCCGTGGATTCTGACCGAGCAGCTCTTCCCTCACATAACCTGTGATCTCAAAAAATGCGCCATTTACGTCGGTGATATTGCCGTGTCTGTCGGTCACAACCACGCCTTCGACCGAGTTTTTAAATACATTGGTCGCCAGTGTCAGTTGTTCTTCAACCGCTTTATGCTTGGAAATATTGCGAGTCATACCGATAACGCCCACAAACTCACCTTGGGTATTTAAGGTTGGGAGTTTGAGCGTTTCTAACCAAAGATGATTTTTAGCTTCATTGCCGTCTAAACACTCAGCGACAATAATTGGCATACCAGACTCGATAGCGAGCCTATCCCCCTCTAGGAAAATATCCGCAATATCTTCACCAAAGAGTTCGACATCGGATTTACCGACAATCTCACTGCGGGGCATTTCCCATGCTTTCTCGACGCTGCGATTACAGAGTGTATAAATGCCAGCGGCATTTTTCATCCAAATATGTTCTTCAAAACTATCAATAAATGTTTGTAAATCGACCGTATCGACACACCTTGGCGTACCTCGGCTTAATGCTTCAGCCGCACTGTGTTGGCTCAATATCTCGCCTAACTGACGTTGAATGCTATCGCTGATAAGCTTTGCAAGCTGCAGCGTTTTCGAATCTACGCCGTGCGCCTCGTTGTGATAAAAACATAAAAAGCCAAAATTTGCCCCAGATGGCCAAGCGAGGGATAAACAAATCACGCTGCCGATTGCGCTACAAGTGCGCCAATCTGAGTGCTGCCGAGTATCTATGATCAATTGGGACTGACTGACCAGCTCAGTTAACTCTGACACAGATAATAACGAGGTGATTTGATGGTGGCCTAATCGCGGCAATACCGAAATCGGCTCGGTTGGGCTGACCAACTTCTCTTGGGCTAATTGGGCATCAACGGAAGTTTCAACAGCATCTGAAGGACTGGAAGTGAGTTCTGATGTCGTCGTTTTTGATGGAGTGGCTGTTGATGGAGCAGCTTTGGACTGTGTAGCGGTTGATGACGTAGTAGCTGATAATGTTGCGATAGGCAGGGTTTTCGCCGAATGATTACCGCTTAATTGACAGAGTATTGCCTGTATTTCGCTTTCAGCCGCAGAATCTGAACTTAACATGCTGCTAAGTTCACCCGCAGCATTCCATGCTATTAATATTGCTTTACTGTTTGATATCTCGGCGACTAAGTTTACGTCCCTCAACCAGTTATCCAGCTCTTGCTGCGAAATAGGTAAATCTATCATCATCTTGCCAACTAATACTTAGTTACGACTCAATCGACCCACGGCGAGAATACCGTAAGACCCCAAACGCATGCTCACATTAGCCCCAGAGGGAAAGCATTAACCAAGGGGTAAAACTTCATAAAATTTTACGTTTAACATCAATCCACTACATATCCGTTGGCGTTAATCTTAAATCGCAAACCGTCCTCATCATAACCACCTTTTAAGGCTGGAGAGGTCAAACCATCAAGGTTAGAGAGATGTTTTTAGCCGACTCTTTCTAGCCTACTTAACGTGTCTTAACACAGTTAAGTGCCGTGACATTGCCTTTGCTACTTTAGCACAAAATTTTCGAGTCAGTATTGGGATAAGTTTATTGCGTAACAATTAGTTAGACTTAACCGATTAAGCCTTACCGCAGTGCTAAAGCACTTTGTGAGCAGCAGATAACTATCCCTAAAGGCATAAATCAGCAATAACAGAGTTTTGATTGACAAAAATGCTATCTTATTGTCTACAATGGAAATAATAAGGCTGAAAAACCAAGGATATTTATGCCCACTGACGTCGTATCAAGCCAAGCCACCCTACTCGACAGTAAACAACTGTATCGCATTTGCGAACTCGACCAATTAAGCACAGATTGCCAGTCCACAGCCGAGCTCACTCCACTTGATGATATTGTCGGCCAAGAACGTGCCCAGCAAGCGGTAGAGTTTGCGATGGGGATTAAAGAAAAGGGTTATAACATTTATGCCATCGGCCAGAACGGCCTTGGCAAACGCACTATGATGCTGCGTTATTTAAGTCGTCACGAGCCAAGCGATCATACGCTGTACGACTGGTGTTACGTGGTTAATTTCGATGATACCCGTTGCCCTAAAGTGCTCAAACTGAGCGCGGGGACTGGGCTTGAATTCAAAAAAGCCGTCGAAAAGTTAATGCTAAAACTTGTCAAAGCTTTACCTTTAGCCTTTGATAATGAAATGTATTATGCCCGCACAGAAAAGCTCAAAAGCCAGCTATCGCAGAAACAAGAAGTCGCACTCACAGAATTAACCGAAGAAGCAAAACAAAAAGGCATCAGCCTCAGTTTAACTATGCAGGGCGACTATCAAATGTTAGCCCTCAATGGTGAAGAGCCCCACGACGAAGCCTCATTCGAAGCCTTGACCGATGCTGAACGCAGCCAATTTGAAAGCAATATCAATGGCCTAGAAGTGAAACTGCGCGGGATTATTCGCCAAATCACAGAATGGGAAGAAGAATTTAGCGACAAGCAGCAAGAGCATGACGAGCAAGTCGCCAAAGAAGTGTTAATCCATTTTATTAAGCCACTTAAAGATAAGTTCAAGCATCAGCCAGAAGCGCGCACTTTCTTAACCGGTATGCAGGCGGATATCTTAGATAATCTAGATATTTTCTTAGAAGAAAGCGAAGAACAATTGGGCCTAGCCTACGCTTCCCTAGAAAAGAAAATGCCCCGTCGCTACCAAGTTAACGTTTTGGTCGGCCAAGGCACTCAAAAATTCCCCATAGTCGTCGAAGAAAGCCCGAGTTATCACAGCCTATTTGGCTATGTGGAGAACGCCACATTTAGAGGCACAGTGTTCACCGACTTCTCGCTTATCCGTCCCGGCAGCCTGCACAAGGCGAATGGCGGCGTGTTATTGATGGATGCCGTTAAAGTATTAGAGCGCCCTTACGTGTGGGACGGACTAAAGCGCGCCCTGCGTTCACGCAAACTGGATTTAAGCTCACTCGAACGGGAAGTGTCTCTATCGGGCACGATTTCCTTGGCGCCTGAGCCTATCCCCTTAGATGTGAAAATTATTCTGTTTGGCGATCATGAAACCTATCAGCTGTTACAGCACTATGATCCTGATTTTAGTGAGTTATTCCGCGTTACCGCCGATTTTGAAGATGTGATGGACAGAACCGCCGCCTCTGAGGCGCACTATGCCCGCTTTATTTCGAGCATAGTCCACGACAACAACATGCTGCACTGCGATCGCGCCGCCATAGCGCGCATCATCGAATACAGCTCGCGGGAAGCCGAAGATCAGCAAAAACTGTCGCTACACTCGGCCAATATTGCCAACCTGCTGCGGGAATCAAACTACTGCGCTAAATCGGCAGGCAGTCAGCAAATTTTAGTGCCGCACGTTGAGCAAGCACTGCGAAATCAAGAACAAAGGGTCTCGCGTCTGCATGACAACATAATGCAGAGCTTTACCAACGGCACCACCTTGATTAGCACTCAGGGCAAAGTGGTTGGGCAAATCAATGCCTTATCCGTCATCTCGACCTCTGATCATCAGTTTGGTATGCCCAATCGCATCACAGCAACCACTGCCTTTGGTAAAGGTGAAGTGATGGATATCGAACACAGAGTCAAACTAGGGGGGCGAATTCACTCTAAGGGCGTGTTGATCTTAACCGCTTATTTAGCCTCAGTGTTAGGTAAAACAGCGCAAATCCCGCTCACCACTTACCTCACCTTCGAGCAATCTTACAGCGGCGTGGACGGCGATAGCGCCTCAATGGCCGAATGTTGCGCCATTATCTCGGCCATTAGCGAGCAAGCACTAAGGCAAGATATTGCCATCACAGGTTCGATGAACCAGTTTGGTGAGGCTCAGCCCATTGGCGGTGTGAATGAGAAGATTGAAGGCTTCTTTGATGTCTGCAAAATTAAAGGCCGTACGTCAGATCAAGGGGTGATTATTCCTGCTTCGAACATGGTTAACCTTATGCTACGTAAAGACATTGTCGATGCAGTGGCGCAAGGTGAGTTCCACATTTGGGCCATTACCCATGTGACTCAAGCCATGGAGTTGCTGCTTGGTAAAACCGCGGGTAGCTTGTCGCAAACGGCTGCACCTAGCCAAGGGCAATATTCTCCCGAGAGCATTTTCGGCATCGCCCAGCAAAAGCTCACCGCACTTAGATCTTTAGTTAAAGCGGATTAAATAAAAACGCGAGAAAGACAAACAAAAAGGGTTAGCCAATGCTAACCCTTTCTTTATTCGGCTATTAAGTAAAATTACACTAAGCTTGCTAGCATTTCGTCACTGTAAGGTACAAGTTCAACGCCATCACGCACGCGAGCAACATAGTCAGGGTTAGCAATGAATGGACGACCGATAGCAATCAAGTCGAACTTATTCGCTGCAATCGCTTCACTGGCAGTTTCTGCGCTGTAGCTTCCAACTCCCACTAAGGTTTTGCCATAGTGTGCGCGCACATAGCTTGAAGCTCTGCCGCCAAGATAATCAAATTCCATGCTGTCATCGAAAATCCCAATATGCACAAAGGCGATATCGCGTGACTCTAGTGCCGGCAAGAAGTAATCGAACACTTCCCGGTCACGGCTATCAGCCGCCATATTGAAATAAGCCCCAGGTGAAATCCGCAGACCGGTTCTGTCTTTGCCGATACGAGCCACTACTGCGTCGACAACTTCAAGCGCAAAACGGGACATATTGGCAGGAGTGCCACCGTATTCATCGGTGCGGCGATTGCTGTCATGGTGTAAGAAAGTATCAATTAAATAACCATTTGCACCGTGGATTTCAACGCCATCAAAACCAGCTTCAATGGCATTTTCCGCCGCTTTGGCGTAATCACGCACTAGGCCTTGAATATCCTCGAATGTGGCTGGTTTTGGCGTGACATAAGTTAGCTCACGCATTCTTGGCACGCTGCCTTCAATCTTCTGTGCTGATGCAGCAAGCACATCGCCACCACCGAAAAAGTGTGGATGTGCAACACGGCCCGTATGCCATAACTGCACAAAAATCTTACCGCCTTTGGCATGTACCGCATCAGTCACTTTGCGCCAGCCAGCAATTTGCGCTTGAGTAAAAATACCAGGGGTATTTGGGTAACCTTGGGCATCGGGACGAATAATGGTCGCCTCTGTGATGATCAAACCCGCTTCGGCACGGCGTGCATAATAGGCAACCATGTCATCGGTCGGCACTAAGTCGGCATCGGCCATACAACGGGTCAAAGGCGCCATTAAGAAACGATTGTTTAAGGTAATAGTGTCATTAAGCGAGTAGGTTTCGAACAGATTTGCCAAGGAATTTGGCGTGGTTTGTGTGGTCATTTTCTCAGTCCCATTCTTGAATATGCATTCAAGATATTATTATTTGAACGATCATTCAAGTTAATTTTTGAATGTTCGTTCAAAATTAGGTAGAATTCGGCCTAAGCGTTTCTATACAAGTGAATTAAATTCGATGCGTAATGCAGAGTTCGACCGAGAACAGGTACTTCGCGGCGCTATGGCCGCCTTCATGCACAAGGGTTACACCAAAACGAGCATGCAAGATCTAACTCAAGCCACGGGATTACATCCGGGGTCGATTTACTGCGCTTTTACCAATAAACGCGGATTACTAATCGCAGCCATTGAGCAATATCAACTCGACAGAAATGCGCAGTTCAACAGCCTGTTCGTTAATAGCGAAAATGTACTAACGAACTTAAAAACTTATTTAGATCATATTGTTGCCGAATGCCTAAGTTGTGATAGCGCCCAAGCTTGTTTATTGACGAAGGCATTAAATGAAGTGGCTGAGCAAGATGTTGAGATTAGAGATATCATCAATCAGTATCTGCAATCTTGGCAACAAGCGCTAACGCAGCAGTTTACCAGCGCAGCCGAGCAAGGACTGCTAGAAGGTCATCGCAGCGACGAGCAAAGAGCCCAATATTTTATGATGGGAATTTATGGTTTAAGAACCTTCGCTCACACCCATCCAAATGCCGAAACCCTTCAACATCTTGCCGATCGATTGCTGACTGAGGTCTGCCATTAAAAGCGTTTTAATCTGTACAATGACGAATACCTGGGCGACTAAATCGATAGTGACTAATGAATGCAGCTGTACGGCTGGTAATCGCTCAGATGTTGTTGAGTGTTGAGTTATTGAAGATCGGAAATTAAGTTTGACGTTATGGAAGGTGATGTTATTCAAGTCGATATAAGCGTCACTTTCTCCTTGAATTCAAGCCGATAAAGCGCAGTAAATACGTTCTGTACATTATTAAATAAGATTAAAAGAAGTATTGCAGAGAAAGTCGAGACGATAATTCAACAAGGCGATTATGCGTCCCAAAGGTGAGTATTTTTTGAAATATTAATCTATTGAATGTTAATTTTTTAATTATAACATTTTGAAATTATAAGCTAATTTCAACCTATATTAGCCTGAGCAAATACCCGCTCGCCCAATGAGTTCAGTATCTTACATTCACCTTCAAGTACGGCAATGATCGATTTTCCCTTACGAAAACTTGCTGGTATCATCACACGCCCAGCTTCACTCACAGGCAAATTAGCTAGCACAGAATTGTGCATAATTAACCCTACGGGCGCGTCATAATATAAAACAGTAACAGTCGCTTGATTTGCTTGCATCACATTTAACTCACATTAAGCAGCGTCTGCTGCGTTATATTTACGTCGCAAGAGAGCTCCCTGTCCTCTACATCTTAAAATATCCCCAAAGATATTTTAACCATTTTTAAATCAACTAATTAAGGTCTTATTCAAATTTTATATTTTTATTATGGCGTACAGAACTGTATCAAACTGTGCACCTTGAGCTATTTAAGCACTTCAGCAAAAAGATGCCAATCTATTTCTATTATGTTAATCAATTACCCACCACGGATCACAAGTACAACACATGACAAGGTGCGTTTTTATGCATTTTTTAGAGTAAATAACCTAAATTTGATTATCTATTATTTACTTAGCCTTAAATCCCACCCTAAATCCGCCCCAATGTTTACCATTCACAAAAATGGGCACTGACAAGTCGTGCATCACTTCGCCCGTATCCCGCTTGTAGGTTTGCAGTAATACAGGCTCGGTATGAGCGCCGCAGCGGATGCCTGTCGGATCATTAAACAAACGTTTGGTTCGATTATGCACCATATCAACTTCGACCTTACCCGTCAGTGCTTGGCTAAAGCGTTTGTTATGAGTCGGGAAATAACCTTTTTTATCAACGGCTCCCGCATAGATTATTTCGCTGTGTTTTGCCAGAATGGGTTCTTGAATCGTTGGAAAATGCTGATCGGTATAACGATCGAAAGCTGTGCTGTATTTTTGTGGCTGAGTATTGGCAATAGGTTGGTATTTAGGATTAAACAAATCCGCCTCACTAAAACTGCCGCTGGCTAAACCTTGTGCTAACTTGTCACCGCACGCTTTAGCGGCGGCATTCGCCAATTGCAAAACTTGCTGATCGAAGGTTTGTGTATCCCAGTTAGACAGCGCTTTAAAAATCCCCTCAGTGGTCAAAGATAAGGTAAAGGCCTGCTCGGATACGCTATGACTCTGTTTACCCGTCGAATTTAACGAATCACGGATTTGAGTCACCGAGCGGCTAATGTCGTTAGTGGTATTGTTATATTGTTTGAGTGAATCTTCCATATCACCTAAGGCATGGGCCGATTGGGTCACTGAGGCCGAAATCTCAGTGAAGTGCGCATCTAACTCACCCATGGCGGTGACCACATCGGCGGTTTGCGTTACGACCCTTTCCATCAGTCCAGAGGTTTTATCGGTTTCGCTGCGGATTTCTAATAACATCTTACCGATATCTTGGGTTGCACCCGCGGTTTTACCCGCAAGGCTGCGAACTTCGTCTGCGACAACCGCAAAACCTCGGCCCTGCTCTCCCGCACGAGCCGCTTCAATGGCCGCATTTAACGCCAAAAGATTCGTTTGTTCGGCAACAGAGTTAATCACTTCGGTGATTTTTTGGATTTCTTCGGCTCGCGACTTAAGCGCCTGTACTTGCTCGGCGGCGGTATCAATATCCGTACTCAGTGAGCGAATAGCCGCCACACCTTTTTGAGCTTGGCTACGCCCCTGCACGCTAACGCGCTCGGCCTCTTGTGCCTGACCTAAAATATCGGCGGCATTATCGCCAAGTTGGGCCGTGGTATGACTCAATTGCCCCGCGGCAACGGCAATAGCGCTGGCATGCTCGCCATTTGATTCAATGGATTTATTCAGTAAATCAATAAAATGCGACACTTCTGCCGAACCGATAGCAATTTTACTGGTTTGCACACTGATATCATGGGCGGGAAGGCTTTGATCTTTTAATGCCTTAGTATTTGCCTCATCGGTGTCGAGCTTGGCCTTAGTTGCGCGCAAACACACCCACACCACTAAGCCAGAGGTGATTGCGCCCAAGATCAGCGCCTGCACAATGCTCGGAAGATGCAGCCCAGCAAGCAATAAACTCCCCAGAGTGACCAGCGTGAAACTGATAAAAATTAAAACTTTGTGCTGTATTTCCATATACTTCCCGTAACTGCGCAAGGTAAAAATGAAAGGGAAATGCTAAGAGTCGAATCATTAGCCCTCGTTCTGCAGCTATAAATTACAGCTGACTAAGAAGGGCTAACTATGATAGCGCTCAAGATTTATAGTTTTAGTCTATTTCTCTGAATAAGCTAGATAATTTATCTCGCTAGATAAACAAAGTAGCAGTCAACTATCATCAACAGTCTCACGTGTGTATGGCATTAGACATTAGTATTAATTTCGCGTGATTTAGTCTTAGTCCATTCTCAAGATAACCTCGCATGAAAAAGCCAACTTTGCCCTGAAATGCGTGCCCCGTCGCCTTCTAGGTAATAAATCCCACATGGACGACTGCACTTATGCCAAGAAAACTGCTAATATCGGCGCAATTTTTTTGAGCTAACGAGATCAAGATGGGCAGAGCATATCAAAACAAGAAAGAATCCATGGCGAAAACAGCCGGTCAAAAAACCCGCATTTATTCACGCTACGGTAAAGAGATTTACGTTGTCGCTAAACAAGGCGGCGTTGAGCCCGATGGAAACTTATCACTGCGTCGCTTGATTGAACGCGCTAAGAAAGACCAAGTGCCTGCGCATGTTATTGAACGCGCAATTGAAAAAGCCAAAGGCGGCGGTGGTGAAGATTACGATACCGCCCGTTACGAAGGTTTTGGTCCTGGCAACTGCATGGTCATTGTTGACTGCTTAACCGATAACGTAAAACGTACCTTCACCGAAGTGCGTCAAGCCTTCGTGAAAAACGATGCCAAACTCGGCGGCCCAGGCACTGTTGGCCACATGTTTGATCATCAAGCCGTGTTCGTGTTTGCCGGTGATGACGAAGATGCGATTTTAGAACTGCTGATGATGGCTGACGTTGATGTGAGCGATGTAGAGCTGGAAGATGGCTTAATCACAGTTTACGCGCCGCACACTGAGTACTTTAAAGTTAAAACTGCACTGACCGAAGCGATGCCAGAAGTTAACTTCGAATTCGATAACATTACCTTCGTACCGCAGGACATGACTAAGGTTGAAGGTGAAGATGTGGCCATGTTTGAAAAGTTTATCGCCGCTTTAGAAGATTGTGACGACGTACAAAACGTCTATCACAATGCGGAAATTGAAGACTAAACACTGCTTTCGCCTGAAATAAAAACGCAGCCCTTGGCTGCGTTTTTTGTTTATAGGTCAATATATTAAGCGTTAATGAAACAACCGTGAAACCCTAACGGCAATACCCTGTTCATCTGAGCCGAAGCGATGGGGCCCGCACTGATGTCACTGGCACGAAACAAAGACAAGCCAGACTGTGCATTGTGGTAATCGAGCCAAGTCATCAATAAATAGGCTTCATGCTGCTCAGTGGCGGGGATATAGAGCGGCTCTTCGGCAATCTTGCCTTTGCCAAGATAAAACGCGCTATAGCTCGCGTCGCCAAGTGTATCCACACCGTGCTGGCTGCTATCTTTTGCATTATGAATACAATACAGAGTATTACTTAGCCCTGATTCAGATTCGGCTTCATATTTAAAGTTAGAATTAGCACCAGAATTAGCAGCAGAGTCTGATCTTGCTCCGACGCCAAATAGCGGGACAAACTCTGATTCCCCGCCCGTTTTCTCAGCAAGCTCTTTATTACTCATAGTGTGCTGCGCAAACTGGGGAAACTCCATCATCACGCCGCTGCGGTTAATACGTGCAGAGGGAGATAACGTCCCCGCAAACTGCGTTTTGCTAGCTGTTGTAAGTGGTGCCGTCAGCGGTACTGTGATCGTCACTAACTCGGAATGGGGTGTTTTTGCTTTACGGGCGCCCGTCAGTAACCCCTTCATCCCTTGAGTTAAAATCGCCGAATTGGGATAGAGACAAAGCTGGACTGACAGTTCGCCATTCTTCTCAATGGCTTGGCCAAAGTGAAACACAAATCCTGCGGGCAGTTGGTGTAACTGGCGCGCTTTAAAGTCGGCTTTGTCGATAACCAGTAATTGCGATGGCAATTCGGGTCGCCATTTAAAAGCATCGATATAAGTTTCGCCCTCTTCATACACGCAGGATGAAATATAAAACACCAGCTTATTCTCACTCTGCGCGAAGGCATGTAAATAACTCGCCTGCGGTAATTCAATCACTTCCATTCTGGCAATGCTGTCATCGGCTGCCACTTGATACACAAGTAATTGCTTCTCGCCGCCGACATACCAGACGCCAAAATTCCACAGTCCACCTTGTCTGTCATCGAGTGGATGGGCGGAAAAGGGTAAGCCCTTAAACTTATCGCCAAAGCTTTTAACACCGAGCGTAGTTAAGGTCTGCGCATCGAGTCGATAGGGTGAACCCGCTTCCCATAACGCGAGCAACTCGCCGTGGCGCGGTAATAAACTGGTGTTAGCCACATTCAAGTCATCGTTATTGCGAATAGGTAAAGCATTGGGGATCACTGTGCCTGCGGTGGTGTACTTAAACGCGCCAGCGGCCTCCTCCACTTTAAACTTCTTTGTTTGGATAAACTTAGCCTGATGCTGAATTTGCCCATTAGCCACACTAAACTGCTGCACCATGCCATCGCCATCGAACCAATGCTGATATGCCTTACCTGCCCGAGACATTTTCGCTGGCCCATTACGATATAAATTACCGCTCAATTGCGCTGGCCATTCGCCCGAAACCTGCATAGTGAGCGGCGGATAGTCGCCTTCTGCCCCGTTAAAACCCATGGTCCATGGCTCACGTGCGACCGCTTGTGCGTTATCCAGTGCCAGTAATTTATCCACTGAACTCGCCCAAACAGCAGTCGTCATTAGGGCGGCAGAGCCTGCTAGAAATTGACGTCTATCCATGGTGCAGCCCTCCCTTAGCGAATATGTATCGTGATTTGCGCATCGGCCTGCAAACTAAAGCTGGCGTCTTTAAAGCTCGCAGGTCCAAAACTGCCGGCGTTATTGCTAAAACCATAGCCTTCACTCGGCACACCTAACATATTGGTATCTAATTTGTGATTGTTGTTTTCATCGTGAAAAACCTTGACCGCATATTGACCATCGGCTAGATCGCTAAATACCAGCCTATGCTCTGTCTTAGTGACGGGCTTTATCATAGAAGCGCTAGGATTGTGGCCTGCGGCGTAATCCTCGGCATTGGCATAAAGCTCAACCATTAAGGCGCCGGTTTGTACTTGAATATTATCGATATCCACAGTCAGGGTATGTGTCTGGCTGCCTGTGGACATGGTTCCTGCCGATACACTTCCTGCCGACAAGAGCAAGCAAGCTAAGCCTGCGCCCCAAATCGCTGATAACGTCCTTTTGGTCATATTGGCTCGGCGAATCTGAGTTGTTGTCATCGTTAAGTTCACGTGTTTCATGTCTTACTCCTGTTATTTGCGCTGATAAGTAACTGCGATGGAGTTAGCTTAAAAAATCACAGGACTAAAAACAGGTGCCAAAAGTCATGAAACAAGAATTTAACAAGATGACTTTTGGCATAGTGACATCTGACGCTGATACCTTAGAATGGTCGGCAGAATTGGATTAAGGAATCGTCATTCGTGCTAGAAAATCGATTAGCAAAAGAAGAGAGCATGTTAATTGCCGCAGGAGTGCTCACTTGGGCATTAGTGGCTTGGGTTGGGATAAACCAAGCCGCATTGCATACATGGCAAGGCATGCTCAATGCCACACTTTATGGGCTGTATTTAGTGCAATTTATACTGATAGCTACCGATAAAGTTGCGCATAACAATATTCTGTTTCGCCGCCTTGCCACACTAGCAATGCCGTTGATTGTGTTGAGCTTATTGCTCACAGCAAACCATGCATTGCTGCCGATCCTCTTCGTTATTTGGGCGTCACTATTACCTGAGTTTTTTAATCGCCGCCAAGCCATTTCGCAGTTACTGTTAGCCAACCTTGTTTATTACGCGCTGCTACAATGGCATTTGCATGAACAAAGCAATGTGTTCAATATTTTGATCTATCTTGGCTTTCAATTTTTTGCCTACAGCAGCAGCCAAGCAAGGCTCTCCGAGCGTAAATCACGCTTGATACAAGAACAGCTAAACCAACAGCTTATCGCCACTCGCGCCCTACTTAGCCAAGCCAGCGAACAGCAAGAAAGATTAAGGATCTCCCGCGATTTGCACGACATTCTCGGCCACCAGCTCACAGCACTCTCTCTGCAATTAGAAGTACTGAGTCATAAAGCGCCCGAAGACCTCAAACCTCAAGTTAACCAAAGTAAATCCTTAGCCAAAGAGCTACTTGAAAGTATTCGCGCCGTCGTAAGGGCGCAAAGAGTGCAAGTCGGATTGGATTTAGTCCCCCCTCTAGAGGCGTTGATGACCCGCTTACCCAGCGTCACTCTCACCTGCAATGCGATGAAACCACTACAATCAGCCGAACTGACTCAAGCCCTGCTGTTAGTCCTGCAAGAAGGCATCAGCAACGCCGTGCGCCACGGCAAGGCGAATCAACTGCAACTGAGCATGGAAGACTCCCAAAGCGCACTGGTATTGCAACTGAGCGACAACGGCGTGGGGCTAACACGGGTAGCCGCGCGAAACGCATCAGCTAAAAGCGGTACAGGGCTAAACGCTACAGGACAGTTCGGTACAGGGCTCGGCGGCATGCAGGAAAGACTGCAACCTTTTAATGGCAAGGTGCAGCTAAGGGCGAATGACTCGGCGCCCGGCTGCCAACTCACCCTCACACTCCCAGCACTCGCTTAACTTTTTATTGGAAACTCTTTGGAATTTATATGGATACGCAAAACAACATCATCAGTGTCGGCTTAGTAGAAGATCAACAATTGGTTCGCCAAGGTATCGCTAGCCTGCTCGCCATTTCCGACAACATTCGCGTGGTGTGGCAGGCCGAAAACGGCCAAGATGCACTCAGCCAACTCGCCAATAATCCTGTCGATGTGCTGCTCAGTGATATCCGCATGCCAAACCTTGATGGCATCGCCATGCTCAAACAGATACGCCAGAGTGCCAATAGCTTACCTGTCATCATGTTGACCACCTTCGACGACAGTGAGTTATTCCTCAATAGTTTGCAGGCGGGAGCCAACGGCTTTTTGCTCAAGGACGTGTCACTCGATAAGTTACTGCACGCCATCGAAACCGTCGCCAAAGGCGGCTACTTGATAGAGCCTTCGGTACTCAAACAGATGAGTGAGCCTAAACCTGCACCTAGCGTTGGGGTAACTAGAAATGAATTATTGTCGGAACGGGAGCGGGAAATCCTCAGTTTTATGGCGGGCGGATTCTCCAACAAGGAAATCGCCAATGCGGTATTTTTAGCCGAGGGCACAGTGAAAAATCATGTCTCTAACATACTCACTAAACTCGATTGCCGAGACCGCACCCAAGCTGTACTCAAGGGCTTACAACTGGCGTTGATTTAACCCATTAGCATTCTGGAAAAAATCATAGCCAACAAAAAGGGCCAGTTAAGGCCCTTTTTGTGCTCACCTAAGGCGGTGAGTAATGATTAAAACCTAACGAAGCTCCATCTCTTGGATAATTTCATGGGCAATGGCTGGCGTTGTGCAGCTCGGGGTTTCATGTAAATCTGCTTTTAATTGACCTTTACGGTGCTTAAGTGCTGCATCTAATTTTTTCGATGCGGCCTTGATAGCTGGGTACATCACCTCATCGGTACCCGAAGCGGAAATGCGGCTGCCTTCATAATTGGTTCGAATTTCAACCTGATACTCGCCATGCTCTTTCGCAATAATGATATCCAGTGCGATCAGAGAGGGAAAATGAGTGGCGATCTTAGCAAATTTCTCGTTAACATCTTCTCTAATAGAATCAGTAACATCGACGTGGTGACCAGAAATATTTATTTTCATAGGTTGTCCCTTTTAATGTCATTACTTTTATTTTTGCTTCACTAATAGAGCTTGGGGCATGCAGGATAAAACACAAGGGGAATTGGCAAATATTTCGATCAACTCAGGTATTAGCATCTCCTAAATGTGACCGCCATCAAGAAGTTGAAAATAAAACCGCCAGAAAAATGCGATTAAGTGATTGATTTATAAACAGGCATTAATAATAAATCAATCACAAAATCCAATACGACATAAGGTAAATACGCTTAATATTTACGTTGCACGCTCTGCTGCCAAAACTGCTGGGACAGATGATGCGTCTTGGTCGATAAACGCGACACTTGATCGCCCCGCGCCGCCGCATCGAGCGTCTGCTCTAAACTCTGTTGAGCCAAATCGCTGATCACATGGATAGCACGGCTAATTTCAGCGGCCACAGAAGTCTGCTGGGTCATCGCAGCGGCATTATCATCACTTAAGGAGTTAATCCTTGATATAGATGAAAGCAACTCGCCAAAAGCAACACTGGCTTCCTGCGCTAAGCCGACCGAACGTTTAACCTGCTCTTGTCCCGCCATCATAGTCGAAGTCGCCCTTTGAGTACTTTCCCTAAAGCGGCTAACAATTAATTCGATTTGCGAGGTGGATTGGCTAGTACGACTCGATAATTGTCTGACTTCATCGGCCACCACGGCAAAACCGCGGCCACTGTCCCCTGCCCGCGCCGCTTCAATTGCCGCATTTAAAGCTAACAGATTAGTTTGATCGGCAATGGCACGTATCACCTCAAGCACTTGGTGAATTGCACGGCTATCTTCTTCAATCGTTTGAACCACATCGGAAAAGTGACTCACTTGCACACTCAACTGATGAATCGCCTCTATGACTGTTTCTAAACGTGAATGACCGCGTTGAGCCGCCTCGTGGCTCGACACCATTTCAGAGGCGGTGCGGTGAATATTGCCCGTCACTTCGGCAAAACTGGCGCTCATCTGCTCCATCGCTGTTGCAGCCTGCGTAGTTTGCTCACTCTGGCTATCGGCGTGCTCCCAAGTGTTGGTAATGGTTTGTTTAAGATTGACACTTTGAGATTGGATTTCACTGGCAGAATCCGCCATGCGGCCGACAACGCCACCAATTTCGGTGATCAAAAAGCGCAGAGCAAGATCCAATTTTCCAATCTCATCTTGGCGGCCGGTATACACGCCCGTCGCCACAGGATCGTCAATAATGTTGGTCGCCATAGAAACGAGCTTTTGCAGCGGCTGCATCAGGTAATACCATGCTAGGCACGCTACCGTCACCCCCGCAATCGCAGCAACAATGGGAGAATAACTGGCAATCATCGTCGTAGTCATAATCGAAATCAGCATGGCCAGCAGTATCTTACCACTGAAACCTAGCCTATCTTTGCGCAATGCTTTAGGTTGCTTGCCCTGATTTATATCGCTGTAAATACGCTCGGCAGCTTTAATCTGCTCAGGGGTCGCTTGACGGCGAACAGATTGATATTCGTGAATTTTACCGTCTTCATACACAGGTGCGACATAGGCATTTACCCAGTAATAACCGCCATTTTTAGTGCGATTTTTAACGATACCCATCCAAGGTTTACCCTGCTTAATTCGTTCCCAAAGGATCTTAAACGCAGCTGCGGGCATATCTTGATGACGCACTATGTTATGGGGATTCCCTTGCAACTCAGCAGCACTAAACTCGCTAATCTGCGAAAAAGTCTGATTCACATATTTGATGTTTCCCTTCAAATCCGTCGTGGAGAGTAAAATCGCATTATCTGACAGGTGTGTTTCACCATTCTTAGAGTTTTTATGCATAGGGTTATCAGGCTAGGTCTCGGTAAAAAAGATAACGAGCATTCTGCCAAAACCTCAGTACATCAAAATTGATAAAGCTCACATTGGCAGCATAAAAATTAACCTAACGCTAAACAAGCAGTAACCACTAGACACACCTAAGCAAATAAAAACAAACAATTGTGACAAAGCCAGCAAGTCAGAAAATCCATATCTTGTTTCGCTCACAGTTTTAAGCCTTGCCTCCGTATCGGTTAAATATCTGTACCTCTCCCGCTCAGGGGAATAAAAAAACCACCTTAAGTTCGCACTTAAGGTGGTTTTAAATTCACAGCGAATCCATGGTGAGTTAACCGCGGCTCGCTGCGTTAGCCTAATTAACTTGAGTCACAGTTAAGGTTGGCGATTTAGGATCTGGACCTGTCACAGTAAAGCGATAAGTTGCATCCACTGGCGCATTAAAATGCATATTTGCCCCCTTTGAAGCCAAGACTTTTAACCCATCAAGCGTCACAGCCTCATCCCCCACCACAGCACCAAAATCGACACTAGACCAATCTGATGAAGCAATTTTGAACTCGTTATCACCTGCGATTAACGCGATATCGACACTGTAAACCGAAGCGCCTTGATAGGCTAACGTGTCCACTGTGCCCCAGCCATTCATGCCGCCACGAATGTAAACCGTGTTCGCACCAAACATCGCCGTTTTATACACGCTGAGTTTAGGTTCATTACGATTTGACGCATCAAACACAAAGCTGTAGGTATCATCGCTGTCGAAGGTGATGCTCATATTGCCGCCTTTGACCGCCAGCAATTTCTCTTGATTGAGCACGACGACACCATCGGCCTCACCGGTACCATAATCTACGGTAGACCAATCACTGGACGCGAGTTTAAAGCCTTTAGTACCTGCCGTGATGGCGAGATCAACGCGATATATCCCACCGCCCATATACTTGACTTCGTTATCAGTCCCCCAACCATTCATATCACCACGCAGATACACTGGCGTTCCTACAAATGGCTCTTCGTTATAAACGCTTAATACGGGATGGTCCTTATCCGATGCATCAAGGGAGAACACATAGGTTGCCGTTATCCCCGCGGAAAAATGCAGATTCCCGCCCTTCGCTGCTAGCGCTTCGGCCACGCCTTCATCAACTTGCGCGACATCAGCACTTATGGCACCAAAATCAACGGTATTCCAATCTACCGAGGCAATTTTGAAATCATAGTCACCGGCATTCAGTTTGATGGCAATACGGTATTCACCAGCGCCGACGTAGGCGAATTTATCAACCTCACCCCAGCTATTCATGCCGCCACGGACAAATACATCGGTACTGCCATAGGGCACAACATCGGGTGCACCAACTGTAGCGTTTGCCGAGAGACCCACGCCCTGCGCACCGCTTTGTTTTTTCACAAATACAGCCGTGCTGTAGGCCGGAACCGTAAATGTGCCTTCATTCGCACCCTCACTAAAGCTTGCACCGCGGATTTTGGCATCAACAGAGTTTGCTTGTACTTCGTGTAAGCTAAAGCCTGCTGCAGTTGGCACTGTGTGAGACTGCTCCGTTGCGCTGCCGTTGATCATCACGACGATGGCATCGACTGCCGGGTCGAGATCGCTAAGACCAACGCCGTCGTCCAGACTCATTACGATGACACCCTGTTGCTGACGCTTACCGACGTTATGGAATCCCACACGCTCAATAATGGTCTGCTCATCGGTCAAGCGGAATAATGGGCTCTGATGGCGTATACGTAAAAACTCGTTAAATACCCCCGAAGCCAATTCGATATCCGACATGGAAGCCGCCGCATTTGGGTTAGCAGAAATACCCGCAATCTGCGTCCATTTGCTGCTGTTATCCTGCGCGAGTGGTAAACCTACATTCCAGTTATTGGTGTTGTAGGTAAAGTCGACATAGTTAAACCAGTCACCCGAGTCATAGCTGTTTCTGTCCATCGATTTTGAGCGCAGTAAATCACCGCCCATTTGCAGGAACGGCACCCCTTGGCTCAAGAGTGGAATACTGGCGGCCATGTTTTGGACTCGCACACGATTTTCAATACTCAAACCAATGGCATGTTTATATTGCAGGATATCCCACAGGGTTTCGTTATCGTGCTTAGAAACATAGTTAATACTGTCGGCAGGATCGAGAGCGTAAGCACTCGGTTGTGAGTTCCAGCTAAAGCTACTGCCCTTAGCCGAATTGCCATTAAAGTCTTTTAGTACATAGTTTTGTAAGTTACCCGCCAATGATAAGCGTAAGGTATCTTGATCCCGCAGGTAGTCATCCTTTGACTCAGTCGCAAACAATGCGCCACCACGCACCGCCTCGCGTATTCTGTCATTAAAGGTGCCCACTTCGGAGCCTGCCATATTGGCTTGGGTTGCCTGTTCGAATAAACGATTATCGGCAACTTCACCAAAGTTCCATCCTTCACCGTAGAAGTAAGTGTCTGGATCGACGGCCTGAACAGCGGTTCTCGCATCGAGAATACCTTGCTTAGGCATGTGCCCCATCACATCAAAACGGAAGCCGTCATAGCCATATTCTTTGGCAAGCAAGACTAAAGAATCAGTGACGAGTTTGCCCATCATTCGATGTTCAGTGGCGGTATTTTCACAACAGGTTGACTGTTCCATCGCGCCAGATACAGGGTCATATCTGTGGTAATAACCAGGAACGACCTTATCAAGCACAGCGTTAGCATTCACGCCAGAAGCGCTCGTGTGGTTATACACAACATCCAATACGACTCTGAGACCAATATTATGCAAGGCTTGGTTCATTTCGCGCAGTTCAAGCACTCGCTCCGTACCCTCAGCCACTGTGGCATAACTGCCTTCAGGTGCAAAAAAATGCTGCGGATCGTAACCCCAGTTAAAGCCATCTAAACCACGCATAGCATCCACTAATGCCTGCGCATCACTTGAGCCGGGTAAGCTATTCGCCAGAATATTTTCTATAGTTGCTGACTTGTTTTGGGTTTTACAAGCATCGGCCGCATCATTGATTTTGCTGCATAACTTGGCCAAAGTGTCGGTCATTTCGATGCGTTCACTGGCATTTTCATTAACCGTTGCCATATCGGTGGCGGGCAACACATGGAAGTGAGTTAAGCCATTATCAACCAGCTTTTTAAGATGTTCAACTGGCGCAGAGCCTTGCTCGGTAAAGGCCAAATATTTACCACGGTGGGCGGCACTGGTGCTCTGATCTCGAATACTAAAGTCTCGAATATGCCCCTCATAGATCACCGCATCTTCTGGGTGAGCAATCGCAGCAACGGTTTGGTTATCCCAGCCGTCAGGTTTAAGGTCTGCATCGTCCAAATTAATAAACTGGCTAAAACGGCCGTTACTCGACACATTCAAAGAATAAGGGTCAGTGCTTTCTAACGACTCAAGTTTTTTAGTCGTTGGATGGTACACATTGAGCGCATAACGATAATAGAGGCGATTAAGGCTAGCATCACCGCGATAGGACCAGATACCAGTGAGGCTATCTAAGGTCATATTCTCTGTGCTTTTAAGTGTTTTATTGGCATCATAGACTTTCAGTTTTACGTCTTGGGCCGTCGGTGCCCACACTGAAGCAATAATGTTCGCTCCATCGTAAACCACACCGAGCGTAGCCTCATCAGCATCTTGGTCGCCCTGTGTGTAAAGATCATCAAGCACCTTAGCCGCTTGCACATAGGTTGCGCCAACAGGTTTGTCATCGGCATCGTAAGCGACTAATACTAATTGATCTTTTGCAATGGCTTTGGCTTCATCCGCAGTAAAATTAGCAGTATAAGCAGGCCAATCTGCCAGCACTGGCGATAACGCTTTTTGTGCATCGCTTAAGGTCGCTGGCGTTAAGATCACTTGAGTGCCACTGATCACATTATTATCATCGGCGGCGATATCAGCCTTAGCTGAATAATGCAATTTCACGCTTGTTACCCCCTGTGGATCTTGATTCCACACAAAGGTATTGCGATCTAACCAGTGGGCACTCATACCTGAAATAGAGAAACCTGTCTCTAGAATCGGATACTCATACACATCCGACTCACCGTGAATGGTGAAATTCACGCGAACATACGTTGCATCGTCCTGTACCAGGGACATGGTTAAGTTGTTTTTACCTAAGGCTTTACCCGCATCATCCGTACCGGCATGCACAATAAAGTTGCCGCAGGCACCATAACCTTCCTTCAGATTAAGGATCCAATAGGCGCCATAATTAGGGTCAATACCATCGAAGGGATGGCCGTTGCTCCAGTCGCTGGTATCAAAAGGAGCAGCATAGGCATCACACTTTTCATCGTTCCAAGTATGTAATTTGTACTTAGGATATTCAGCGTTACTCGCAGTATTGTTTTTATCTTTAATGCGATTGTAGTAAAGCACTGCTTGATTGGCTTGCGGGAATACGCTTGGCGCGGGTAACGAGGGATCTAAACCGTTTATACAACTCTCGTTTTTAGGATCAGGGAATTTAGGCGCCTTACAACTGATAGGCGTTGGTGCAACGCAGCTTGTGCCCGTGGCATCGGGCACCATAGGCACATCGCAAGTTAATAGCACTTTACCCGGTTCAGATGAATCACTGCCGCCACAGGCCGAGAGTAAGGTCATACTCAGAGCTAAGGCCGACAGTTTAATAAGATTAGAGATACTCAACATGAGTGGTTTCTCCCAATTTGCGAATAAGACGCCGTGAAGCAAAATGGCGCAACATGTAATGGATTTAGGCTCTGTGCGTCTAAGCACACTAACTGATGCAATGGATTACAGGGCATAGGTGAACCCCAAGAAAAATTCGCGGCCAAAGTACTGTAGGGTGCCGGTTTTCTGCTCGGTGCCGAAGTAACTCTTAGTCGGTTCATCTGTGAGGTTATTCACTTGGAACAGTACGTTTAAACCGTCCGTTACTTGGTAGGAGGCTTGATAGTCCATCACGGTTTCGGAATCGAAGTTCACCACTTGATCGTTAATCGCCACCTGTTCAGAGACAAAAGCATCACGGTAACGAGCGCTGATACGGGTTTCAAAGCCCTCATAGCCATAAAACAAGGTAGCACTGAGCACATTATTCGATAAACCCGGTAAAGATTGAGTCACACTGTCACCGCCTAGGCTGGTAATGGACTGCACCTCACTCTCGGTATAGGAATAACTGGCGTTAAAACCTAAACCGGAAAACATATCGGGCAAGGAGGCAAACACTTGGGTGTAAGCCAGCTCTAAACCGCGAATGTATCCACCCTCGGCATTGTTCATTGCAGTAGTGTAAGTGCCATTACTTGTTGCGGTTTGCACCCCAGAAGGAGCAACAATGTAATCCGGCACGTTGAAGCCATTTCCCTTAAAATCGAAATTGGTGATAGCCACAGTATCAATAAAGGAATCAATATTTTTGTAGAATAGCGCCGCGACAAAGGCGCCTTCATCAAAGTATTTTTCGTAGGAAATATCATATTGATCCGCATAGAAAGGCTTTAAATAGGGATTATTAGTGCTAGATCCATTGATAATCCCATCGTTATTTGCCGTTGCGCTCGCATCCCCCGCCAAGCGGTTAATGGGCGGACGCGACATCACTTTAGCGGCCGCTAAACGGATTTGAGAATCTTCAGTGATCTTAAAACTGAGGTTAAGGGAAGGTAGATAATCGACATAATCTATCCCTTTGATTTTAGGTGCATAGTAGTTATTCACTATGCCTAAATCATCGACGATATACTGGGCGCCAAGCTGGGGATCAGCTCTGACATTCTCTAATACAGTTGCGGATTGGTCGGTATCAACACGGCGTAAACCGAGATTGCCCGTAACGGGAATACCGCCAATCTCGGTATCAAAATTAACCATGGCATACGCCGCAAACACCTTTTCGAACACCTCACCACTTTGCTGTACGGTCCAAGAATAGTCCGTGGTATAGCCCTTAGCATCGAGTACACCATCGGCATTTCCCCAAGTTTGTACTGGTTGTGGGATACCTTCAGGGAACCAAGCCGCTAGCGCAGCGTCGAGATCAATGGCGAGATAAGAGGGGAAATAACTGAACTCACCCTGCCAATCGACGACCGAGGCCATATCAGACGTCAGCTTGAGTGGTGGCTCAGCGCTAGAGAAAGCGCCATCATTGCCATATTCAAATACCGAGCGGCGATTGGAGTAATTGCGATCAGAGTAACGTACACCAAACTCTACTGAGCTGATGTAATCATTCTCAAGGTCATATTTAAAATCAAGGCGATAAGCCTTTACCGCATCTTCATTCTCATAGGGATAGATGCCGTACTTACTCACCATTACCCGATCCAGATCGGTGAAAGCATCGGCTTGATTAAAGCCCACATCGGGCAGATTAAGCCCGTTAAGTTGATAACTAATCGAGACATTATCATCGAAAACTGGGGTGTCGGCATTAGCATCGACAGCAACGTTCGCCCATAACAGGCCATTCCTAAAGTTACTTTTGGCTGAGGAATAGGAAATATCGGCGGCGACATTCAGTCTGTCTGTCACTTGCCAGTCAGCATTTAAACCAAAGCTATTCACTTCATCAAAATCTTGGTTATCGTCGTTGACAGTCTCAACTCTGGTGTAGCTCTTTGAGGTGCGATTAAAAGTTCCGCCAATAACAGAATTGCCATCGAGTACAGGATTGGCAATCGCAGCGCCTGAGCCACCAAACTTAACCCTGAATCCTCGGGCAAACGATTCGCTATCGAAACGCGATAAAAATGCATCGGCCTTGAGCTTAAAATTATCCCTAGGAGCCCACTCAATCGCGCCCATATAACCGTTACGAATTTCAACGCCACCAAGGTGTTGTAGCTCAAAACCCTCGCTGATGTACTCATTCGCAGGGGCATCAATAGGACCGTTGGTATCATTAGCCAGTCCATCAACTTCTTTGCTGTCGTTATAAGCCAAACCGATAAATTGGGTCGCAACACTGGGTTGTTTTAGACGGGCATAACCTAACGCCACGCCTACGGTATCGTCGAAGAACTTACCCTGATAAGAAATACTCAACCTGTGGCCATACTCGTCAGCACCGTACACTTCACTGGCTCTGTCGTTGTACATACCACGGGCATTGACCAGAAAGCTATGGTCTTTATCGGATTGCAGCGGGCTGACTGTTTGCAGTTCCACTGTGCCTGCAACGCCGCCTTCAATGAGTGAGGCTTTAGGGGATTTGTACACAGCGGCGGATGAAATCAGTTCAGACGGGTATTGATCGAACTCGATACTGCGAGTGCCACTCGTCGATACCTGTTCACGGCCATTTAAGGTTGAAAAAACAAAACCGCCCGACATACCGCGAATGTTAATTTCTGCCGCTTGTCCGCCGGTACGTACCGCTGAAATACCGGGTAAGCGGGTCAGTGCATCCGCCATTGATACATCGGGTAAGGCGCCAAGATCATCGGCCGATAATTGCTCAGAAACTGTGTCGCCGTAACGCTTAGCATCGAGAGAATCAATCAGACTTTTGCTGTAACCTTTAACCTCAATCCGTTCGATATTTGCCGCTTCATCGCTGACTTTTTTGTTGGTTTCGACACTCTTGGTATTCGTGTTGGTATCGTTTTCTATATTGTCGTCTTGAGCTTGTTTGGCCTCCTGTTGAGTTGGCGTAGTCTCTGCTGCAAAGGCTAACTGCGGTGTATACACCGCACTAAAGCCTGCTGTCGCGAGAGCCATGGTCAAGACGCTGAGTTTACAATGACGCATTTGGCATTCCCCTATGTCATAACGACTTGTTTTAACCCGATGTTCTATTCACCACATCAATCCAAGAAACATAGGGCAATCAAAGTGTCATACTAACGGTGTAGCGTTTTTCGCCTCAATGGGATGCACACGTATTCATAACTTATCATTCACAATATATTAACCATAAATTTTTAGCCTTTGATTTAAAAGATTTATATTCAAAGCTAAAAAATACAAAAACACAACCTAGTAACAATCTGCACCTCCGTTAGTCCAAGATCACATATTTACATTCGAATCTAAATGATATCGTTTATCATTTGAATTAACTAAGTTATACTTCTCGCGGTTAGCTATCCCCTGTTAATAGAAATGCATTCACCGTTAAGCCGAGTCTTCTGCCGTTAAACCAGAAAGCTTAAGCACATGTTGCAGAATTAACCGTAACGGATAGCCATAACAGACCCATATTGGCTCGAAATGAGAAGTGGCACTTATGTCTAATACACCCGCGTTTGAAACGTCAACGCAATCCTCTGCAGTGCAAACGCGCTCTTTCTCACTGATTTCAAGGGGGATTGTGCAAATTGCGCGATGGTTTAAGCAAGAGCAATCGCAGTTTGCCTTCAAAGTCTTTGCCCGCGCGAGCGCCGCACTGCTGGCGGGTTATATTGCGGCGGCTACCTTGGCTTGCCTGCTGACAGTCGTGCTACCTATGCCCCGCTTCGAAAGCACAATAACGGCCAATATGTTGGCTTTTCTGTTTTATGCCATCGCCATTATTTACGCCTTTTGTGTACGTAAAACATGGCATGCATGGCGAGATTTAGGCCTAGTGATTTTGTTATGTTTTGGTTTGCTTCAGGTGTGTGGACAGTAAGATGAAAGAGACATTTTTTAGAACCTTATCTTGGCTACATACTTGGGCAGGTTTGCTCGTGTGTTGGGTGTTATTGTTGATCTTTTTTGCGGGTAGCTTGAGCTATTTCCGCCATGAGATCAGCCTGTGGAACGAACCCGAGTTGCACCAAGGGGTTTATCAAGACTATCAAGCCGATACGCTCGCAAATCAGCTGGATAAAGGCCAAGATTATATCGCAGCGCATTCGCCCGAATCGGCGCAGCGTTGGATGATAGGTTTTCCGACCGAACGTAAACCCTTTCAAAGTGTGAGTTGGCAACTACCGCCAGAAAAAGGTCAACGTCGCGGCAAGACTGAAGAACATGTCGCCCTCGCCGATGGCAGCGGCATGATCTCAGAAGTGCGCGAGAGTCGTGGCGGCGATTTCTTCTATCGTCTGCACTTTGACTTGCATTATATGTCCGCAATTACGGCCCGATATATCGTCGGTGTTTGCACTATGTTTATGCTAATTGCCCTTATCAGCGGCATAGTGATCCACAAGCGGATCTTCAAGGATATGTTCAGCTTTAGACGCGACAAGGGCGCCCGCTCTTGGTTAGATGCGCACAATGTGAGCTCTGTCATCGCCCTGCCCTACCATCTGATGATCACTTATACCGGGCTTATCACCCTGATGTTGATCTATATTCCGTGGACGGTGGATACCGCCTATTCGGGTGACAACCAAGCCTTCTTAAAAGAGCTGAATCCCGCTAGACAAACCGAGAAGGCCGCGGGGATTAGCGCGCCACAAGTGCAACTGAGTCAATTACTGCCGCAGGTGCAAACCGCTTGGGGCGATGCGCCAATTAAGCAAGTGATAGTGTCATATCCTAACGATCAAAATAGCCAAGTGACCTTTTACCAAAACACAGGTAAAGATGTGACCGATGAGGCCAACATCTTGATATTTAACGGTGTTAATGGCGAGCTTAAATATGCTAGCCCACATGAGGCCTCGGGAGCATCAGCCACCTACGACACTATGATGTCGCTACACACGGCGCGTTTTGCCGCACCGCTATTACGCATATTGTTCTTTTTCTGCGGCTTATTGGGTTGCGCTATGGTCGCAACAGGCACCTTGATGTGGGCCATTCGTCTACGTCAAAAACAACAGAAAGCCATAGATAAAGGCGAGAAACCAAGCTTGGGATTACGTTTGGTCGAAGGGTTAAACTTCATGTTTATCTTAGGATTACCCTTAGGCGCTGTTAGCTTCTTTTACGCAAATCGTCTGCTATCAACAAGTTTTGCAGGCCGCTCCGAATGGGAAGTTCACTGCTTCTTTATCGCGTTAGCGGCAATGGGAGTCTGGGCTTTCTTTGGCAGTTCACGTCGCCAGTGGCAAGCAGCATTAATACTCACAGGCAGTTTGTGCTGTGCACTGCCCGTGCTTAATGCCTTCACATCGCCGAGCAATCTCATCGATAATATTCAATCCCATCAATGGCCTTTAGTCGGATTTGATGTGCTCGCCATTCTACTTGGCGGCGCTATGCTATTTGCCAGTAAAAGATTAACTTTGATTGCCAAAGCTCCCGCTAAGCGCCCAACAAGACCCGCATTCAATGCGCCGAATGCCAAGGCGAATAAGGCGCGCCGCAGTGAGCCAAAAACATCCCTCGCCAACGAACTTACCTCGCCGTCTTCATTGGAGGAAGCCAAATCATGATGCCAGAATTTATCCCTGTACTTGGGATCTTAGGCTTAAGTTATCTCTCCCTTGCCCTATTCGCCTTAGCTAAGTTTGGCCATTTTAAGGATGTGTTTAACCGTCCACCAGCACAATGGCAAAGCCATTTGCTCACCTTGTTTGCTTGGTTATTACTGGCATTTAGCTTAAGTGCCTGCGCGAGCGATCAAGGCTGGGCCTACGGTAGCATTTTGTTTATGGGGATCATTTCCCTCGCGGCCATGCTGGTCATACTGACGTTAAGCTACAGTCCACGCCATTTACCGATTGGTATCGTCGCTGGTAGCGTACTCACAAGCAGTCTATTACTGAGTGCTGGGCTATAACTTCTCCGCACTAATCTATAACTTCCTGCCGCACTGAGCCACAGGTCATGGCTAAGTGCGCACCGCTAGGCTATAGTGCCCTGATGTCCTTCAGATAGGAGAAAATAATGGGCTTTAACTTAACGGTTAACTGGCAAACCTCGCCCGCCGAAGAAGGCGAATTTTGTCGAGACCACAGTATTACATTTGGCAGCGGCCAGACGATTCAAGCCTCGTCGGCACCGGAATATAAAGGCAATGGGCAGAATGTAAACCCAGAGGAAAGCCTGCTAGCGGCGTTATCCTCATGCCATATGTTAACCTTTCTCGCGATTGCACATCTTAAGCGCTTACCTGTCACGTCCTATGTGGACAATGCCACTGCAGAGCTGGGTAAAAACGACGCGGGCAAGTTGGCCGTCACTAAGATGGTGCTCAATCCTAAGGTCATTTTCGCTGAAGGGGTTGAAGTCAGCCAAGAAACCCTTGAGAAAATTCATGAAAAAGCACATGTAAATTGCTTTATCGCCAATAGTTTAGCGACAGATATCCATATCAAATTTTAAGATTTGTGCTGATGTCTACGGCCCGCTAATGGATTCCTAAGCGGGCTTTTTTATTGCCGCACCGCAGATCATTACCAGTCGGACTCATTACCATCACCAAATCTCCGCCGGCCCTCCACAGAGTCCTACCCATTCGCACCCCCGAAATTTCTCCATGGTTTAGCTCATGTCCAGCTTTTAAACCGTACGATGGCTAACTTAGTGCCAACTGCTGGAGTTAAAAGATGCAAATTCAACCAATATAGCGACAGGAACAAGCCAAGGGATTTCAGCGCCAACGGCCTATTACCTAAGCCATAATGAAGACGCAAGAGCGATGACAGTTAATCACCTTGCCCAACAACAGCAAGTGAACACTATGCAGAACTACGTAGAAACGAGTAAGAACATTAATGAATGGGCATAAAAATGGGTGTTGTCTCGGGAACTAAGAGACAACACCCTAACTTTGTACGCGACTATGCTAACTGAGATACCTTAAATTTTAGTTAAATACTGAATTTAAATATCAATTACTTAGCTTTTATATCCTGCGCCATTCCTTTTACTGGCAGAGGTTGCGCTTTTAAAGCTGGAACGGGCTGCTTAACTAATTCATCCTTCAAATAGCTTATCGCTGTCTCAAGCTGCGCATCTTTACCGTTAAAGGTGGCGAAAGGTAAGTTATCGACTTCGATATCCGGCGTTACGCCATGCCCTTCCAGCACCCAGCGACCATCCATTGCATACTGTGGATACTCGGCCACTCGCGCCATACCTTTATCGGTCAGCGAATTTCGCCCAGATAACCACACGCCCGCCCCTGCCGTTTGTTTACCAATTAGCGGTGCAATACCCAGCGCTTTAATTCCCGCTGAGAAGGTTTCACCGTCGGAATAGGTCAGTTCATCGGTTAACACTACTAAATGGCCACGGAAGGTTTGCTGCATATTGGTGTTTGGTGTGCCATGAGTCGGTTGCCAAAACGCCCAAGCGCGGCGCAATAACTTCTCGATAATCCAACTGTCGATATTGCCGCCGCGATTACGGCGAACGTCGATAATCAAACCGTCTTTATCGTAATTGGTATAAAACTCACGGGCGAAACTTTCAATATCGCCGCCGCCCATGGCATATAAGTGCAAATAACCAATCTTGCCCTTACTCGCATCCTCGACCACAGTCGCGTTATGGCTCACCCAATCTAAATAACGTAATTGGCCATCAACCATAGCGCTGACGGGCATAACGATGGTTTTATGGGTTTGGCTGCCACGCTTAAGTTGCAATAATACTTGCTTGTCCTGTTGATTGCGCAACAGCCGCGTGACATCAGCCACGTTCGCCACTGGCGTGCCATTGATGGCCAGCAGCACATCGCCTTCTTTGGCATCGACTTCGATACGATTTAACGGTGAAGCGTTAGCTGGCAACTCAGGATCGTTACTGTAAATATGCGCAATTTTAACGCCATCTGCAGTTTGCTGTAGGCGCGCACCTAGGCTAGCTGCTTTAGCCGCATCGGGATCTTTGGGTAAATCACCGCCGCGTACCTGTGAGTGCAATGAATCTAATTCGCCCATCATTTGCATGAAGATATCGTTCAGTTCGTTACGGTCAGTCAGGCGGTCAAGCAAAGGTTGATACTTAGCTTTGGTCGCTTGCCAATCGAGACCGCGCATCTTCTTATCGAAGAAAGATTCTCTGTGCATCAACCAAGCATCTTCAAACATTTGTTGCCATTCAAGCTGGGGAGAAATCGCTAATTGCCATTGATCCGTTTGCACTTTGGCATTGTCGGTATCGCCTAGCTTATCACCACCATCAACAATCATTAGCGCCTTGTCATTGCTGAACTTACGCAGCATCAGCTTTTTGCCATCGGCAGAAACCGCATAATGGCCAATATCCTCGGCAAAAACCTCGGCTTTCGGACTCAAAGGATCAAACTTGATGGTCATCAGACTCGGTTCAGCATCATCACCCATCGCTTGGTCGAGCACATATAGCCTGCCATCGACGGCGCGCAGTTCACTGTAATTGCCTGAATCGATAGGCACTTGCCATAGGCGCTGCGAAATACCAGACCAATCGATTTTCACCGGATTCGGTTTATCCTTGGCATCTGTTTTGTCAGCTTGGTTAACGCTGAGTTCATTGGGTTTACTAAAGGGGAATTTGGCATTGTTAACTAAGGCGATGGCAAAAATTTGGCTGCGTTTATCAAACACTGGGCCCATGTTTCTATCGCCCCAAGGTGAACTTGGCGTGGCGCTGAATTGGCGATTTGACAGGAAATATAACCACTGGCCGTCACTGCTAAAAGTTGGCGAATAGGATTCGTACTTATCGCTGGTGAGCGTCTCGGCCTTATTTTCATCCACAGAGTAAAGGACGATTTGCGGTCTTTGTTTACCGATTTCAGACTTAGTTAATGCAATAAAACGACTGTCACCGGACCAGCGGATATCAGCATAAGGCCCAAGTCCCTCACCGTTAGTGATGATTTTTTGATTGGTATTTTTCTTTAAGTCGAGCAGCCAAACGTTGCCATCGTTATCGTCGTGGGCGATAAATCGACCGTCACTGGACAGATTCAGGCTCATTCTTAAGGTATGACCGTCTTTCGTCAGCTGCTTAGCGCCACTGCTGCCATCGGCAGGGAATTGCCAAATTTCCTGCTGACCTGTCATGTCGCTAATCGCATAAACAGACTTGCCATCTTGGCTCAATATCGCTTCTCTCACGCGATAAGTCCCTGGCAGCGCAACTTGCACTAAGCGCGAGCCATCAACACCCGCGATTGCCACATGGCTGCGGGCGGTGATCACCACTTTATCGCCAGCAAGGGCCAAATCGGTAGAGGATGCGTAATCCATAGGATCTTTCACCCAGTGCTCACGGCGCTGGGCAAAATCGGACGTGAGTTCAATATTGACTAATGCGTCTTTTGCGGCCGCGATATCAAATACATGGATATCAGCACCCTGCTGGAAGACCACTTTGCCTTGATCCATCTGCGCGCCGCGGACTTGCCAATCTTTAAATTGGGTCAACTGTTTTGCGTCTGAACCATCGAGCGCCATCGACCAGAGGTTGTCGTTACCATCGCTGTCGCTGATAAAATAGAGTCTGTCTTGCCATAGCATAGGTTGACGCACTGAACCATCGTGCTGGCCGCTGAGCAACTGGGCTTCGGTTTTGCTACCCAGTTTGAAGCGCCATAATTCGCCCTTTGCGCCGCCACGGTACACTTTGGCATTATCGCCAGTGACTTGCAGGCCAAAGCGTGTGAAATACACATATTCGTTGCGCTCATCAATCACACCTTCGACCGCATCGGCTAAGGGTAAATCTGTGGTCATAAGAGTTTTAGGATCGACACTGCGTAGCATCCAATTATTCGCGGGGCCAAAACCACTGTCGGTAGAATATAAAATCTCGCCTTTGGCGGTCCAACCTTGAACCCGCACACGGCTATTCTCAAAACTCACCCGTTTGGCCACACCGCCGGCAACCGGGATCACATACACTTCGCTCGCGCCTTCATAATTGGCCACGTAAGCCACCCACTTGCCATCGGCGGAAATGGTCGCACCTAGCTCCTCTGCGGGTAAACTCGTTAAGCGAGTCGCCGCTTTTTGACCTAAGGTCTGAGTCCATAAATCCCCTTCAGCGGTAAAAACTAAGGTTTGATCGTGCAGGGCTGGCGCGCGGTAATATCCTTGATTGCTCACCGCATCGGCAGCGATGGCTTGGGCCGCAGTGAACGAGCCTAGGGCAAGCATGCAGCAGGCGACAGAATGGCGAAGTTTCATGTATGACCTCTATCCTATTGTTATTTTTAGCAATGGACTCTTTGACTACGAGATTTTGCTAGCAGATTTAGCGAAGATATTCTTGCCAGAGACTTTTGCGAAAAAACGCAATCAAGCCCAAAGCATGATAATTTAGCCCACCAAGCTAGCAGAATTTAATAGAGAGTTCAGTAACTTCGAGCCAGAGAAGTTTTAGCAAATGTGTCACATCTTAAATCGCGGAAAAACAACTGAGTCAAAAACAATATTCTTTAGCGGAAAACACCAAAGATCATAGCGTTACCCTGTTGCATCACGATAAAAATCATCAGGAGTAAGACAGGATTAGCTAACGTGAAGGGCTAGTGTTTACGACTAATATTAAGAACTAATATTAAGGGCTAGCGTTAAGACCTGATTACGGGCTGACGTACAGCGTCTTTAGCGGACTATTTAAGCGACTCATCTTGGATTGTTTCGCCAGTGACATTTGTTGCCATTTATTGATCACGCGTGCAATTTCACCGTTATCCATTAAGGCCTTAATCGCATGATTAAACTGCTCTAACTGGCTTGGCGTCATACTCGCTTTACTGAGCATTAAATGGATATGGTTTTGATCTAACACTAATTTGAGTGGCACTAGCTTAATATGTTGATGCTGACTGGCAATATAAGGCATGGCCATAGTATCGCCGACGATCATATCCCCGCGACCATAGGTGAGCATTTGTACCGACTTATCTGAGTCAGGGCTTAACACCAATAAATGCTCCTGCTCTAATCGATATTGAGACTCTTGATAATCGGCGCCATACCAACCGCTTGAAGGCACAAGCAGGCGTAACTTTTTAGTAAAAATGTCCTCCCACTTATCGACATTAATCTGATCTTTTTGCTCATCGAGCACGAATAAGCGCAGCTCTTCGTCTCGATAATAACTGGAAAAATGCGCATAAGCCTGACGTTCATCCGTCATTGTCGCTCCCATCAACACATCTAACTGTCCAGTTTTCAGCATCTGATGCGATCGCTTCGCGGGCACATTGATAAAATTGATTTCGCAGCCGAGATACACGGCAAATGCCCGCATCAGATCCACATCTAAACCTTGGGCTTCTCCTTGGGGATCTTGCCAAGCATAGGGAGGCCAGTCGTTATAACCGACTTTAATGGTTTTTTGACAGGGTAAAGGACTATTAACCTGCAACGCACTTTTGGCGGGCAAGGCTAAAAAAAGCAGCAATAAGACAGGAACGTATTTAAACAATGACATAGGCTAAGTTACTTGCCCCTTAAGTTGGTGATCCTCTCCAGATGAAGATGAAGCAAAACGGTTCAACGTCAGACTTTCGCGGTGTTTTAATACCTAAATAAGCGTAGTTGCCACTTAGACAGCGCGCCATAAACACCAGTCAGATCATAGTAATTAACCGAAATAGGGCGCGGAGAATAACAACAAAAAAGGACAGTAGCTAGTTTAACGCGTTTAGTGTTGCCGACTTAATGCACTTGCCATAAAAACTCCGCCTGAGTAAACGAAATCAAGTTGAAGGTTAAGCTCACTAAATCTGACACTTATAAATAACAGCAACAACCTTGGTGGGATCACCCATATCTGTCTGTAACCAAACGATGTGCGTGCCGCCCAATTGCTCTCCCTGAGCTATGGCAGACTCTTTGGCTTCATCTAGATTATTCTCGCGGCGGCTCACCCCAGTGACGATGGCAAAACTGTCGCAATGGGTCACTTCAAAATCGTAGGCCACATTTATGCGCCGATATAACTCTCGTTGATCGGTTGCACACCCTGAGGCTAAGACGCAAAAACAGACACTTAATAGAAAAAATCTAGACAAATCAATCAACCCACTGAGTAAACACGCGGGTGAACATAAACAATTAAAACCAATAAAATTGTGAACTTGATCACATTTTTATTACCAAAGACAATACAATAAGTTACAAATATTAATTAAATATCATGTAGTTAAATAAAAGTTCTTTTATGCTTACCTGCAACACAGTTTCATCAATTTATCGTTATTTTGCTTACATCTGTAAAAAGTGTACTTGTCCAAAATTGTGCTGATAAAAAAGGGAGCTAAGCTCCCTTCTCTTCTTTAACGCTATGTTATCTCACCGCTAGGCCAATACTTTAAGTACAAGCAGCTTAGGTTAAGATCTTGAATAAGTGCGCTTTCAATGCCGTAAAATCAGCGGGTAATTCAGCCGATAAAATAGGTTTATGAGCAACGACCTCAAGTTCAACCGGCAGTGGTAAGTTAAGATTTAGCTCTCTATCGACCACATCCTTAAATTTAGCGGGATGCGCTGTACCTAAGAATATACCCACTTCGTCAGGCACTAAAGTTAAAAACAAGGCTTTAGCTGCAATCGCCGCATGGGGCTCAGACACATAACCTTGTGCATGCAACTCAGCTAATGCCAGTGAAGTTTGCTCTTCAGATAAACGCATGCCCACTAAGTTACTCAGTGGCCAAGCTAATTTCTCACAAATGGCTTCCACTCGCGGCCAGTTACTTGGCTCACTCACATCCATCGCATTAGACATGGTCGCTTGGGTTTGATTGGGCTGCCATTGGCCGTTTTCTAAATAGCGCGGCACAGTATCATTCGCATTGGTTGCGGCGATAAAGCGTTTAACCGGTAACCCCATGGCTTTGGCGAATAAACCCGCCGTCAGGTTACCAAAATTCCCACTTGGCACTGAAATCACAGGATCGGCGTAGTGGCGTTGTTTAGACTGGGCAACGGCTTCAAAGTAATAACAAATTTGCGCAAGTAAGCGGCTGATATTAATAGAGTTCGCCGAGTTTAAGCTCAAACCCTCGCGGACTTCTGGATCATCAAAGGCGCGTTTAACCAGATCTTGGCAGGCATCAAAATCGGACGATACGGCAACTGTGTGGATGTTTTTGCCCAACGTCGTGAACATCTTTTCCTGTAGCTCACTGATCTTACCCTTAGGATAGAGCACCACCACATTGACTTTCTCAAGTCCATAGAAGGCATCGGCAACCGCGGCGCCGGTGTCTCCCGAAGTCGCAGTCAGAATGGTTAAGCGTGTGTCGCCGACAAAGGCATTGACGCATTGCGCCATAAAACGTGCACCAAAATCTTTAAATGCCAGAGTAGGACCGTGGAACAATTCGAGGCAAGCGCGCTGCTCATCGACGGCAACCAAAGGTAAATCGAAGTTAAAGGCACGTTCAACCAGGTCATCAACCGCATCTTGCCCTAGTTCAGAGGCAAGCCATGCACCGAGCACTTTTTTACTGCGCTCAACAAATGGCAGCGCCAGCAGCCCTTCAATATCGTCTAATAGCGGAATTTGGGTGGGAAAGAACAAACCTCTGTCCTGACCTAAACCTAATTGCACTGCTTCTTTAAAGCTCACTTTCTGCGAAGGGTGTTTTAAATTATATAGTTCCATGCTCACTCGACCTTTTGATGCTAAGCCTTAAATGCTAATTCTTGATGCATGCTCTTTATGCATAAGATGGATATTTAGCCTTAATGCTTAGTCTTGATACTAAAAATAAGAATTAATCGACTCTACGCGTGCCTTGCTCATCGAGGCGACACACGTGGGCAAAGCCACCCACCTCGGTTAAATAATGCTGTTCTAACCAGGCTTTAGCGGTATTTGCCGTGGCTAAATCATCGGTAATCGAAAACAGCGTTGGGCCACTGCCGGAAATCCCCGTAGTCAACATGCCTAAAGCGGCTAAAGCGACTCTGGCATTGTCGTAACCCGGAATCGCAGCTGCGCGATAAGGCTCGGCTAACACATCTTTTAATACGCTGATCGCAAGCTTGGCATTCTGCTGATAAGAGGCATGTACAAAGGCACTTAAATAACGCCCAAAATCGATAGTGACACTTTTATCGTATTGATCAGGCATGAGTTTACGCATCATCGCCGTCGAAAGTGAAATCCCAGGATAGGCCACAACCCAATACCATTCTTTAAAACTCGGTATGGCTTCACATACTGTGCCCGGCACATTGAGCATCAATTGCATGCCGCCCAAATAACAGGGGGCGACGTTGTCATAGTGCACACTGCCGCTGATCTTACCTTCAAACTCGCCCATCAGTTCCAGCAGGGCTTGCTCGTTATAAGGTCTGTCAAAATGTTCATTCAAGGCATATAACGCCGCCACGACTGAGCTTGCACTCGAACCTAAACCACTGCCGACGGGCAGGTTCTTTTCCAGTGTCAGCGCTACGCCTTCATCTGCTTTACCAATCGCTTCTAAATACTCCTTACTCAGGGCGGCTAAGAAGAATTCGGCACATTGGTACACTATATTGTCTTGCGGATTTTCAGGCAGTTTATGGGCCCAAGCACCGGTTTGCGCCAGACTCACACCCGATTCTGCCGCCGCGATAGTCACTCTGTCGCCGAGTAAACTGCCATCGATAGGCGCCAAAGCGGCGCCCAGTAAATCAAATCCGACTCCCACGTTACCCATAGAGGCTGGAGCGTAAACGGTCAGACTCATACACTCACCTCACGAGTCCAATTCAAGGTTCTTAATACATCGGCAAAGGCGCCAGCGGCGGTCACTTCAGTCCCTGCGCCATAGCCGCGTAGCACAAACGGAATGGGCTGATAATAGCGGCTATAGAACGCCAAGGCATTTTCACCGCCTTTAACGCTATAAAGCGGATCCTGTGCATCCACTTCGGCGATACGCACACGGCACACACCATCCTCAATTTGCCCAACATAACGCAGCACTTTACCTTGGGCTTTGGCCTGCGCCACTTTTGCGGCAATTGCAGCATCAACTTGCGGTAATCGTGCCATAAAGCTTTCAACATCACCTGAATCATCAAACTCGGCTGGCAATACAGATTCAACCTGCACATCACTGAGCTCTAACTTTAGTCCCACTTCACGGGCAAGAATGAGCACTTTACGCGCCACATCCATACCACTCAAATCATCACGGGGATCGGGCTCAGTAAAACATTTTTCCCGCGCAAGACCTGTCGCTTCAGAAAGTGTCATGCCTTCATCCAGCATGCCGAAGATAAAGGATAAAGAGCCCGATAAAATACCGTTAAACTTATGCAGTTTGTCACCCGCAAATAACAGTTTTTTCAGGTTATCGATCACAGGCAAACCCGCACCGACTGTAGTTTCATATAAGAATTGGCGACGCTGTTTTAAGGCTGTTTGGCGCAGTGCTTGATAATAAGCATAATCGCGAGTGTTCGACTTTTTGTTCGGCGTGACCACATGCAAACCTGAGTTCATCACATCCAAATACAGATCCGATACTTGCTCGCTCGAGGTGCAATCCACGAGCACTGGATTAAGCAATTGTTGCTCTTTCGCCCATGCGAGTAATGCAGGAATATCGCAGGCTTGCTGACTATCGGCAAGCAAGCTAGACCAATTGCTTAAGTCGATACCCGCACTGTCGAGTAACATCTTGTTCGAATTCACTATGCCGCATACACGGATACTGATGTGCTGCTCTTTGAGCATGGCAGACTGTTGTTTTATCTGCTCGAGCAGGCCTGCCCCCACATTGCCGCAACCCACTAAAAACACATCTAAATACTGCTGCACATCGAAAAAGCCTTGATGACAAGCCGCCACCGCGTGCTTAGTCTTACGCTGCTCGATCACAGTCGAAATCGAGCGCTCGGACGAACCTTGGGCGATGGCGATAATGTTCACGCTCGCCTGCGCTAACGCTTGGAAGAAACGCGCTGCAACCCCTTTGTGAGTGCGCATGCCATCACCAATCAAAGACACAATTGCCAGCTCATGACGCATAGCAATAGGTTCAAGCAAGTCACTTTTTATTTCTAATTCAAACTCTTGCTCTAAGGCCCATTTCACTTTGGCCGAGTCAGACGTCGCCACACAGAAGCTAATACTGTATTCAGAGGAGCTTTGGGTGATTAAAGACACAGACACGCCGCTGCGGGAAATCGCCGCGAGAGTACGGCTCGCCATGCCAACCATGCCTTTCATGCCAGGGCCTGATATATCGAACATGGTCTGGTTATCTAAATTGGAGATAGCTTTAACCTGCAAGCCGGTTTCATCGGCTTGGTTTGATACCAGAGTGCCGGGCGCATCGGGGTTAAAACTGTTTTTGATATAACAGGGAATATGGAACTGGGCGATAGGCGCAATCGTCTTAGGATGCAACACCTTAGCGCCAAAATAGGAGAGTTCCATCGCCTCTTGATAGCTGAGTTGTGATAACAGCTTAGCATCGGCAACCACACGGGGATCGGTATTATAAACACCGTCAACATCGGTCCAGATTTCACAGCTCGAAGCATCTAAACAGGCGGCGAGCACGGCAGCAGAATAGTCAGAACCATTACGGCCTAACGTCACCACTTTGCCCTGTTCATCGGCGGCGGTGAATCCCGGCATTACCCATACGCGCTTTTCACCTAATGCCAACGCACGAAACCTTGGCTTACTCACAGCGATATCGACCACGGATTCTAACGGCCGACCACGACCTAGAAACAAGGCGCGCGGATCGAGTTGAGCAGATGTGATCCCCTTAGATAGCATCACTTGTTCCATCAAGGCTGCAGATAAACGCTCACCTGCCACCACGATTTCAGCACGTATGCCATCAGGACATTCTTGCAGTAAGCTAATGCCACGTAATCTATCCTGCCAAATCACCAGCTGTGCATTAAGTCCAGAAAAGAGCTGTTCACTCTGCTCACTCGACAACATTGAAGTAACAGCATCTTGGTATAGCGAGGTAAATACCCGCTCAACATGCTGCAGCACAGACGAATAATCTTCACCTTTAACGGCTACATCAACCATTTCTAGTAACGCATTTGTCACAGTCGCCGGGGCCGATAGCACTGTGGCTATGGGTTCAAGCTTAGATGACTTAGCAACGATATCCGCCGCCATCGAGAATCGCTGCCAATTTGCAAGCGAGGTACCACCAAATTTCATTACTTTCATCTTGTTCTCCTGTACCGCGCCCGACTTAGAAATAAGAGCTAGAAACAAAAAAGCCCGCTTCTTTGTGGGAAGCGGGCTCATCGTTAAAATTCTTTAGGGTGTATCAGCCCGCCCCCACTGTTGTTGTAGTGGTGGTTGTAATAATGGTAGTTACTACGAAACCTAGGCTATGCATGTGTTTGGGCTAATCCATGTTAATTTCTTGATAAACAGAATTGCTTTTTTTACCCGCGCTTGTCAACCCCTAAAATGGATTATTTATAGGCAAATATTAACGCTCGATAAAATACGGCATCAAGATTCGTTAATATGAAGTTTTCTAGGGGTAAAAATGCGATTTACGCAATAAATAACTGTTAACGTCAACGTAATGTGGCACGAAAAACATTAGATAATCACTTGTTTTACATCTGATTATTTATAATGCATTTTAAAATAATGCGTTATTTGTTCTACCTCATCACTCAGGCTAAATTAACAGGCTAACGAGCAAAAAACACATTACTCATCCTTTCTACCGTAAAGCACCGACAAATTTGCCTAAAAAAAACCTGTGCGATATCTAACATAAGCCACTTCAAATTATCGCCAGCACTAAAAAAGCACGTTATTATGCGCGCACATTACGAATTGGAGGCGATATGAAGATCACTCAACACAGCGCGGTAACCATTCATTACCGTTTATCAGATCAAGAAGGCAGACTATTAGAAGACTCTTTCGACTCTGAACCTATGCTATATCTACACGGCACTGAAAACCTGATCCCAGGTTTAGAAGCCGCATTAGATGGTAAAAGCAAAGGCGAAAAACTCGATGTCACTATTAGTGCCGAAGAAGCCTATGGCCCTTATCACGATGGCCTACGTCAAGCAGTGCCATTAGAAGCCTTTGGTGATATCGAAGATATCGTCCCAGGTATGCGCTTCATCGCTGAAACTGAAATGGGTCAGCGCCCAGTTCAAGTCATGGAAGTGAAAGACGATGTGGTTATCGTCGATGGCAACCATCCTTTAGCGGGCCAATCACTCAATTTCAGCGTCGAAATCGTTGACGTTCGCGAAGCCTCTGCCGAAGAAATCGCCCATGGCCACATTCATGCCCAAGGCGGTTGTGGAAGCCATGGACATGATCACGATCACGGCGGTGGATGCTGTGGCGGTTCAGGCAAAGAAGAAGCTGGCGGCTGTTGTGGTGGTGGTTCTGACCACGATCATGGACATCACCATGAAGATCACGAAGCCTGTGACACACCTAAAACAGGTTGTGACGGCAATGGCGGCTGTGGTTGCCGCGGCTAGATACAGATTGATGCTCAAGGTGAGCTAGAAATAGCTCATCCCTAAGCGATTGAACTGCCATAGTTTAACCTTTGAAGATGCGCGCCCTTAATTTAAGGTCGTGCATTTTTTATACGCAAGCGTTTATACTATTCGTAATAGATAAATAAGTGACTGGTAAATTGAAGTATTCAAATTTTATATGAATATTTTCAATTAGATATTGATATCAACCTGAGTTAAGCGACGGAGTGCTTATGTTAACCAAACCCCTTTACGAGATTTTGCCTTTTGGCTACATGGCGCTCGGCAGTTCGAGTTTTATTGCACTCGACATCGACTATGCCCTAGTTGCGGCTACAGTAGTGTTCGTCTTAGGTGCGAGGATCTATGTTATGCGTTCTCAAAACCGTCGAACTGACTCGGTAAGACGTCGTAAGTCGGGCTATCTTCCCGAGATGATTTATAACTTCTTACCTTTTATCTATCTCATAGCGGCATTGGCTATCTTTAAATTCCTTCCCAAAGACCTTTACCCAATTCTGGCCATCTGCTTACTTAGTTATGGCCTATATATTCTGGTGCGTCGTTCACTCTATCGTCGCCATAAGCTGCCCATCACGCCTTAAGGCTGTTACCAAAACAAGCACAAATGATGTCCACAGGGCTTGTTTTCATAAGAGTACTAACCAATCAATTTTTGAACTTTCGCTCTATGGTCGGGAGACATATTTTTCAAGTAATTAGAGCAACGGGTGATCGTCGCAATACTCACTTCATATTCTGCAGCTATGTGCCTTTGGCTCATATCCCCATCCAATAACAACTGAAATACCTTTAAGCGTCCAGCAACGGCACTACGCTCTTCTTCGGTTAACAGTAAATGAAACAACACAGAAAGATCTTCATAATTGCTGTGGCTCAAAATCTTTTCTAATACTAGATCCCAGTTTGCTCGCATAATAACCCTCATAAGTACTGTTCAAGCATTACATTGGCAGTCTAACAGATTTAACTCCAGCACGGTCTACTTGATTGCTCTCCTCAAACAGATACTAAACCACAGCTTAGACGCTCAATACTGACACTGTGACACCTACACGCATATCTAACACCAATAATATTAAATATCTATTCATTCAGTGGGAGCTCAACGCGCTTTAGACAAGGCGAAGGCTGAAAGCATAGTGGTCTCTGTCGAAAACCTTGAACGCAGCATGAGGCGCGTTTCCATGCCGTTAACATCTGCGCCCTTAGGAGGCCTCATAGACATCCCACTCCCCTGTTGCATTGACTTCCATTTCTACGCCAATGCGCCTTGGATTGAGATGCCTGTGAGGCTCTGAACTGATTAAATACTTCATGTGATTGGTATAAAGCAAAAGATGGTGATACCAAGAGAATTAGACAGAAGCGGAGAAAGCCAAAACGGGTCAAACCGCCACAGATTTAAAAATAAAAAAGCCCTGCAATTGCTTGCAGGGCTTATCTATATGGTGCGCGTGGAAGGAGTCGAACCTCCGACCGCCTGGTTCGTAGCCAGGTACTCTATCCAGCTGAGCTACACGCGCAAACTCGTTTTTGTACTTCTAACAGATCCAATCATGATTGAGTCTAGGATAAGCACTTTTATCTCCCAGCTTTATTCTATTCCCCTCGACTAAGAGAATAGAATGGCGGAGAAGGAGGGATTCGAACCCTCGATGGGAGTTAAAGCCCATACTCCCTTAGCAGGGGAGCGCCTTCGGCCACTCGGCCACCTCTCCGCGTTTAACGCTTTAAATCAACAAGACGTGTCTCGTTAACTATATTGGTGCGCGTGGAAGGAGTCGAACCTCCGACCGCCTGGTTCGTAGCCAGGTACTCTATCCAGCTGAGCTACACGCGCATGTTAAACGGTAAAACACTAATTTAATTGAAACAATCGCAATCATATTAGCTTAAATTGGTGCGCGTGGAAGGAGTCGAACCTCCGACCGCCTGGTTCGTAGCCAGGTACTCTATCCAGCTGAGCTACACGCGCATTTAAAACGGTAAGCATTAATACGACCAAAATCATATTAATCTAAATTGGTGCGCGTGGAAGGAGTCGAACCTCCGACCGCCTGGTTCGTAGCCAGGTACTCTATCCAGCTGAGCTACACGCGCATTTTAACATTTTGCTATAAGCAATTATCTACAAAATTTCTAACTGAAATTCAAAACTGATGAGTTAAAGATTAACTAATGCAGAGATGGTGCGCGTGGAAGGAGTCGAACCTCCGACCGCCTGGTTCGTAGCCAGGTACTCTATCCAGCTGAGCTACACGCGCGACTTGTATCTAAATTTACTTTTTCAATAAAAAGTGGTGCGCGTGGAAGGAGTCGAACCTCCGACCGCCTGGTTCGTAGCCAGGTACTCTATCCAGCTGAGCTACACGCGCACTGTTTTTTATCGGTAAGAAATGGCGGAGAAGGAGGGATTCGAACCCTCGATGGGAGTTAAAGCCCATACTCCCTTAGCAGGGGAGCGCCTTCGGCCACTCGGCCACCTCTCCGTTTTCTTGGCGCACATATTACTGTTTGACGAAAATAAGTCAAACCCTTTTTCCGAAACAGATTCCATTTGAACTGTTTTTAATCACATTGCTGTTATATCAAGCCAATGTATTGATTTGCGCCAATCTTTCGCTCTAAAAAATAAAAAAGCCAGTTAAAAAACTGACTCTTCTGTTGCCGTAATACTCTTGCCAAAACAAGGTACTAAAAGTTACCACCTTCCGATGGTGTACCTGATTTTTCAGATTGAATGCGTTGGTAGATTTCTTCACGGTGAACAGAAACCTCTTTTGGTGCATTCACACCAATACGCACTTGATTGCCTTTTACCCCTAGCACTGTAACTGTGACTTCATCACCAATCATCAGTGTTTCGCCAACACGACGAGTCAAAATCAGCATTCGATAGCTCCTTTATTTCTTAATTCAGCTTACACACGGCACTCATCCGGTAGATGGGCTTATTATAAGGTCAGCTTAGTACAAATTAATAGTATTCAATACTCAAACGGTTATTTAATTACACCTTATTTAGCTCGAAAGCGTGATGTAACGCCCGAACCGCCTTGTGTAAGTCCCTTTCATCGATAACGGTTGACAATTTACTCTCTGACGTCGTGAGTAACTTAGCATGAATAGTTTCATTACCCAAGACTTCTAACATCTTAGTCAATAATCCCATTTTTGCCTGTAAACCTTTGCCAACTAAAGATACTTTTGCACGTTGCCGTTCGATAATCAATGGTCCGAGAGCAAGGCTTTCGCTTAAGCCTTCGAGCTCATTAAGCAGAGTATCAACCTTAGCTTCAGCGAGCATAAAACTGACTCGACCCGAAGGATCATCCTCGTGGATCCTCAATGGGGAAATAAATTCCACATCGATTTCCAATCGCGTTAAACAGCCTAACAGCGCTTGATAGCGTTCACTGGTGGTAAACAGCCCTTCAATCGTCAGCGTTGCCAGCGCCTTATTAATCGCAATACCTTGGACTAACGAGGCAATAGTGAGTTCAGACTCATCGCCAAATTGGATTAACGTCCCCTGCCCAGCTTCAAAACTCGACAGGACTCGCAATGGCACGCGAAAACGCTCGGCGTATTCGACTGAATCGGGATGCAGTACTTTAGCGCCTAACTTTGCCATTTCGAGCATCACATCAAACCCAATCACATCGAGACGACGAGCACTGCTATCAATATTCGGATCTGTGGTAAATACGCCCGCCACATCAGTAAAAATCTGGCATTCATCGGCTTCTAACGCCGCCGCTAAGGCTACAGCAGTGGTATCTGAACCACCGCGTCCTAAGGTTGTGACTTCGCCTTGAGGATCGATGCCTTGAAACCCTGCAACGATCGGCACAACACCATCGGCTAGCAGGGATTGCAAATACTCAGTATCCACTCGCTCGATGCTGGCACGGCCGAATTGACTATTAGTATGAATTTGTACCTGATCGCCCGTAAGGGATTTCGCCTTAATACCGCGGCGCTGTAACGCCATCGACATCAAGGCAATGCTCACTTGCTCACCCGTTGACACTAACATGTCTAATTCGCGCGCCGAGGCCCGCGGATTAATTTGTGCTGCCAGTGCAAATAGGCGATTAGTCTCACCCGCCATTGCAGATAAGACTAAGACTTGCTGCTCACCATTGTGAGCTGACTTTGTAATCTGCTCAGCGACCGCTTCGATACGTTCAATAGAACCCACCGAAGTGCCGCCGAACTTTTTCACAAAAAGCTTGCTACCACTAAGCTTTCGTTTTTGGGGCACAGCAACCTCTTAAGCTAGACGCTCAGTAATCCAAGGTAATACTTGAGCCAATGCCGCATCCAGATTTTCTGGCTGGCTACCGCCCGCTTGAGCCATATCAGGACGACCGCCGCCTTTACCGCCCACTTGCGCAGCGACCATAGCGACTAGCTCACCCGCTTTGACTTTGCCGATCAGATCGTTACTCACACCAGCGATCAGGTTAACTTTCCCTTCCTGCGCGGTGCCAAGAACGATAATGGCCGATTTCAATTTTTGTTTTAATTCATCTTGTAGACCGCGTAATGAGCTTGCCTCAACGCCGTCTAACTTTTTGATCAGTACGTTAACGCCATTAACCACAACGGCATCGCCCACTAAATCAGCACTGGCTGCAGCCGCGAGTTTATCTTTCAACTGCGCCATTTCTTTTTCGAGTTGCTTCATCTTATCGAGCTGGGCTTTTAACTTAGCGACAACTGAGTTGGCATCGCCTTTCAATAAGGCTGCAGCTTCTTCCAGTTCAGCTTGTTGCTGCGCCACATAGGCCATAGCCGCAGCGCCAGTAACGGCTTCGATACGACGAACACCCGCAGCAATACCCGCTTCAGAGGTGATTTTGAATAAGCCAATATCGCCCGTGCGGCCCACATGGGTACCACCACACAATTCGATAGAGAAATCGCCCATAGTCACAACACGCACTTGTGAGTCATATTTCTCACCAAAGAGCGCCATTGCGCCTTTCTCTTTGGCTTCGTCTATACCCATTTCAGCGGTTTTCAGCTCATGGTTACGACGAATTTGAGTGTTAACTAATTCTTCAACTTCTTTTAATTCCGCGGCTTTTACACCTTCGAAATGGGAGAAGTCAAAACGCAAACGCTCAGGATCAACCAAAGAACCTTTTTGTGAAACGTGAGTACCGAGCACTTGACGCAGTGCGGCATGCAGTAAATGCGTAACAGAATGGTTTAACTGAGTACGGTGACGCAGTTTTTTGTCGACTTTCGCTTCAACAACTTGGCCAACACTCAAATGACCGGTAGCTAACACACCTTGATGGCCCGTTGCTTGACCATACTTTTGTGTGTCATTAACCGTAAACTCAACACCGTTCGCAACCAGTTGGCCTTTATCGCCCACTTGACCGCCAGATTCTGCGTAGAAAGGTGTTACATCGAGCACGACAACCGCTTCATCACCCGCTTTGATCGCCGTCACTGACTCACCGTTTTGATAAATCGCAGTGATCTTAGCTTGACCCGCTAATTCGGTGTAACCACTGAATGCGGTTTCAGCATCGATTTTCAGCGCCGCGTTATAATCTGCACCAAAGTTACCGGCAGCCTGTGCGCGGCTACGTTGTTCAGCCATGGCGACTTCGAAACCTGCTTCATCGACAATGATGTTGCGCTCACGACACACGTCAGCAGTTAAATCCATTGGGAAGCCATAGGTGTCATACAGCTTAAATACCGTTTCACCGTCTAAGGTGTCACCTTTTAACTCGTTTAAGGCCGCATCTAAAATGCCTAAACCACGTTCAAGCGTCCGGGCAAATTGCTCTTCTTCCGCTTTCAGTGCTTTTTCAACAATCGCTTGAGTCTCAGCTAACCCTTTGGCCGCATCGCCCATCACCGCAATCAAAGACGGAACCAGCTTATAGAAGAAAGCTTCGGTCGCGCCTAACTTGTTACCATGGCGAACGGCGCGACGAATAATGCGGCGCAGCACATAACCGCGGCCTTCGTTCGACGGCATAACACCATCGGCAATAAGGAATGCACATGAACGGATATGGTCGGCAATGACGCGCAGTGACTTCTCGGTTAAATCGCTTACGCCGATGATTTCTGCCGCCTTAGCGATCAACGTACGGAATATGTCGATTTCGTAGTTAGAATGTACGCCTTGCATAATCGCGGCAATACGCTCAATCCCCATGCCGGTATCAACCGATGGCTTAGGCAAAGGCAACATTTCACCCGATGCTTGACGGTTGTACTGCATGAACACTATGTTCCAGATTTCGATGAAACGATCGCCATCTTCTTCAGGACTGCCAGGACGGCCACCCCAAATGTGATCGCCATGATCATAGAAAATCTCAGAACATGGGCCGCAAGGACCGGTATCACCCATTTGCCAGAAGTTATCTGACGCATAAGCAGCACCTTTGTTGTCGCCGATACGGATAATGTTCTCGGCAGCAACACCAATCTTTTTATTCCAGATTTCAAAGGCTTCATCATCTGTTTGATAAATCGTGACGCACAGACGTTCCTTCGGCAGCTTTAAAGTTTCAGTTAAGAAAGTCCAGCCAAAACGAATCGCTTCTTCTTTGAAATAATCACCAAAACTGAAGTTACCCAGCATTTCGAAAAAGGTGTGATGACGTGCTGTATAACCGACGTTATCTAAATCGTTATGCTTACCACCGGCGCGTACACAACGTTGAGCAGTGGTCGCACGCGTATAATTGCGTTTGTCCATGCCAAGAAACACGTCCTTGAACTGGTTCATGCCTGCATTGGTAAATAAAAGTGTGGGATCGTTGCCTGGCACTAATGAACTACTGTCCACAACTTGATGACCATTGCTGCGGAAAAATTCGAGGAAAGCGCTTCTAAGCTCTGCTGTAGTTTGATACATGAAATCATCCTGAATTGGGTAAGCATTACCAGCTACGCCTTAGGCTAGCCGTATTTCTATTTGCCCAGCATTATAAGCAGACTGAGGAAGGACGACCAGCCTTGATTGGTGATATGCACATCAGGAATTTAATATTTTAGCGTGAATCGCCCACATAAGAGTGGCTAGAGGCCAAACAGCAATAATAAAGGACAATGACAGACTCTGCGGGTTAGGTGCAAAAAGTACAGTATTTGAGCAAGTGGGTAAAGTGTCGGGAACGAAAGCAACAAAGCCCATTTGATGACATTTTAGAGGAGATTTTCTGAGGACTTGTTAAAGAAGCTTTTGCAGTCTTAAGGTTACATCGCAATCGATGAATTAAGGCGATTAATAATCGTCGTCGAGATCATTGGGATCTGAATCTAACGCATAAGTGATTTGATCGTAGCTAAAGCCTTGGCCCATTAAAAACCGCACTCGTTTGGCCTTTTCCTTCGCGATGAGATCCCGGGCTTTAGAGCCCTTCACTTCTGTTACGCGGGGAATTCCATATTTTTTAGTGGCTTTATCTTTTGCTAGCTCAAACCAGTCACAATCACTATTGGTTATCGCCGCTTCAATGCAATCTTTAGACAGGCCTTTTTGCGCTATCGCTTGGCGAATGCGGATGGCACCGTGACCTCGACTAATGTGGCTACGGACCAACAGTTCAGCATAGCGATTATCATTGATAAAACCGGAGGATTCACATGCATCGAGCACAGGTTCGATATCATTCAGTTCGAAACCTTTTTCGAGCAATTTATCGTGGATTTGTAAGCGGGAATAATCGCGGCGCGCTAACAGCGCGACCGCAATTTGACGGGCTGACTGACTCAGAATACTTCGCCTGTTTCTAAATCAACATTATCTTCCGTGCTAGCATCATCTTTAGCAGCCAGTGCACTAGGATTGCTCAAAAGTAACTCACGTAATGTCTTGTCAATTTCAGTAGCAATGGCTGGGTTTTCAGTCAAATATTTACCCGCATTAGCACGACCTTGACCGATTTTATCACCTTTATAACTGTACCAAGCACCCGCTTTTTCAATCAACTTATGGGCTACGCCTAAGTCAACTAACTCACCAGTACGGTTAATACCTTGGCCGTAAAGGATTTGGAATTCGGCTTGCTTGAACGGTGCTGCAACCTTGTTTTTCACCACTTTAACGCGAGTTTCGTTACCGACAACTTCATCGCCGTCTTTAATGGCACCAGTACGACGAATGTCTAAACGAACAGAAGCATAGAACTTCAGCGCGTTACCACCGGTTGTCGTTTCTGGGTTACCGAACATCACACCAATCTTCATCCGGATTTGGTTGATGAAGATAAGTAAGGTGTTAGATTGCTTTAAGTTACCAGCAAGTTTACGCATAGCTTGGCTCATCATACGTGCCGCTAGGCCCATGTGAGAATCACCAATTTCGCCTTCGATTTCAGCTTTAGGCGTTAATGCCGCCACTGAGTCGACGACGATAACGTCAACAGCGCCTGAGCGAGTTAATGCATCACAAATCTCAAGCGCTTGCTCGCCGGTATCTGGTTGTGAACACAGAAGGTTATCAATATCTACGCCCAATTTTTTAGCATAGATAGGGTCGAGTGCATGCTCTGCATCGATAAAGGCACAGGTTTTACCTTCACGTTGCGCTGCGGCAATCACTTCTAAAGTCAGTGTCGTTTTACCTGATGATTCAGGACCATAGATCTCAACGATACGACCCATTGGCAAACCGCCAGCACCTAAAGCAACGTCCAGAGACAGAGAACCGGTAGAAATGGTCTCAACATCCATAGAGCGATCTTCGCCCAGCTTCATGATGGAGCCTTTACCAAATTGTTTCTCAATTTGGATCAATACCGCAGCAAGTGCTTTCTCTTTATTTGGATCGACCTTCATTCCAGTTCCCTCATCAAGACAAGCCTTAAGCTGTCAAAAGTAATATTCAATTTACAAACGGGTAATTCAAAAAGCCGCGCTTTTTGTCTTAATTCTGCTGACTAGTATACTGTACAATCATACAGTATCAAGACCTATGGCTGAATTATTTTTAGCTAATGGGATTTTTTAATATGGCTAAGGTTTTAGCGAATATCAAATCGGATATTGCATCCCTTTGACGAATATCCGTCATCAAGGGCTCAATTTTCGGTAAATTATTGCTAAGATTGGCGCAGCAAATTTTGCGTGGTCTTTTTAGCTAAAAATTGTACAGCAGTCTTCTGCTTCCATAGCGCTTAATCCCACATAACCACGGCAGTCACAACGGACGATAACGATTTAATGAATGTAATTGATACCGATGATTTAGAAAAACATACTCCTATGATGCGTCAGTACTTGACCATGAAAGCAGAACATCACGACATGTTGCTGTTTTATCGCATGGGTGACTTCTACGAGTTGTTTTATGACGATGCTAAACGTGCTTCTGAGCTGTTAGGCATTTCACTCACGGCGCGCGGTAAAAGTGGTGGCGATCCTATCCCTATGGCGGGACTGCCTTACCATGCTGTGGAAGGCTATCTTGCGAAATTAGTTCAAATTGGTCAATCGGTTGCGATATGTGAACAAATTGGCGACCCAGCAACCTCTAAAGGGCCAGTTGAGCGTAAAGTGGTGCGTATCGTCACGCCTGGCACCTTAACCGACGAAGCCCTGCTGCAGGAACGCCAAGACAATCTATTGGCAGCGGTTTATCAAGGTAAAATCGGTTTTGGTTATGCCACTCTGGATGTTTCATCCGGGCGTTTTGTGATTGCCGAGCTCGAGACGCGAGAGTCATTAGAAGCTGAATTGCAACGCACTAATCCCGTTGAAATTCTCTACAGTGAAGACTTTGGCGAACTAGGTCTACTAAACGGTTTTAAAGGTAAACGTCGTCGCCCTGAATGGGAATTTGATTACGACACTAGCATCAAGTTACTACTGACTCAGTTTGGCACGAAAGACTTGCATGGTTTTGGTATTGCAGATGCACGTTTATCACTGCAAGCTGCGGGTTGCTTAATGCAATATGTCAAAGACACACAGCGCACAGCCCTGCCCCATATCAATGCCATTACCCGCTTCAATCAAACCGATAGCATAGTGCTCGATGCGGCAACTCGCCGAAATCTAGAACTCACTCAAAACCTTGCCGGTGGCCGCGATAATACCTTAGCCGCAGTATTAGATAACACGGCAACGCCTATGGGCAGCCGCATGTTGCAACGCTGGATCCATCAGCCGCTGCGAGATCCAAAACACATCAAAGCACGCCAACAGGCGGTGACTGAATTACTCGATACCACCGCCCACGAAGGTCTGCATGAGCAGTTAAAGGCACTTGGCGATATTGAACGTATCATGGCAAGACTCGCGCTGCGTACCGCTCGCCCAAGAGACTTTGCCCGTTTACGTCAAGCGCTGGGCTTACTACCTGAATTACAACAGAGTTTAAGCACACTGAGCGCGCCGCATACGACTCAATTACGGCAACACTTAGGTGAGTTCCCCGCTGAACAAGCCTTGCTTGAGCGCGCGATAGTCGATAATCCTCCCATGCTTATCCGCGATGGCGGAGTGATCCGTGAAGGCTACAACAGCGAATTAGATGAATGGCGCGGTCTTAGCGAAGGTGCGAGCGATTACTTAGTACAACTCGAAGCCAGAGAAAAAGAACGTACTGGTATCAACACACTTAAAGTCGGCTATAACCGTGTACACGGCTATTACATCGAAGTGAGTCGCTTGCAATCCTCGCAAGTGCCACTCAATTACCAACGACGTCAAACCCTTAAGAATATGGAGCGTTATATCACGCCCGAACTTAAGGAGTACGAAGAAAAAGTGCTCTCGAGCCAAGGTAAAGCGCTGGCACTCGAAAAGCAATTATGGGAACAGTTATTCGATCTTATTCTGCCCAAATTGCATGAATTACAAGCTTTTGCTCGAGCGGCGGCTGAGCTTGATGTGTTGAGTAACTTTGCCGAACGCGCCGAAACCTTGGGCTACACTTGCCCAGAGCTGAGCCAAGATATCGGCGTACAGATAGAGGCTGGTCGCCACCCAGTCGTGGAACGTGTGAGTCAAACACCGTTTATCGCTAACCCAGTCACCTTGCACAATCAAAGACGTATGTTGATTGTCACCGGACCTAACATGGGCGGTAAATCTACCTATATGCGTCAAGTCGCCTTGATCACGCTGATGGCCCATATTGGTTGTTTTGTGCCAGCAGATCGCGCACTGATAGGCCCTATCGATCGTATCTTTACCCGTATTGGCGCCTCTGACGATCTGGCCTCTGGCCGTTCAACCTTTATGGTCGAAATGACAGAAACCGCCAACATTCTACACAACGCCACCGCCAGTAGCTTAGTGTTAATGGATGAAATCGGCCGCGGCACATCCACCTATGATGGTTTATCGCTCGCTTGGTCGGCAGCAGAGTATTTAGCCCAGCAAGTCGGCGCTATGACCCTATTCGCCACCCATTATTTTGAATTAACTCAGTTACCTGAATTAATGGCTGGTGTTTACAATGTGCACCTTGATGCCATTGAACACGACGATACCATCGCCTTTATGCATGCAGTGCAAGAAGGCGCCGCCAGTAAAAGCTACGGCTTACAAGTTGCGGCACTTGCCGGTGTGCCAAATAAGGTAATTAAAGCCGCTAAACATAAGTTGCAGCAATTGGAGAGTCGTGATCATCAAGCTGAAGGAACGAGGACGCCTATTCAAAGCTTACTCGCGTTACCTGAACCAGTTGAGAATCCAGCGTTAACGAAGTTAAGTAGCATTAATCCCGATAACTTAACGCCAAAGCAGGCACTTGATTTGCTCTATGAGCTGAAACGTCTGAGCTAAAGCTCTGTGAACGGGTGATATTCGCCAAGCGATATGATAAGCAATAAAGGATTAGAAACAACAACGCCCACTCTTTAGTGGGCGTTTTACTTTTATCGACTAGACCTAAGCACTAGACTAAATCACTAGACCTTAGCTAGGAGCTAGGCATAGAGATCAACGAACAACTGATCTTAATTTCTCATTTATTAGTTTCGAAATAATTAGTTTCTAAACAATGCTTCAACAGATAAACCTTGAGATCCTAATAAGTCGCGTAAACGTTTCAATGCTTCTACTTGGATTTGACGTACACGTTCGCGGGTCAAACCAATTTCAGCACCCACATCTTCGAGTGTAGAAGGTTCATAACCTAACAGACCAAAACGGCGGGCTAACACTTCTCTTTGTTTAGTGTTTAACTCATTGAGCCATTTGACCACTGAATTAGAAATATCTTCATCTTGCACTTTATAGTCAGGGCCAACGTTATCGTCATCGGCTAAAATATCCAGCAACGCCTTGTCATTATCGCCCCCCAAAGGCGTATCGACAGAGGTGATTTTCTCATTCAGCTTAAGCATACGGCTGACATCAGCACTCGACACTTGCAGTTTTTCGGCAATTTCTTCGGCCGTTGGTTCGTGATCGAGTTTTTGTGCTAACTCGCGAGCGGTACGCAAGTAAACGTTAAGTTCTTTAACAACATGAATAGGCAAACGAATCGTACGAGTCTGATTCATAATAGCGCGCTCAATGGTTTGTCTAATCCACCAAGTCGCATAGGTTGAAAAACGGAAACCTCTTTCTGGATCAAACTTTTCAACGGCACGAATTAAACCTAAGTTGCCTTCTTCGATAAGATCAAGCAGTGCTAAACCACGATTGTTGTAACGACGGGCAATCTTTACGACCAGACGTAAATTACTTTCAATCATGCGATTACGGGATTTTGCGCAGCCTTTTAAGGCTTTACGGGAAAAGTAAACTTCTTCTTCTGCGCTAAGCAGTGGGGAAAAACCAATCTCACCAAGGTAAAGTTGAGTGGCATCAAGATTTTTTTGCAGGTCATCTTGAACCTGTTGCTCTATTCCTAGCTCTTGAACTAAATCGGATGCAACTTCTTCTTTTTCAAGATCGAAGTCAACAGTGTCTACGGATAAATCTACTAGTGCTTCTGCGGCAGTGCTTTTTATGCGGCTCATGATTAAATCTCCCAAACCTGATTAAACTGCTGAATTAGTGCAATTTCCTATCCTCCATTTGCCAACAAGGCCCCAAGCAATCATTGTTTGGGTAAATAAGTAAGTGGGTTTACAGACTGTCCATGGTAACGAATTTCAAAATGTAACATTACCCGATTGGCACCTGTACTGCCCATTTTTGCAACTGTCTGCCCTGCGAGGACATGTTGCTTTTCTTTGACTAAGATCTTGTCCGTATGAGCATAAGCACTAAGGTAATCGTCACTATGTTTAATAATCACTAAATTACCGTAACCCCTAAGAGCACTTCCTGCGTATACCACCCGCCCATCTGCAGCAGCTTTGATGATATCTCCCCGATTCCCCGCGATCTTAATGCCTTTATTTCCCTGCTCATTGGCAGAGTAAGTCCCGATTAACTTCCCTCTTACTGGCCACTCCCACTGACTCACACTGGTTGGTAGTGTCGAAGTCGGTGGAACCATGATTGAGTTAACATTTTGTTGGGAACTTGTTACAAGGTACGCGGGCTTAGCTTTCTGATCAAGTGTTTTTTTCAGATCATTACTTGACTTAGCGCCGGTTTGAGAAACTTGATTATCTGTTTGTTTTATATCGTTTTTACTAGAATTATTACCCGATGAGCTCGTTTTATTTCCATCTAAAGTCGTAGATTTTGACTGACTACTCGACTTAGCATTCGTTAAATATAAAATCTGTCCGGGGTAAATTGTATAAGGGTTATCTAATTGATTAAGTTTAGCTATTTCAGAAAAATCCTTTCCTGCTCCCCAAGAAATAGAGTAAAGCGTGTCGCCTTTCTTAACTTTATATGAATTCGATTTAATGTGGCCTTTGTTGTTTTTAGAGTAGCTATGGGAAATATTTTCGACGGGCGCGGGTCGGCTGGCCTGAAAGCTACAGCCTGCAAGCAGAAATATAAAGCAGAGGTTTAAGACTAAACCCGCATTCAACAATAAAAACTCCTTGGTGAGGCTGTATTACTGTTTATGATGAGAAAACAATGCCCTCGTTGCAAGACAAGTTGTTCAGTGGGGACAGTAGCACAACACAAGGTTAAGCTAACTCTCCATTAATCAAAGGGACAAATTTAACCGTTTCAATTGTTTCCGAACTGAAGCGGTCCGCAGTACGAGTGATTCGCATCAATTGCTGGGTATCTTCGCCGACTGGCAGAACTAACACTCCGCCCTCCGCTAATTGAGACAGTAAGGCCTCAGGTATAGTCGAAGCGGCAGCGGTCACCATAATGGCATCGAACGGGCTACGATTCGCCCAACCTAACCAGCCATCACCATATTTAAACGACACATTATGTAAATCTAGTCGTTTTAAGCGCTGTCTCGCTTGAATTTGCAAACCTTTGATGCGCTCGATAGTACAAAGCTGCGGCACTAATTGCGCCAAAATTGCCGCCTGATAACCCGATCCTGTGCCCACTTCTAATACGCGCTGGGGCATCTTATGCAGTAAGAGTTCGGTCATACGGGCGACGATATAAGGCTGCGAGATGGTTTGCCCTTGGCCAATCGGTAAAGCGGTATTTTCATAGGCTTTATGGGCTAGCGCATTATCGAGAAACATTTCCCGCGGCGTATGCGATATCGCCTTTAACACGGCTTGATTGCGGATCCCCGCATCATGAAGCTTTTTAGCTAAGTTCACCGCCGATGTTAAGGCAACTCGAGTCATATTTTATCTACCCAATTTTGCAATGCCGTTAGTTGTCCGTAGGCAGTTAAATCAACCGTCAAAGGCGTAATTGACACATAGCCATTGGCGACAGCATGAAAATCAGTGCCCTCAGTGGCGTCCTGCTCTTGTCCTGGTGGACCGAGCCAGAAGATCTCGCGTCCTGCGGGATCTTGCGTTCGTACTATGCCTTCAGCCTTATGACGAGCCCCAAGGCGAGTCACTTTAATGCCTTTGATTTGATCAAGCGGCAAGTCCGGCACATTCACATTTAAAATCTGATCTTTTGCCAAAGGCTGGGCCAACAAGCCTTGAACTATCCGCCGAGCATAAACCGCCGCCGATTGATAATGTTCGAATTTGCGGCCATTGAGCGAAATCGCGACAGCAGGAAAACCTAAAAAGCGCCCTTCCATCGCGGCGGCAACAGTCCCCGAATACAAGGTATCATCGCCCATGTTCGCGCCCGCATTGATGCCAGACACCACCATATCGGGTTCGCCATCGTACAATTCTCGGATAGCCAAATGCACACAATCGGTCGGTGTACCGTGAACAGAAATGTAACCGTTATCTAACCTATTAATTCTTAATGGATTAGTCAAGGTTAATGAATTGCTCGCACCAGAACAATTACGATCTGGCCCCACTGTCAGCACAGTCGCAATTTCGGTCAAGGCCTCAGTTAAGGCTTTGATCCCCGGTGCATTAACCCCGTCATCGTTGCTCACTAAGATGCGGATCATGACTCTGCTTCAATGTTAGGCGCAGCTTCAGTCTTAGTTTCAATTGTATCAGCCGCAACGTTAGCATTCGTTGCCTCTGGTGCAGGCTCCTGCACCAGTGTCGCTTGCCATTGCTGCTCTTTAACATCTTGATAATTGACTAACTCTCTCAACAAGGATGTGGCAAAACTGCCCGCAGGCAACACAAACTCAAGCACAAGACCATCGGCGGTTTGTTCGTATTTAAGGGCTTGAGGCTCAAGCAGTAACGGACGACGCTCTTGCTCTAATCCCGCATGTTCAAGGCCATAGCAATCGTCAGCCAACTCACTCATGGCCAAGGTTTCCACCGCAGCAGCTTCGCCTTGAGGCAGCATCATGCCACGGCCCCATAAGGGTGCTGATAGTTGAATGTCTTTTTCAATCAGACGTTTCAACACAATGAGATCCCATTCAGGCGTAACGAAGAAGCTTTTGCTGCCCGCCAACATCACACAATCCCCCGCTAGCGGCTTAGTGCCATGGTTGGCTAAACGATACGACACTACAGTGTTAAACAGATTTGAGCGCACCGCAGACAAATACATGCTGCGCTTATTTCTATCTTTGACTTTTTTACCCGCCATCATTTGGCGACCAAAAACTAAGTTTTTGCCATCGTGACCAAAGCGTTGCTCACCAAAGTAATTGGGCACGCCCACTTGAGCGACCTTTTCGATACGGCTGATAATGTCTTCGACTTGGGTAACATTTCTTAGGGTAAGAATAAAACGGTTACCGACTAAAGCACCAATTCGCAGTTTTTTGCTGTGACGGCTGCTCGACAATATGGTCAAACGCTCGCTATTGAGATCTTTCCAAAGCGGCGTTTCTTTACCCGGAATACGCACACCGAACCATTGTTCTGTGATGGCATTTTTATCTTTTTGCCCAGCGTAGGTCACTTCCTTCGGATGCACCTTAGCGAACTTAGCGATCATTTCAGCGACTTGTACTGTATTTAGCCCTTCTTTGCGTACATGCAGCATGTGATGTTCACCTTCACCCGTTGGGCTAAAAGGTAAAATCTCTTTCACGATAAAATCGCTATTTTGGGTTCTTAAATCTGCTGTACCTAAAGGCTTGCCATACAGATAATGTAATTCGCTCATGGGACTTTTTTACTCTTAAGTTAATCGTGTTTACGGGTCATCAATACCACGGCTTCTACCGCAATACCTTCTTTACGCCCGGTAAATCCTAGCTGTTCAGTCGTGGTCGCTTTGACGTTAATGTCGTCAAGTTCCGAGGTTAAATCTGCGGCCAATATTTGGCGCATTGCCTCAATGTGCGGCGCCATTTTAGGGGCTTGCGCTATGATAGTGACGTCAAGATTACCCAGCACAAAGCCTTTCGCCCTCGCTAAAGCATAGCAATGACGCAGCAATACGCGGCTATCAGCACCTTTATAGGCGGCATCTGTGTCGGGGAAATGTTTACCTATATCGCCCAGCGCTAGCGCACCGAGGATCGCATCGGAAATCGCATGCAATACCACATCACCATCGGAGTGAGCAACGAGACCGATTTCATAGGGCACTTCCACACCACACAAAATTAACGGGCGTGTTTCGCCAAATTTATGCACATCGAAACCATGGCCGATACGGATTTTCATTTAATATTCCTAACGTATTATTTTACTTTGATTATGACTATTTTGCGGCACGCATTAAAAACAGTTCGGCCAATCCCAAATCATCGGGATGCGTCACTTTTATATTGTCAGCACGGCCCGAAACAAGTCCGGGTGAAATGCCCGCCCATTCCATCGCCGAAGCCTCATCTGTCACGACCGCACCTGCCGCCATAGCGGCATTGAGGTAATCTTTTAGCTGCGCTGCCGGAAATAACTGCGGCGTCAATGCATGCCATAAATTATCTCGGCACACAGTAGCGCTGATTTCGCCCTGTTTATTCGCCCGCTTCATGGTATCGCGCACTGGCATGGCCAAAATAGCGCCTTGGGGAAATTGCACTCTGGATGCGAGTAATTTATCGATATCCGTCGCGGTCAAACAAGGTCTTGCCGCATCGTGCACTAAGGCCCAACTATGTTCGGGCGCAATTTGCAGCGCCGCCAACACAGAATCTGCGCGCTCACCGCCGCCTAACACTGTGGTCAATTTGGGATGCGCTGCCTGTGGCAGGGTATTGAAAATAGTATCATTCGGATGTAAGGCGACGATGACGTGGGAAATGTGCGGGTGAGACAACAGCTTATCTAAAGTATGGCCGAGAATACTCTGGCCGCACACTTCAAGATATTGTTTAGGTCTGTCGGCGCCCATGCGGCTGCCAATGCCCGCTGCGGGAACGATAGCCACCACAGCTTGAGTGATATGCTCAGCTTGGCGCTGCAATTCAGTTTGCATTACCGGCTCAGATTGACTGCCTGGATTGGATTGTTCGCTTAATCCAAGATCTAAATGTCCTAGCTCTGACATCCTAACTCCATATTACTGGGATGGACTCGATACTGAGCGATCACCACCCACGACGCGATAGAAGGTTTCACCTTCTTTGACCATGCCAAGTTCGTTACGCGCACGTTCTTCTATGGCTTCGGTACCACTTTTCAAATCGATGATTTCTTCCTTCAGCACTTGGTTACGCTCATTAAGTTTGGCGTTACCTTCTTGCTGCGCGGCAATTTGTTTTTGCAGGACGAAATATTCAGGAAGACTATTATCTCCCGACCAAAGACGAAATTGCAGTAAACCGAGTAGCACTATGAGTGCAATGACAAAAAATTTCATGGAGGAATTAGCGTCAGTATCTTGGATTAAAAAAATATACAGCAGATAGTACAACAAAAAAGGCCACCAAGTGGTGGCCTTTTTACATCAAAGTTTAAATTACGCCTGACCTTTGATCTCTTTCAAACCACGGTATGGGGCTTTTTCACCTAATTGCTCTTCGATGCGCAGCAATTGGTTGTACTTAGCAACACGGTCAGAACGACACAGTGAACCGGTTTTGATTTGGCCAGCAGCAGTACCTACGGCTAAGTCAGCAATGGTTGAATCTTCAGTTTCACCACTACGGTGTGAAATCACTGCTGTGTAACCCGCTTCTTTCGCCATGCGAATGGCCGCTAAAGTCTCAGTCAATGAACCGATTTGGTTAAACTTGATAAGGATTGAGTTAGCAATACCGTTTTCGATACCACGGGTTAAGATTTTAGTGTTAGTTACGAATAAATCGTCGCCCACTAATTGGATCTTGTCGCCCATGATTTGAGTTTGGTAAGCCCAACCATCCCAATCTGATTCGTCTAAGCCGTCTTCGATAGACACGATTGGATATTGGTCAGCCAATGATTTTAAGAAATCAGAGAAACCGTTCGAGTCGAATACTTTGCCTTCGCCCGCTAAATCGTATTTGCCGTCTTTGTAGAATTCAGATGCGGCGCAATCTAGCGCTAAGGTCACATCCGTACCTAACTTGTAGCCAGCCAGTTCAACCGCTTCTTTGATAATGGCTAACGCATCAGCGTTTGACGCTAAGTTAGGTGCAAAACCACCTTCATCACCTACAGAAGTGCTTAGACCTTTGTCGTGCAATACTTTTTTCAGCGTATGGAAGATTTCAGCGCCCATGCGCAGTGCTTCACGGAAGGTTTTCGCGCCAACTGGTTGCACCATGAATTCTTGGATATCAACGTTGTTATCCGCGTGCTCGCCACCGTTTAAGATGTTCATCATAGGCACAGGCATAGAATATTGGCCTGGCGTGCCGTTCAATTCAGCGATGTGCGCGTATAAAGGAATACCTTTAAATGCTGCAGCCGCTTTGGCAGCCGCTAAAGACACAGCCAGAATCGCGTTTGCGCCTAACTTGTCTTTGTTTTCTGTGCCGTCTAAGTCGATCATGATTTGATCAAGCTCAGCTTGTGCAGTGGCATCTTTGCCTAATAACGCAGTGCGGATTAAATCGTTTACATTGGCAACAGCCGTTAATACGCCTTTGCCTAAATAACGGCTTTTATCGCCATCACGTAATTCTAACGCTTCGCGGCTACCGGTAGATGCGCCAGAAGGCGCCGCAGCCATACCCACAAAACCACCTTCTAAATGCACTTCGGCTTCAACAGTTGGGTTACCACGAGAATCCATAATCTCGCGACCAATCACGTTAATAATCTTAGCCATAACACCCTCGATTTAAGTTTAAAGATAAAAGAAAAAACCAATACCTATGGGAATAAATGGAAGTCACATACCGCAGAAAATAACAAAATTCCATTTACGGTTTGCGTCCATACAGATGCAACTGATACGCATTCTGTTTATACCCAGAGGTATTAAATTCTTATGTTTCAAGTAGCGACGAGTGTAGCAAAAGGCCGGCCCCACTGTCGCGGGTCCGGCCTCAAATATTCTTACTTCAGATCACGTTTTTGATGCGCACTTGCCGCAGCAATAAACCCTTCGAACAATGGGTGACCATCGCGCGGAGTTGAGGTGAACTCAGGATGGAATTGACCTGCAACAAACCATGGGTGATCTTTTAATTCGATCATTTCCACCAGCTTACGATCAGAAGACAAACCGCTGAAGATCATGCCAGCTTGTTCTAAACGCTCTCTGTATTTGTTGTTCACTTCATAACGGTGACGGTGACGTTCTACACAGCTGTTGCCTTTGTAGGCTTGAGCCGCTTTAGAACCATCGAGTAAATGACACAATTGAGCGCCTAAACGCATAGTGCCACCTAAGTCAGACGCTTCATGGCGCTGCTCGACGTTACCTTCTTCGTCAATCCATTCAGTGATCAAACCCACGACTGGGAATGGTGTTTCTTTATTGAATTCAGTTGAATGTGCATCAGCCATGCCAGCAACATTACGCGCAAATTCAATCAGGGCAACTTGCATACCTAAACAAATACCGAAATACGGTAGATTGTTTTCACGGGCAAATTTTGCCGCCAGTATCTTACCTTCAACACCACGCTCGCCAAAACCGCCTGGTACTAAGATACCGTCTAAGCCCTGTAAGACTTCTTCGCCTTTGGCTTCTACGGTTTGTGAATCAATGTACTTGATGGTCACAGATACGCGGTTTTTAAGGCCAGCGTGTTTTAATGCTTCGTTAACTGACTTATATGCATCTGGCAGTTCAATGTATTTACCCACCATACCAATAACGACTTCGCCGTTTGGATTAGCTTCTTGATAAATCACATTTTCCCACTCAGACAGATCCGCTTCACGGCATTCTAAACCGAAACGCTTAACCACTAAGTCATCCAAACCTTGCGAACGTAACAAAGCTGGGATTTTATAAATACTATCAACATCTTTTAATGAAATAACCGCACGCTCTTCGACGTTACAGAACAGCGAAATTTTGGCTTTTTCATTAGCAGGAATCGCACGGTCACCACGGCAAACCAGCACATCTGGTGCAATACCGATAGAACGCAGCTCTTTCACTGAGTGTTGAGTTGGCTTAGTTTTCACTTCGCCTGCAGCACCTAAGAAAGGCACTAAGGTTAAATGCATGAACAGAGTACGATCACGACCCAGCTCAACACCGAGCTGACGGATAGACTCTAGGAACGGCAAGGATTCGATATCACCCACAGTACCGCCGATTTCGACGATAGCAACATCATGGCCTTCGCCACCTGCTAATACTTTTTCTTTAATCGCATTAGTGATGTGTGGGATAACCTGAATGGTTGCGCCCAAATAATCGCCACGACGTTCTTTACGTAATACTTCTTCGTAAATACGACCGGTAGTGAAGTTGTTACGACGATTCATCTTAGTACGGATGAAACGCTCGTAGTGACCCAAGTCGAGATCTGTTTCTGCACCGTCTTCAGTAACAAATACTTCGCCATGTTGGGTTGGGCTCATGGTACCCGGATCAACGTTAATGTAAGGGTCCAGTTTCATGATGGTTACATTGAGACCGCGGGCCTCTAAAATTGCAGCTAATGATGCTGCTGCAATGCCTTTACCTAGTGATGAAACAACGCCACCAGTAACGAAGATATACCTTGTAGTCATGCTGAACCTGAGAAAATGAGTTTGAAAATACGTGCTTGTAAGAAAGCACTAGGACGGGGCAGTAGTATACCAAAGGCGGCGCGATTCGACAAACACCAATCGGGATAATTTGCCGTTTATCTCGTCTCCGTCGCTTTTACTTGGTCCCAATAGGCATCGAGCTCCATTAATGTGTGCTCTTGCATGCTTTTACCGCTCTCACTCGCCAACTGTTCTACGCCGCGAAAACGGCGTTCAAATTTAAGGTTAGCTTGGCGCAACGCTTGCTCTGGGTCGACCTTAAGATGACGAGCTAGATTCACCACGGCAAATAATAAGTCGCCCATTTCGGACTGCACTTTCGCTTGGTCTTGCTCAGTTTGATTCACTTCATGCAAAACTTCATCGATTTCTTCGTGGATTTTAGCGACCACGGGCTCAAGTTCGGCCCAATCGAAACCGACTCGCGCCACCCTCTGCTGAATTTTGATTGAGCGTGACAGCGCAGGTTGGGTACGCGGAATATTGTCTAACGCAGAAACCACAGTATCAGCTTGGGTTTTACCCGCGACTTGCTGGGCCTTTTGTTCACGTTCAGTCGCTTTAATCGCCTCCCAATTAGCTTTCATTGCTTGGGCGCTATCGCCTATTTGCGGATTTTGCTCGCCAAACACATGGGGATGACGGCGCGTCAACTTGTCGCTAATTTTCTCAATCACAGTGGAAAAATCAAACAGCCCCTGCTCTTTACCGAGCTGACAATAGAATACGATTTGAAATAATAAATCCCCAAGTTCATCGGGCAACTCATCCCAGGCTAAGCGCTCTATGGTATCGGCAACCTCATAGGCTTCCTCTAAGGTAAAAGGCACTATGGTTTGAAACGTTTGCGCTTTATCCCACGGGCAACCTGTTTGTGGGTCGCGCAATTTTTCCATGATCTTAAGTAGCGGCTCAACATCTGTTATAGAAAATCCCGTAGTAGAAGGTTCCGTGGTCGAAAATGAAGTTAATGGCTCTGTGTGGGAAGTCATGCTGATATCCTTAAAAGATGAATACTTAAACGGGCTAGTGCTGAGGATGAATAAAAAGAATACGCCTCAACAGTGCTAGTTAATGAAAGGCTATAATAACGCGATGATAAGCGAGGTCACATAAAAGCGCTATTTTGATGCTGAGATCAGAGCTTAGGGTTCTTATTTAATAGGTCTTATTTTAACTAAAAGTGCATTCGCGCCATGTAGTAGTGAAATTCACCCAAAGAGCAATAAACTGACGACTTAACGACTCAACAAATTCTCATCTATGTCCTGCATACAAGTATTTAGCGCAAGCCATCTTAAATGATAAGATACGCAGCAATATTTCAATGAAGCTAAAACTCACTGAGTAAAGACCTAACAATTTCGGCCTAACTATATATGTGATGGATGCATGTAATAAATGCTCGTGATGAGCGCAGCGTGATGAATACAGTCATTCGATTTATTTGATTATGTTAGGTGTATTTCTATTCTGTCGCCCAAAATGGGGCGTACACCCTTATAGATTTGAGCATTACTGGAGACAAAATTCATGACAAACGCGAATGTGGATGCCACGCCGTTAACGACTAAGCCATCTCAAGATGGTTTTTATATGCCCGCCGAATGGGCGGCGCAGCAAGCCGTATGGATGATTTGGCCATATCGTCCCGATAACTGGCGCTCTGCAGGCGCTTATGCTCAAGCGACCTTTGCTAAGGTGGCCGATGCCATTGGTGGAGCGACGCCCGTGTATATGGGTGTTCCTAAAGCCTTTTTAGCTGAAGCTAAAACGGTAATGCCATCCCACGTCACCTTGGTCGAAATGGACAGTAACGATTGCTGGGCTCGTGATACAGGACCTACTGTGGTCGTTAATGCCGAGGGCGAATGCCGCGGTGTTGACTGGGGCTTTAATGCTTGGGGCGGCCATAACGGTGGTTTGTACTTCCCATGGGATAAAGACGAGCAAGTCGCGCAGCAAATGCTTGCACAACATGGATTTGCCCGTTACAGCGCGCCGCTGATCCTTGAAGGTGGCTCTATCCATGTTGACGGTGAAGGCACCTGTATGACGAGTGCCGAATGTTTACTCAACGCCAACCGTAACCCTGAACTGACAAAAGAACAGATTGAAGACTTACTGCGTGACTATTTGAATGTTAAGCAGTTTATCTGGTTACAAGATGGCGTGTACATGGATGAGACCGATGGTCATATCGACAACATGTGTTGTTTCGCGCGCCCAGGCGAAGTGGTCTTGCACTGGACTGACGATGAAACCGATCCACAATACCCACGTTCGAAAGCCGCGCTGGACGTGTTGCAAAACACTGTAGACGCCCAAGGTCGCAAGTTAAAAATCCATCTATTGCCACAACCGGGTCCGCTGTATTGCACGGAAGAAGAATCAAAAGGCGTGACAGAAGGCACTGGCGTACCACGCACTGCTGGCGAGCGCTTAGCGGGCTCTTATGTGAACTTTTTAATCACTAACGACCGCATCGTATTCCCACTGCTTGACCCTGCAATCGATGATATCGCTGCGCAAAAACTGCAGGACATTTTCCCAGAGCACAAGATTGTGGGTGTGCCCGCGCGGGAGATTTTATTAGGTGGCGGCAATATCCACTGTATTACCCAGCAAATCCCTTCTGGCAAGTAAGTACACCTAAGGAGAACAGTATGACGCTTGATGTCACTGTTATTGCAGCACAATTGGTTTTCTGCGGGAGGGCGTAAGATGTTTGAAGTGACTGAAGTTTCCATTGCCGAGCTACGTGAAGCACTCGAATCCGGCCGCACGACTGCGGTTGAGTTGGTGAAATCCTATTTAGCTCGAGTGGCGGCTTACGATGGCCCTGCTACTCAGACTAAGTTGAATGCGTTAGTGGTTCACAATCCCGATGCGCTCAAAGAAGCCGAGGCGTCAGATGCGCGCCGTGCCCGTGGCGAAACCTTAAGCCCGCTCGATGGTATTACGTATACCGCCAAGGACAGCTATTTAGTGAAGGGACTGACGGCGGCGTCTGGCAGCCCAGCATTTAAAGATTTAGTGGCCCAGTACGATGCCTTCGCCGTCGAGCGCCTACGCGCTGCGGGTGCTATTTGCTTAGGCAAAACCAATATGCCACCGATGGCGAATGGCGGCATGCAGCGTGGTCACTATGGCCGCGCCGAAAGCCCATACAACGCTGAGTATCTTACTGCACCATTCGCTTCGGGCTCTTCCAATGGGGCGGGCACGGGCACGGCAGCAAGTTACTCTGCTTTCGGTCTTGCTGAAGAAACTTGGTCGAGTGGCCGTGGCCCTGCGTCCAACAACGGTTTGTGTGCCTATACGCCGTCTCGCGGCGTGATTTCCGTGCGTGGCAACTGGCCATTAACCCCAACCATGGATGTGGTCGTGCCTTATACCCGCACTATGGCGGATATGCTCGAAGTGCTCGATGTGATTGTGGCCGATGATCCTATCACCCGTGGCGACCTCTGGCGCCTGCAACCTTGGGTTCAAATTCCTAAAGCGTCTAGCGTTCGCCCAGAATCCTATCTGGCGCTTGCCGCTCAAGCCGACACGCTTAAGGGTAAGCGTTTTGGCGTGCCGCGCATGTACATCAACAAAGATGAACTAGCAGGAACCAGCGAAAATCCGGGCATTGGCGGCCCAACGGGACAACGCATCCATACTCGCCAATCGGTTATCGATTTATGGGAAGCGGCGCGTAAAGCACTAGAAGCTGCTGGTGCGGAAGTGATTGAAGTCGATTTTCCGCTGGTGTCAAATTGCGAAGGCGACCGCCCCGGCGCGCCGACCGTGTTTAACCGTGGCATAGTGACGCCTCAGTTCCTCCATGATGAATTATGGGAACTCTCGGGTTGGGCATTCGATGAATTCCTGCGGGCGAACAATGACCCTAAACTCAACAAACTTGCTGATGTTGTTGGACATTTGATATTCCCCCATGACCTCGGCACCTTGCCAAACCGTGAGGGTGATTTAGCGGCTGGCATGGAAGAGTATGTCAACATGGCCAAGCGTGGTCTTAAATCCTTCGATCAGATCGACAGTATTCCCGATGGTCTGCGTGGCTTAGAGAAGACGCGTAAGCTAGATCTCGAAGACTGGATGGACGAGCTTAAGCTTGATGCCGTGCTGTTTCCAACGGTGGCCGATGTCGGCCCCGCCGATGCCCATGTGAATCCGGCCTCAGCCGATATCGCTTGGAGCAACGGGGTTTGGGTCGCTAACGGTAACCTAGCAATTCGCCACTTAGGCGTGCCGACTGTGACTGTGCCTATGGGCGTGATGGCCGATATTGGCATGCCAGTGGGGTTAACCTTCGCGGGCCGTGCCTATGACGATAATAACCTGCTGAAATTTGCAGGTGCATTTGAGTCGACAGGCGACAGGCGCATGATCCCACCACGCACGCCAAAGCTTGGTGAATAAGCGCCAAGACAATGCATAAACCTAAGCACTAACAGTAAGCACTAAATGCATTAGCTTAGAAATGAAAACGGGATTGGCATCTATTTGCCAATCCCGTTTTTTTAATACCGACGCCGATACCCTTTCAACAAAGCTAGACTTATGCCGCTATAAAACATACTGCAGTAAAACATACAGCAACACTTAACGCGTCTTATCTTAACGCCAAGAGTTCTTTTCTGATGATCTCTGCGCCTGCACTCAAAGCATTGAGTTTCCCTCTTGCGACTTGATGGGATAAAGGCGTCATGCCGCAGTTAGTACAAGGATAAAGCTTGTCGGCATCGACAAATTTAAGGGCTTTTCGTAGGGTGTCGGCGACTTCCTCAGCGGTTTCAATCGTGTCGGAGGCGACATCAATCGCGCCGACCATGACTTTCTTACCGCGAATGAGTTCAAGTAGCTCCATTGGCACATGGGAGTTGTGACATTCTAGCGAGATAATATCGATATTAGACTTTTGCAGTTTAGGAAACACTTCTTCATATTGGCGCCACTCTGAGCCCAAGGTTTTTTTCCAATCTGTATTGGCTTTAATGCCGTAACCATAACAAATATGCACCGCCGTTTCGCATTTAAGCCCTTCAATGGCTCGTTCTAAACAGGCAATGCCCCAATCGTTTACCTCATCAAAAAACACATTAAAGGCAGGCTCATCAAATTGGATAATATCAACACCCGCAGCTTCTAATTCTTTGGCTTCCTCATTAAGAATTTTGGCAAATTCCCAAGCGAGCTTTTCGCGGCTTTTATAATGATCATCATAAAGCGTATCTATCATGGTCATAGGGCCAGGTAGGGCCCATTTAATCGGTTGCGTAGTTTGCTTGCGTAAATATTTGGCATCTTCAACAAACACCGACTTTTGGCGGCTCACTGGGCCGACAACCGTGGGCACGCTCGCATCATAGCGATCACGAATTTTAACGATTTTACGTTTTGAAAAATCAACGCCGTTGAGGTGCTCAATAAAGGTAGTGACAAAATGTTGCCGCGTTTGCTCGCCATCACTGACAATATCAATCCCTGCTAGCTGTTGATCCTGTAATGACAAACGCAGTGCATCGTGTTTACCTGCAATTAATTCCTCTCCTTGCAATTTCCATGGAGACCAAAGTGTTTGAGGCTCTGCAAGCCATAAAGGTTTAGGCAAACTGCCCGCAGTTGAAGTCGGTAACAGTCTGTTGTTAATCAGGGTTTTATTAAGTCTTGTTGTCATAATAATGATGCCGTATTGGATTAATTAATGAGCGTGACGATTAGGCACAGAGCGACTAAACGAAATTAGCAGACCATTGTTCAAAAAACTTTTGGTAGGGTTTGATAAAGTACTCCGCGGCAAATTTTCCTTGCTCATTAGCCAATTGGCTACGTTCTGCTCGATCATAAACAATTTGAGTTAATGAATGATCCAAGTTTTTCAAATTGGGTTGATAGCATTTCCCTGCAACAGCATTGGCGTTATAAATCTCAGGGCGATAGATTTTTTGAAAAGTTCCCATAGTGCTGATGGTGCTTATCAACTCAAGGTGAGTGTAATCATTGAGTAAATCACCAAAGAAATAAAAAGCTAACGGTGCCACGCTATTGGGCGGCATAAAATAACGCACCTGTAAGCCCATTTTTTTGAAATATTGCTCAGTTAAAGACGATTCATTTGGCTGATATTCAACCCCTAATACGGGATGCTGATTCTCAATTCTATGGTAGGTTTTATTATCCGACACACTGAGACAGATAACCGGTGGCTTATTAAAATTCTGTTTGTAAGCATCAGAATTAACAAAAGACTGAAATAGCTTGCCATGTAGACCACCAAAATCATCTGGAATACTAAATTTGGCTTGGCCCTTATTATGCTCTGCAAGTAATACGCTAAAGTCATAATCGCGTACGTAAGATGAAAAGTTATTACCTACAATGCCTTCAATACGTTTATTGGTTTTATGATCAACAATATTGGTTTTCAAAATTTCAATCGATGGGAAGGTTTGACCACTGCCGTCAATATCCAGATTAACTGAGATAATTTCCAGCTCAACGCTATAACGATCGCCTTTAGGATTATCCCAATGCGCTAAGGCATTAAAGCTGTTATCAATCATCTTTAACGCGTTGCGTAAGTTCGCTTGGCGATGGCTGCCTCTGGCCAAATTAGCAAAGTTAGTCGTGATACGCGTCTTGTCTGAGGGATGATAATTTTCATCAAGACAAATGCTGTTAATCGTAAATGTAAAATGCTTATTCATAGTGATCCAGTATCCCATTGCCTGATTTCAAACCTGAGTTTATGCCCTGCGCTTCTAGCTTCTGACCCGACTCTGATAGACATTATTCGTGTTCTGTCTGAGTTTCTGTCCTGAGGTTCTTACTCAGTTGTCTCACAGTCGTTTAGGGGCGACTTACTTTTAACTTAAGTGCCGATGACTTTAGTCCTGATGGCTTAGCTAGGATGCAACTTCAAGCTTGTCTAATATTTCGCTTGGAGTCATTTATACGTGGTTCGACACATGAACAAAAACGGTTTTATTTCACATACAACATGAGCCATATTCATGATCAATTAGCATGGCGTTGTGGATTAACCTGAAATCGGGATTGGGAAAAGCAGGAAAGCAGAAAAGCAGAAAAGCAGGAGCAGCAATATGTTTTCGAGTTAGTTCTCCTAGAGCCGGCTTGTAATAGCCGATTACACATATTTTCCCAAAGCTCGTTGTATTACCTGTTGCGCGATATTCATTGTCATTGTGTCCCCAGTGCCTCGCCACCTCTTTGTTTAACAAAAAGCGTCCCTGAGGGCTCTACTAAAACATATCCTATTTTAGAAGGTCACTGGTGCAACAATGCCAATCTTAACTAACACTTCTGCTGTTCGTTCAGCTAAAAAGCTATTGCCCCAAAGCAAGATAACTTTGTTGTCAGTTTGCAGCATGAATTGTCATTGTTTCCCCTGTGACTCGCCATAAACTCGTCCCTGAGGGCTCGACGACGGCATCCATGCCGCCAACGGTCACAGTTGCAACAATGCCAATCTTAATTAACACTTCTGCTGTTCGTTTAGCTAAAAAGCTATTGCCCCAAAGCTTGTTTCGCCTCTTTTAACTAGCTCCTCCAGCTACAGGTTTGTTGACCAAACTTTAGTAATGAGTGAAAGTTAGTATTGATTGCCATTCGTTCTACCTAAACGAGGATTTCATGGGGAAACCATTAGTTATCTGCAGTATCCTAGGGTTACTTCTAGGAGCGTTCATTTCACTATTGGATGTGGACGATTCTCTAAATGGCCTTTTAATTTCGATTGTGGCTTGTATAGCTGCGGGCTACATAACTGTCTATACAGTTAGAGATTATCCTAACCTATATTCGCTTGTCACGGTTTCAACGACCGTTCCGCTTTTGCTAATCAGTTATGGGATAAGAGATGGTTTAGCCTACACACTGGGTGTAGCATTTATATATGGAATTTGTTCCGTTCAGCTGTTCCTAGCATTAAGAAATTCTTTTCATAATGCAAAAGTTATTTTTAAAAGCTTTAAACCTCGTAAACGCTAAAATGTGGATGCCCCATTCCAATTTGGAACAAAGACCCCATCCACTCTTCATTCACTAGATTTGCCCTATGTAAAGTTATCTGAAAGAGTTTGGAAGTAAGCTTTTCTAACATTATGCGCCATTTGGAAATCTAATATCCCGTTGTTTTATTAACTTATTGATTTGTTAATTGAACTGCTGATCGAAAGGTTGCATCATAGGAGGATGAGGAATGGCTACAAGCCCTATAGAAAGCGTTATATCTTGGAGGTCTTAGTTGCGTAAAAAAGTGATCATTAATGAAGTTTTCGAAGAGATAGATCAACGTCTTATTGAGCAAGGTTTACCCATTACACTCCGTTATATGCAAGCCGTCGGCGAGGTTAGCAAATACTTTGGAAATGCTTCAATACCATTATCACCAAAATCACTTCTCCCTGATAATGACTTAGGCAATCAACTTTGCGTATGGCTGAATGACTAGCCGATTAAGAGGACAGCCATATCTTTTTGTGTTTTCCTGCTCCTTCTACTAGGCTTTAAATTATCCTGATTTTGTCTGTGTGGAGCTTGTGATGACCTCAGCCAGAAGACAGTTAATTGGGATTGAGAGGACAGCCAAATCTTTTGTATTTTGCGCACTCCTCTACTAGGCTTTATATTACCTTGATTTTCTCTGTATGGAGCCTGTGATGACATCGGCCAGAAGACAGTTAATTGATGCTAATGCGACACCTTTCTATCATGTGATAAATCGCTGTGTTCGCAGGGCTTTTCTGTGCGGTGAAGATAAACTGTCAGGTCGCAGTTATGAGCATCGTCGCGTCTGGATTGTTGATAAAATCAAGGCATTATCTGCGATTTTCTGCATTGATATTTGCGCCTATGCGGTGATGAGTAATCACTATCATTTAGTGCTTAAAATTGATGCCGACAAGGCCAAATCGCTAACGCAAAAAGATATTATTTGTCGCTGGAGTCAAATCACTAAAGGCCATGCCGTCGCCACTAAGTATATGAATGGTTATGATTTAATCGACGGTGAAGTAATGTTACTTGATGCATTACTCGCCGAGTGGCATGAGCGACTGAGCAGTATCTCTTGGTTTATGCGCTGTTTAAATGAAGAAATTGCCCGTAAGGCCAATCGTGAAGATGAGTGTAAAGGCGCTTTTTGGGAAGGCCGTTTTAAGTCACAAGCGTTGTTAGATGAGCAAGCACTGCTGGCGTGCATGATGTATGTCGATTTAAATCCTATTCGAGCAGGGATTGCCGACTCCGTGCAATCCTCTGATTTTACATCGATTCAGGAGCGCGTGAATGCGCTTAATCCTCATATCAACTCGCCCCAACTGGTCAAAACTACCGCAGATAACCTACAGCCAATACGACATAAAGCCCTCGCAAAATTTGATGGTTCAACACTTCTGAGCCAGCAAACAGGCATTCCGTTTCATTTTGCAGATTATCTTGAGTTGATAGATTGGACGGGACGAGCTATGCGCCTTGATAAAAAAGGCTATATCGATAATCAACGGCCAAAACTACTCAATGAATTAGGAATTTCGCCCGATGCGTGGCTCACTTCAGCTAAAGAGTTTCGACGTCAATACAGTGGCATAAGTGGTCGATGGGATAGCATGTGCGAGTTTAAAAAGCAGCACAACAGCGGCAAATGGTGTAAAGGTAAAGCCTCAAGCCAAGCGTTACATCCTTAAGTTCATTATTGTCCACGATTCAGCGCTTGGAATTATTTTTGTTGATCCGAAATGAAGATAATTCCGCGCAAAACATAGCACGTTTTTGTCCAATAAGAGTGGTGCCTATAATCGTTAAGATTAGATCTAGTCTTTAAAACCTAGAGGTTACGCATGCGCTCGAAAGGCGAGCCATGGTGATTAGCGAGACGACCGTCCGCCCCATGGACGGGGCGGTCGAGCATCCACGGACTGGCTGCGAGTCGGTGAGTGAATGCCATCACAAGCCATTATGAATGGCTTGCAGCAACAGCTAAACATACAAAAGACTAAATTCACTGGTCATCCTACTCAATTCCCATAAAAACCAAATAAAAAAGGCGGCCAGCGAAATTCGCCTTGCCGCCCCAATCCTTTATCTCTGCTTCTAGATGGCTTCTCTATATCTTTAATATTGCTAGTAATTTCGAGGCTAATCGCTTCGAAAATCATTGCGAAACCTAAAGTCGTCTTGCCTCTATCACACTATCGACTTGGGTCAGTTTAGATAACACCCGCGATAAACCATCGAGGTTATAAAGCTCTAGTTCCAACTCAATCGCGGCGGTCTGGTTTTTGGTATCCGATGACGAACTCATGGCTAATACATTGGATTTTTCGGCAGCCAACACTGAGGTTAAGTCACGCAATAAACCGCTGCGATCGTGGGCTAATACCCGCAGACGCATGCGATAACCGCCGGAGTAATTTTCGCCCCAGACCACATCGACACCGCGCTCTGGGTGAACCCGCATTAACTCTTTAACTTGTTCACAATCAGCGCGATGCACAGAAATGCCACGGCCTTTAGTAATAAAACCTAAGATTTCATCACCGGGAACTGGCTGACAACAACGGGCGATATGGTTAAGCAAGTTACCCACACCGTTGACTTCAACCTGACCACGGCCACTGGATGTCGGTTTATGTTGGCCTTTCTTAACTAATTCTTCGACTGCATCTTCTTCTGACACTTCGTCGAGTCGCAAACGGCTCTGAATATGGTTAACCACTTGATGCAGACGCACATCACCGCCGCCAATCGCCGCCAGTAAGTCATCCATGCTCGCCATATTAAAGCGCTCGACCGCGATGGCGGCGTCTTTAATTTTAAGGCTCACCCGCGCCAATTCGGATTCGAGCATTTCTTTGCCGGCGACAATATTCTTGTCTCTGTCCTGCTGCTTAAACCAATGCTGGATTTTCGAACGTGCCCGCGAAGTACGGATATAACCTAAGTTAGGGTTAAGCCAGTCGCGCTTAGGATTGGGCTGTTTCGAGGTAATGATCTCGATACGCTCGCCCGTTTCAACCTGATAGGTGAACGGCACAATACGGCCATCGACCTTAGCGCCAATACATTTATGTCCCACTTGGGAGTGAATGTAATAGGCAAAGTCGAGCACGGTTGAGCCCAGTGGCAAGTCGACGACTTCACCGCTTGGGGTGAACACATACACTCTATCCTCAAACACTTGGCTGCGCACTTCTTCGACCAAGTTGCCACTTTCGACCACGTCTTCCTGCCATTGCAGAATTTTACGCAGCCAGTTAATTTTTTCTTCGTAGCCGCTTTGCTTACCGGAATGATTGCCTTCTTTGTATTTCCAGTGCGCGGCGACACCCAGCTCTGCATCTTCATGCATGTCTTGGGTACGAATTTGAATTTCAACGGTTTTGCCCTCAGGCCCCACCACTACGGTATGAATCGATTGATAACCGTTAGGTTTAGGGTTAGCGACATAGTCGTCAAATTCCCGCGGAATATGGTGCCAAAGCGTATGCACTACGCCTAATGCACCATAACAATCCTGCAAACGCTCAGTCACGATACGCACGGCGCGCACGTCAAACAACTCATCAAATTTGAGGTGCTTGCCCTTCATTTTACGCCAAATACTGTAGATATGTTTCGGCCGGCCGTAGACCTTAGCGCGAATTTGATCTTCATCTAATCTTTGTTGCAACTGACTGACAAACTTGTCGATAAAGACTTCACGGTCCAGTCGTTTGCCGTCTAACTGCTTAGCGATGTCTTTATAGGTATCTGGATGCAGGTAGCGAAAAGAAATATCTTCCAGCTCCCACTTCAATTGTCCAATCCCTAAACGGTTGGCCAGCGGCGCATAAATATCGGCAATTTCGCGGGCCAGTAGCACGCGAGTTTCTTCATCGGCATTTTTCACCGCCCGCAGCAAGCACACACGCTCAGCAAGTTTGATGACCACAGCGCGCACATCTTCAACCATCGCCAGTAACATGCGGCGGATGTTGTCGATTTGCGGCTCGGTTGAGCGGCTGTTGGGATTGATTTTCAAGGCGCCGATGGCATTCATGGTCACGACACTCGCCACTAAACGCGCCAGCGGCTCACCAAATTTCTCTTTGATGGCCTCTTCGGTCAGTAACCCAGCATCGAACACCACAAACAAAATTGCTGCTTGCAGGGTTTCAATGTCCATGTTCAGCGGTGCGAGGATTTCGATCATCTCTCGAGCACGTTCGAGCAGTTCTCTCTTCGCCGCAGGACTCTTAGCGGGTAAGGCGTCAATCTGCCCTATCAAGGAGAGCAGCATCTGCGCTTCATCGGCATGACCGACATAGCGAGCCACCCAATCTTCTAAGTGAAAATCGGGATCATTAAAGTGCGCTTCGCGAACAGAGACCATCTAATTTATTTCCTTATCCGTGCTCAGAGAGAAAGTGGGCACCACTTCAGCTCTCCTATCTTCAGCATTGGCGCGAACTTGTCAAACCCAACCGACGTAATAATCACATTTTTTACGTTATTCAAACGCTTTGCTTACTTTGCCAGCGCAAATTACTTGGTTAATTCAAACAGTGCCATGGCTTCGATATGGTGTGTTTGTGGGAACATGTCGATAAGTCCCAATTGCTGTAATCGGTAACCGCGCTCTAACAGTACAGCGCTATCGCGGGCCAAGCTCGCAGGATTACAAGATACATACACGACTTTGCGCGGCTTCATTTTCTTCAGCCATTGCAAGCTTTCAAACGCCCCTGCACGGGCAGGATCGAGCAGTAATTTATCAATTTTGCCCATCCAAGGCTCAAGGGATAAATCCGCACTCAAGTCGCCGTGATAGAAGGTCAGTTTATCAAGATTGTTAGCTTTCGCGTTCACCCGTGCCTGAGTTACCATCTCGGCAACCCCTTCGACGCCAATCACATCCGCGCCCATTTTCGCTAAGGGCAAACTGAAATTCCCCATACCGCAGAACAAATCCAAAATGCGCTCATCAGGCGCTGGCGCTAACCAATCCATCGCTTGAGCGACCATGGCCTTGTTAATTTGTCCATTCACCTGCACAAAGTTACCTGGGGTGAAGCTTAAACTCACCGCATCCGACTCAGCTTTGTCATCTAACAGCTGATAAACCGGTAACACTAACTCTGCGCCAACGCCTTGGAATTGGCCTTCATTATCCTGCAGACAAATGTGAATTTGATGCTGCTCGGCAAAGGCTGACAGCTTAGCGAGATCTTTATCGTTGAGCGCCTTAGTGATACGCAGCACAGCGAAGTGACCATTATCGGCGGCAATTAACTCAAGGTGACCTAAGCTGGCTTTAGCCGTTAATTGATTCAGCAACTTAGCAAAGGGGACGATCAAATCTGATAACGGCTTAGCTAACACCTGACACTGACTGATAGGCACCACATTGCTGCTACTAGCGGCACGAAAACCTAAGCTTAAGTGTTTAGTATTTTTATCAAATAAAGTCGCAAGACGGGCACGGCGACGATAATGCCAACCTTCCCCCGTTAATGCGGGCGATAACGTGCCGCCTTCGGCGCCGGCAAACTTAGCCATAATATCCAGCAGCGCCGCTTCTTTATGCTCACGCTGGCCCGATAATGACATATGCTGTAAGTCGCAGCCGCCGCAGGTGTGATAGTGTGGACACTCAGGCTCGACGCGCTCAGAGCTAGGTGTATCGACTTTAATTAACTTAGCGCGGGCATAATTTTTCTTTTGCTCGGTGAACTGTACCGTCACGGTTTCATCGGGCAGTGCGCCGGGGATAAACACGACTTTACCTTGATGTTGTGCTATACCTGCCCCTAAGTGATCGAGCTGATTCACGCTCAGCGATAACTTAGCCGACAACTGTTTGGAACTATTTGGTTTTGCTTTAAAAAATTGCGCCATTTCGGCCTCTAAATCAATAAAATACTGGCAAAGACCGCCCTCTTTCTGGCAGTCTTATAAAATTATCTTAGTCTCTGTCACAGGAAACACCGCCGCTGCTATGAACCCAGTCAACAACATGACCAAATACAGCCTACGTTCTTGGGTTCTTGTACTGGCGCTCGCGCCAACAATCTTGGTCGGTATCCTTCTGGGCAGCTACTTTACCATAAACCGTTTTTATGAGCTCGAAGATACGCTCGTCGAACAGGGCAGCAATATTATTGAGCCGCTGTCGATTGCCAGTGAAATCGGTTTAGTGGCCAATGATCGCGAGGCGACCAAACGCTTACTCGCCGCGGCGCAGCTCAACAAGTCCACCTTAGTGAAATCCATCGCGATTTTCGATGCCAATAATCAGCTCTTTGTGACCTCGCATTACCACAAAGATTTTGAAATTATGCGCTACAAAGAAGCGCTTAACACACTGCATAAAACCGAAATTGAGCATGTGGGCGACAGCCTGATTTTACGGACACCGATTTTCTCCACCGGGCCCAGCGCCGCTCCCGCTAATTACGATATCCAAACAGACGATGGTCAGCTGTTAGGTTATATCTCCATCATCATCAATAAAGAACGTGCCCTACTCGAGCAGCATAGAGCCGCCGTCGCCGCCTTTATAATCGTGTTGATCGGGGTGCAGTTGAACCTGCTGTTCACTTTCCGGCTGGTGAAAAACGTCACTCAGCCCATTACTGAAATGGTGCGCGTCGTCGCTAAAATCCGTGAAGGTAAGTTGGACGCCCGCTTAGATGGCAACTTGATTGGTGAGCTCGACTTACTCAAACGCGGTATCAATGCCATGGCGGGGTCGCTATCGGAATACCATGATGAGATGCAGCAAAATATCGACCAAGCCACTTCGGATCTGCGGGAAACCTTAGAGCAGATTGAAATCCAAAACGTCGAGTTAGATTTAGCAAAAAAACGCGCCCTAGAAGCCAGCCGAATTAAATCTGAATTCTTAGCCAACATGTCCCACGAGTTACGTACGCCGCTCAATGGGGTTATCGGTTTTGCGCGGCAATTGGTGAAAACCCCTTTGCATTCGAGCCAAGTGGATTACATCAAAACCATTGAGCGCAGCGCCACTAACCTGCTGGGTATCATCAACGATATTCTCGATTTTTCTAAACTCGAAGCCGGTAAAATGGTGTTGGAAAACATGCCCTTCGGTCTAAGGGAAACCATAGGCGATACCATCACGCTAATCTCGGGCAGCGCCCAGGCCAAAGGCCTAGAACTCGTCGTTGATATCGCCCCCAACGTGCCCGATAATGTGAATGGCGATGCCATGCGCGTGTGCCAAATCATCAATAACTTGGTCGGTAACGCGATTAAATTCACCGACTCTGGCAGTGTGATGGTCAAAATCGAACTGCAAAGCCAGTCGGAAGAACAAGTGGTACTGCGCTGTGATGTGGTCGACACCGGTATCGGTATCGATGAAAGCCAGCAGGACTTTTTATTCCAAGCCTTTGGCCAAGCCGATTCGTCGATTTCACGCCGCTTTGGTGGCACGGGCTTAGGTTTAGTGATCACTAAGCGTTTAGTGAATCAAATGGGCGGCCAAATTGGCTTTACTTCATCCCCAGAAAAAGGCTCAAACTTCTGGTTCAGTTTGCCGCTCGGCTTAGGTCAGTTCCAAATCGGTGACTCACTGCCGCTCGAAAAACTCAAAGACAAAACCATACTGTTTTATGAGCCCAGAGTGCTGACTCATGCAGTCTTGAGTCGCCAATTGAATCAATGGGATACCAAAGTGACTCACCATCAGCATATCCCAAGCTTGCTCACCACACTCAACACGGCCGAAGCGCCATACGACTATGTTCTATTGAGTTGCCATGGGTTTAGCGATGCTGGACAACTGGTAAGCACACTTAACTTGGCAAAGACCAAAACCGATTGCCTTGTGGTGCTATACGATTGCCAAGAACAAGACGCCTTAACCCAGTTTATCCGCCCGAATGCCGATGTGGTGTTGTCTCTGCCCGTGAGTGAGCACCAGCTTGCCCGCAACTTACTCTATCCACCGATGGAGTACGACATCATAGCCCCAGTGACCATAGCCACGCCGGCGGCGCGCCAATCATTAACTGTACTGGCGGTGGATGATAACTTTGCCAACTTAAAGCTAATCGACACCTTGCTCAGCGAGTTAGTGACAACGGTAGTTGCTGTCAACAGTGGCGATGAAGCAGTTAAACAGGCAAAGACGCGCACCTTTGATTTGATTTTTATGGATATTCAGATGCCAGGCACAGATGGCATCAGCGCCACTAAGCAAATTCGCCAAGGCTCGATGAACCGTAACACGCCAATTATTGCCGTGACGGCCCATGCGATTGCCGAAGAACGCGAGCTGATCTTAGGCAGTGGTATGGATGGATATTTGCCTAAACCTATTGATGAAGCGGCGCTAAAAGACGTTATCCATCGCTGGATCACTCGGCCTAAATTCACCCATTTTGACCTGCATACGCTGAACTGGGATTTATGCTTAACCCAAGCTAATCACAAGGCTGATCTTGCCTTAGATATGCTGAGAATGTTGCTCGACTCTTTACCGCAAACCGTGACAACAATTCAGACGGCGCTGAGTCAAAACGATCACCCCGTCATGCTCAGTACAATCCATAAGTTGCATGGGGCCAGTTGTTACTGCGGCGTGCCTACAACCCAAAGATTATGCCAAGAAATTGAATCGGCACTAAAACGTGAAACAGCGGTCGAAGATCTCGAACCCGAAATACTAGAGTTACTTGATGAGTTAACTAAGGTAGAATCTGCGGCAAATCAAGTGATATCACAGCTATCAGCGGAAATAACAGATGACCAAAAAAACGGGCTTCTTTAAACGTCTTAAGGCGTTAACACTGCCACAAAAACAACTCTTCGCCACTGCACTTTGCCAACGCATGTTGCCCAACTATCAACTGTTTTCCGAAGTCTGTGAGTTTGGTGACCCTGCAGTGTTGAGTACTGCGTTAGAACTACTCTGGCAATCCCTGTACGACCCTAAGCTTAAATTCAATATCGATGTGCATCTGCAACGTCTTGAAGATAACACCCCAGAACCCGCTGATTTTGAAGCCTATGGCGTCTATCCAGCCATGGACGCTGTGGTCGCCATATCGACCTTACTGGGTGCGATTCAAGGCAAGATTGAAGAAGATATCGTCAATATCAGCAAACTGTCATCGAGCACAGTGGCTAACTATATCGAAGCCATCAGCGATGTCGATTTAGTCGATGAAGCATTAGATGATTTTGTTTTTGCCCATGAAGTTATGGAAGAAGAGAAAGAATTACAAAATTCTCTGCTGGAAATTATCGAAGAAAATCCAAAGATCACAGCGGAACTGGTTAAAGGTTTACGCAAAGACATTATCGAAGCTGGCGTATCAAATATCGGCATCAGCGTCGCTTAATTGATGGGTGCTTGGGGTAACTCAAGCACCCTTATTTCTAAACAATGTTTATAAATAATAAGCCTCTAGTCTCGACTGCAATCACTTTCAAGCAAGCCCAAAACGAGTAAAACCAAAGCTAGCAAGTTCCATCAGCCAATATTGAGTTATTCCAATGAAAAAGATTGTTTATCAAGGATTTGTCTTAACCAATAGCGAAGGACGAACCGACAGTTGGAAACTGACCATCAAAGATCAACAGCGTATCGGTTCTTTATTCGAACTGCGGCGTTTAGTGGGGTACTTCTTAGAACTCGGCATACTGCCCGCGACACGCTCCAGCCTGCAAGACGCAAAACAAACGCAAAACACCATGAGCAAAAACACCGTAAAACCTAAAAGACGCTAAAAATCAGTTCCCTTATTAAAGAATAACTCGGTTAAATCAACGCATAGAGAATAACTCTGGCGCCTTTGACTGCATAAACTCAATAAAGACTCTTACCTTTAGCGGCTGCTGGCTGCGCTGATGATATAAAATCGAAATCCGCCTCTGCTCGCCAATCCATTCTGGCAGTAATACTTTAAGTTTCCCTTCTTTAATCTGCTGTTTTACAAATAGTTCGGGACCATACAAGATCCCGCCATGGCCTAAGGTCGCCTGAATCGCACCGTGCAAATCCGTGAGGGTCAGCTTAGTTGGGCCATTAAAATAAAAAGACTCACCGCTCGGATGCTTTAAATGCCAATTAAACAGCGGCCAGACTTTTATCAGTTGATGGGCTTCGAGATCATCGGGATGCTCAAGTTTAGGTGCCTGAGCCAAGTATTCTGGCGTGGCAAACAGGCAATAATCCAGCTCGCCTAAGGTGCTCGACACCCAAGAAGAATCAGGCTGAGCCCCGCCGACAATCGCCACATCTATGCCCTTGTCAATCAAATCGACTAACTCATTGCTCTGGGAAATGTGCAAACGGATATCGGGATACAGTCGGCCAAATTCATTCAAAGCTTGAATAAACACGATGGAAATAATCGAAATTGGCGCGGCGATGCGCAGGGTGCCCTCGGGTTTATCGCTGCCCGCACCACTCAGTTCATCAAATTGGGCAACCACACTCTGGTAGCGTTGAAAGAGTGCCAACCCTTCCTCCGTCAATCGTAACTTGCGGGTGCTGCGCATAAAGAGCTGTTTATCGAGCTTGTCTTCCAACTTCGCTAACTTGCGGCTCACTGTGGCAATGGGCATATCAAGCTCCTTCGCCGCCTGTGAAAAACTGCCCGCATTGACTAAATGCACAAAAAGATAGACAAGTTGTAGTTCAGCGCCTAAATCATCACTCATTGCATGTCCTAATTCTGTTCTAGCTGCCCACTTTAGGCACTATATAAAGTCATCAACAATCACAGCGTACGCTAAGTCATTGTGTTTTAAACATCAATTAATCCACTTATACGACCATAGCGCAATAGCCTTAGACTGAAATGATATGTTATTTTGTGGCGAGTTTTACTGCGCTGGCGCTAGTTCTGGTTCTAACGTGACATAAAAAAGGCAAGCGCCCACCTAAAATCATAGCGATAGTAGAAATGACGGTGGTGGCTGAGTTTATTCAAATTTAATCGTAAGGATGAGTGAGGGAAATGACCATTTTAACCCCTCTGTTTGCCGTCTTCGGGATCATGTTGCTCGGCACACTAGTGCAAAAATTAAAACTCTTGCCCGTCGATACGGATCAAGTGCTAAACCAGTATGTGTACTATATTGCTTTCCCTGCGATCATGCTTATCGCCCTCGCCCAGCAGCCAATTGGCGAGATTTTGCAATGGGGATTTATTGCGGGCTACAGCACGGCTATGGTGATCACTTATCTTGTCTGCCTTGGGCTCTCGCTGCTTGCTAACCCGAAACAGCATGCGGTTGCCGCCATTCGAGCCCTTAATGCCACCTTTGGTAATACCGCATTTATTGGTATTCCACTGCTCATCATCTTATTCCCGCAGCAGCAAAGTGCGTTAGTTGCCGCCGCGATTGCCAGCTTATTATCCGTGCTGATGTTTGCCGTGGCCTTAGTCTCGATGGAACTGGCCACAAACACCCAAAGACAACACCACGCCATAGTCATAATGATGATGGCGGTCGGTAAAAACCCTATCGTTATTGGTAGCTTGATTGGCGTCGGCATTTCGGCGCTAGAGATAAAACTGCCCTCAGGGCTGGCGCTAATGATCCAACAAATTGGCAATACCTCAAGCCCGTGCGCGCTGTTTGCCATCGGCATGGTGCTCGCCAAAGCGATGCGATACCAGAAAGATAGCAGCGTATTTAGCCCCAAGAATTTTATCGAACTGAGCCTTATTAACCTCTTCAAGCTAGTTGTCCAACCGGCACTCGTCTACTTTATGCTTAGCCGTTTTGGCGTGAGCGGCGACTACCTGATCATGGGCGTGATCTTGAGCGCATTGCCCACAGCCGCTAGCGTGTACTTGCTCGCCCAGCGCTATAACACTCAAGCTTCAACCAGTGCTCAGGGCATTCTATTTGGCACCTTAGTCACTTTCTTCAGTTTACCTATCTTAGAAAGCTTAGTAAGAACCCATGCATAATCAGTCAATTAAAAATATTTACTGCCGATAATGCCGATTATTTACCCAAGCCACTTTACTGTATATAAAATCAGTATATACTGTTTATCAATACAGTGGTTTGGTATGTTTTTCGACAGGAATTCACTATGCTTTGCCAACTCAGCATTAATAACTTCGCAATCGTCCGTTTTTTAGAACTGGATTTTCGCCCCGGTATGACCAGCATCACAGGTGAAACCGGCGCGGGTAAATCAATCGCCATCGATGCGCTAGGCCTGTGCCTAGGCAATCGCGCCGATGCCAGCAGTGTTCGCCCCGGAGCCAATAAAACCGAGGTTAGCGCTCGCTTTTCCTTGGATGATATTCCACTGGCAAAACGTTGGTTAGAAGATAACGATCTTGAACTCGATGATGAGTGTATCCTACGTCGAACTATTGGTAGCGATGGCCGTTCACGTGCCTATATCAATGGTAATCCAGTGCCGCTGACGCAACTCAAATTACTGGGTCAGTTGCTCATCGGTATTCACGGCCAACATGCGCACCATGCGATGTTAAAAAGTGAACACCAACTCACCCTGCTCGACAGTTATGCCAACCACAGATTGCTTATCGATACGGTTGCCGCCAGTTTTCAACGCTGCAAACAAATTGAGGCCGATCTAAAGCAACTCGAAGCCTCCCAGCATGAACGTATTGCCCGTAAGCAATTAGTGCAATATCAAGTAGAAGAACTCGATGAGTTTGATCTTAAAGTCGATGAGTTCGATGAAATTGAGCAAGAGCACAAACGTCTTGCCAATGGCACTGAGTTGATTGATACCTGTCAGGCGAGCTTAGATATACTCACTGAAGGCGAAGAGAACAATATAGAGTCGCTGCTTAATCGAGTCGTTTCCCTCGCCGAAGATCTGCAAAGCTACGATCCTGCATTAAGCAATATCAACACTATGCTCAATGATGCCTTAATCCAAGTGCAAGAAAGCGCAGGCGAATTACAGCACTATTTGAGTAAGCTTGAACTCGATCCAACCCACTTTGCCTATTTAGAAGAACGGCTATCAAAAGCCATGCAACTGGCGCGTAAGCACCATGTCAGCCCAAATAAACTGGCCGAACATCATTTGGCATTAAAGGCAGAGCTGAGCACCTTAGACAGTGACGAAAGCAAGCTCGAAGAAATTCAACTACAGGTCGATGCCAGCAGAGCCGCTTACCTTAGCAACGCACAAAAACTCAGCCAAAGCCGCGCTAGATATGCCAAAGAACTCGACAAACTGGTGACTCAGTCAATCCACGAACTGAATATGCCTAAGGGTAAATTTACTATCGAAGTCAATTTCCACCCAGAACAAATGTCAGCCAACGGCAGTGACAACATCGAATTCATGGTCACCACTAACCCTGGCCAACCCTTACAACCGATTTCGAAAGTCGCGTCTGGCGGTGAGCTTTCACGGATAGGCTTAGGGATCCAAGTGATTACCGCGAAGAAAGTTGCCACGCCAACATTGATTTTCGATGAGGTGGATGTCGGGATTTCGGGTCCCACCGCCGCAGTAGTAGGCCGCATGCTACGCAGCTTAGGGGAATCGACCCAAGTACTGTGCGTGACTCACTTGCCGCAAGTTGCGGGCAATGGTCATCAACACATGTTCGTCGATAAGTTTAATAAGGCGGGCAGTACAGAAACTACAATGAAGTCGCTCGATCGTGAGCAGCGTATTCAAGAACTTGCAAGACTGTTAGGTGGCGATACTATCACCAGCAATACCCTAGCAAACGCAAGGGAACTGCTGCAATAATAAAATCAAGCAGAAAAGGAATAAGGGATATTCAGCTAATCCCTTCAATCAAGCTTCAATCAGAAAAATGCGAAATCAAAAGCTAAGGGTTAGTTGTTGGCCATGTTAACTATCATGCCATGTTAGCTAACACACCAGACTAGCCCTTGCAGACAGATAAAGGCAAATACGCCCGCTAAGACATCGTCAATCATAATGCCAAAACCACCTTCGACTTTGGCATCGAGCCAACGGATTGGCCAAGGTTTGATGATGTCGAAAAAGCGAAATAAACCAAAGCCCACTAATAGCCAAATCCAGCCCGCAGGTGCCGCTATCATAGTGATCAACAGTCCAGCCACTTCATCCCACACAATCGCGCCATGGTCGTGTACGCCCATGTCATGTGCCGCTTTACCACAGATATAAAATCCTGCAAATACACTGACTAAAGTTAAGCCGATATACCAAGCAAGTGGTAATGGCGCCATCAGTAAATAGAGGGGAATAGCAGCTATGGTACCGAAAGTACCGGGCGCTTTAGCGGCGAGTCCGCTACCGAAACCGAGTGCCAAAAAGTGGACAGGATTTTTTAATGACAGGCGCGTTAACGCCTGATCCTTTGACAACCATTTCATTAACATGCTCTTCGCTTAAAAGTGCTCGAAACCGTGATACGGCGGCGTAAACGGCTCACCATTGAGTTGTAACTTGAGCTTACTGCCCGCACAAATTTGTCCAACACGAACAAACTTTGCTCCTGCATGGCTTAATGCTGTCTCAAGCGCGCCTTTTTGCGCCTCAGGAACGGTGAACAACAATTCGTAATCTTCGCCGCCTGTCAGTGCATAACCTAAGGCATGCTCCTCGCTGACGGTATCTTGCATCGCACGCGAAAGCGGGATGCAATTAACATCTACAACCGCACCAACTGCCGAAGCCTTAAGGACATGACCGATATCCGAGATAAACCCGTCGGAAAGGTCGATAGCACTGGAGGCTAGCGAGCGCAAAGCTTGGCCCGCTAAGACTCTTGGTGTTGGGCGATAATGACGATTAATCAGGAATTCTTTGTGCTCAGCTCTGGCTTGCTGCGCACCGCGAATGATATCCAGACCTAAGGCCGAATCTCCGAGCGTGCCCGTGACATAAATCCAATCACCGGCTTTAGCACCATGACGCGTGAGTGCCTTACCCTGTGGGACTTGGCCGTGTACTGTGATATTAATCGCCCGTGGGCCACGAGTCGTATCGCCGCCAATTAAGGCGATGCCATAGTAATCGGCCGCTTCAAATAAACCTTCGCTAAAACCACTGAGCCAAGTTTCATCGACTTCAGGTAGCGTCAAGGCAAGCGTCATCCACGCGGGCTCAGCGCCCATGGCAGCCAGATCAGATAAATTTACCGCTAAGGCTTTGTAACCTAAGGCAGCGGGAGGCATATCGGGGAAGAAATGGACATTTTCGACTAAGGTGTCACAGGAGATAGCAATCGACTTGTTTTCTGCGGGTTGCACTAAAGCGCAATCGTCACCGATGCCAAGCTTCACATCACGGCGAGTGGGGCCGCGGTTGCTAAAATAACATTCAATTAATTGGAATTCTTTCACTGTACAGTTTGGCACGACTTACATCGGCCACCTTTGTTAGCAATGAAAAACGGTATCCTAAGATACCGTTTGTCTTTATTACTTGCGTGCAACCAGTTTGTCGAGCAGTCCGTTCACAAACTTATGACTCTCGTCCGCACCGAAAGCTTTTGCCAACTCAATCGCTTCATTAATCGCGACCTTGTATGGCACATCTTTACGGAAAGTCAGCTCATAGGTCGCTAAACGAACTATGGCTTTCTCTACTGGAGACACTTCATCAATCGGGCGTTCCAGATGCGGGATGATCAGCTCATCCAATTGGGTTTTCTTCGTTGCAACGCCTGAAAATAGCTCACGAAAATAAGCTACATCAACACCGTCGAGACTTTGTTCAGTTAAAAACTCATGCTCGACATCGGCAATATTATTCCCGCTTAGTTGCCATGAATAGATGGCTTGAACGGCTAAACGGCGGGCCTTGCGGCGCTCAGAAGGCTTCATTATTTTTCCTACTATAACAACTGTTGTTCAAGTTCTTGCAGAACATTGACCATTTCAAGCAGACTTAAAGCAGCTTCGCCGCCTTTGTTACCCGCTTTGGTACCTGAACGTTCAATAGCTTGTTCAATGGTATCTGTGGTCAAAACACCGAAAGCAACAGGCAGATCAAATTCTAAAGCAACTTGAGCTAGACCTTTATTACATTCGCCTGCAACAAAATCAAAATGAGGAGTACCACCACGGATCACCGCACCTAATGCGATAATACCGTCGAATTTACCACTGGCAGCTACGCGACGCGCAGCTAGCGGCAACTCAACCGCACCTGGTACACGGACAACAGTGATATTGTCGTCGCTGACTTGGCCAAAACGTTTCAGCGTGTCAAGTGCACCTTCAAGCAAGCTCTCAACTAAAAAGCTGTTGAAACGCGAAATTACAATCGCAACTTTGGCATTTTTCGCTTCGATATTACCTTGAACTACGTTCATTATCTTACCTAATTTAGCTAAAGCACCCAGCTCGGGGCGAAAAGTGGCGACATGATATCACAGCCAATTGCCCAGAGCCCTATGCAAATTATCAGAAATTGTTAATTTTACTTCAGTGTAACTTTGGGTTTTAGTCCGCCACATACTCAGTCACTTCAAGGCCAAAGCCCGAAAGTGAATGGTAACGTTTAGGCGAGCTGAGCAGGCGCATCTTAGTCACGCCAAGGCTAGCGAGGATTTGCGAACCCACACCCACACGGCGCGACGTTCCCTGCCATTTTGCAGAAGCAGGCGCTTGGCCTTGATCTTCGGCTTCAAAGGCTTTCACCTTAGAGAGGATTTCACAGGGATGTTCTTGATTCCCTAGTAAAACCAATACGCCACCTTCTGCTGAAATACGCTCCATCGCCTTTTCGAGTGGCCAGCTGCGTTGCTGATCGCGCTCTGAATGGAGTAAATCGTTGAAGGTGTTTTGCAGATGCACGCGCACCAAACAATCACTCTTCACCTCACCTTTGACTAAGGCAAAATGCAGTTGATTGTCGATAGTGTCTCTGAAAGTCACCATATCGAACTCGCCGAAACGGGTCGGTAGTTTGCATTTAGCTTCACGCACAACCGTGGTTTCTTTAGTGTTGCGATACTCGATCAATGCCGCGATAGTGCCGATTTTGATACCGTGCAACTCGGAGAAAATCTCTAAATCTGGGCGGCGTGCCATAGTGCCGTCTTCGTTCAAAATCTCAACGATAACGCCCGATGGCTCAAGTCCCGCAAGACGGGCTAAATCACAACCAGCTTCAGTGTGGCCTGCGCGGGTTAATACGCCGCCGTCCTGTGCCATTAACGGGAAGATATGCCCAGGTTGCACTAAATCAGACGCTTTAGCCTCTTTAGCCACGGCCGCTTTTACCGTTACCGCGCGGTCGTGGGCCGAAATACCGGTAGTCACGCCTTCGGCTGCTTCAATAGAAACCGTAAAGTTAGTCGAGAACTGGGCGTTGTTATTCGTCACCATTAAGGGCAGATTTAACTGCTGGCAACGGGCTTTGGTCATGGTCTGGCAAATGAGTCCACGGCCATATTTCGCCATAAAGTTAATCGCTTCTGGCGTTACCATTTCGGCCGCCATGATCAAATCACCTTCGTTTTCTCTGTCTTCGTCATCCATCAAAATAACCATTTTGCCTTGACGAATATCTTCGATGATCTCTTCTATACTGTGCAGCGCCATTGTAGGACCTTATGATTTTGCTGTTGTTATGAAATTCTATACCTTAGCAGTACTATTGCCAGTGCACTAACGCACAAAGCCGGCACGGGCTAACATTTCCATGGTGACGCCGCCGCTCTTGCTGTCTTTGCCATCATAATTCATCAAGCGTTCAAGATAACGGGCGATTAAATCCACTTCGATATTCACCTTATCGCCCGCTTGCAGGTCGATTAACGTGGTTTCCCCTGCGGTATGCGGCACTATGGTCAGCCGGAATCGACTGCCGTCCACTTCGTTAACCGTCAAACTCACGCCATCAATGGTGATGGAACCTTTATGGGCAATGTAACGCCCAAGCTCTGCAGGTGCGGCTAACCAAAACTCGATGGCTTGACCACGCACTAGACGTTGCTCAACCATAGCAATCCCGTCTACATGGCCGCTGACCATGTGCCCGCCTAAGCGTGTCGTTGGGGTGACGGCTTTTTCAAGATTCACCTTAGTGCCCACTTTGTAGTGAGCAAAGCCGGTGAGACTAACGGTTTCGGCAGAGACATCAGCCACATAACCGTCGGCTAATTGCTGCACAACCGTTAAGCACACACCGTTGGTGGCAATACTGTCGCCTAAACGCACATCGTTTAAATCCAGTTTGCCGCTCGCCACGGTAAGACGAATATCATCGCCTTTACGCTCCAGTTTGCGCAGGGTGCCAACGGCTTCAATAATCCCAGTAAACATGGTTAACTCACTTAATTAATTAAAGAAGTATCAAGCATAACGCTCAAGATTAAACGGGTATCTGGCCCTAATTTGCGCTCATCGACCAACATTAATGCAGGAATTTGCGCCATGGTTTGATAATCGGGTAGCTGCAATAGATTACGCCCTTGCCCACCGAGGATTTTCATCGCTTGGTACAGCACTAATTCATCGGCCAGCCCCTGCGCTAAAAAAGCGCCCGCTAAGGTTGCACCCGCTTCCACCAGCACGTGATTACAACTTTGGCCTAAATAGCTTAATAGTTCAGGTAAGGATACGCGACCTGCAATAGCAGGTAACACGAGGCAACTCACATGGGAGGGCAATTGTGCTTGAAACTCTGCGGGATAAGCCACGGTCGAGACCAAGATTATCGGCGATACGATAGCCAAACAGGCAGCCGATAACGGCAAACGGGCGCGACTGTCGAGTATCACTCTTAATGGCTGCAGTAATTGCGCCTCGGTTACGCTGTCTTTTATGCCGCCAAGTTCTTGATATCGCACATTGAGTGAGGGATCGTCAGCCAGTATGGTTTCAATCCCAGTGACCAAAGCGCAGGAACGTAAGCGTAAGCGCTGCACGTCGCGGCGAGATTCAGGCCCGGTAATCCATTTAGACACACCGTTAGACAGCGCGGTTTTACCGTCGAGACTCGCAGCCAATTTGACTGTAACTCTGGGTAAACCCGATTCCATGCGCTTCATAAAGCCTAAATTCAAGGCATAGGCTTCATCGCGATGTAATCCCACATCCACTTCAATGCCTGCGTCGCGCAGCATTTGAATACCGCGACCACCCACTTGCGGATTAGGATCTTCCACCGCCACCACCACACGCTTAACGCCAATATTGATCAGTGCCAAGGCGCAGGGCGGCGTGCGGCCATAATGGCTGCAGGGCTCTAGGGTGACATAGGCCGTTGCGCCACGGGCGTGTTCGCCAGCCATGCGTAGCGCATGCACTTCGGCGTGGGGCTCACCCGCTTTTTGATGATATCCTTCGCCGACAATCTGATTATCTTTAACGATAACGCAGCCCACACTGGGATTGGGCCTCGTGGTGTAAAAGCCTTTACGCGCCAATTGAATCGCGCGGCTCATCATTTGGGTATCGAGTACGGACCAACTTATGTTCAAGCTCATGTTCAACCCTGTTGTTAAAGGTTTCGGCTTTCACCAGTCTTGTAAATCTGTGTTTAAAACCTGTCTTGCAGAAGCTATTAATCAAAAGCCTCTTTTAAAGCTAGCGCAACCAGAAGACTGAACGACAGGCCACAAAAATCGAATAACTACTTTTGCAGTTTAGCGATGGCTTCACCAAATTCAGACACATCTTCAAAGGCGCGGTACACAGAAGCAAAACGTATGTAGGCGACTTTATCGAGACTCATCAATTGCTCCATCATCAAGTTACCGACCATTTCTGAGAGCACTTCCCGCTCGCCAGTGGCGCGCAGGGTCGATTTGATTTTGCTAAGCGCTTGCTCGATTTCATCCATAGACACGGGGCGTTTTTCAACGGCGCGCAACATGCCACCTTGGAGTTTTTCTTCATCGAAGGGTTGGCGTGAACCATCGCGCTTAATCACCCTAGGCATGACTAACTCGGCGCCTTCGAAGGTGGTAAATCTTTCATGGCATTCGGTGCATTCTCGGCGACGGCGCACTTGATGGCCTTCCGCCACTAATCGAGAATCGATGACTTTAGTATCTGTCGCGCTGCAAAATGGACAATGCATTGAGCCTCCTGCCAGTGAATGCGAGTAAAGCGTTAATGGCTTTACCTGTTAAATCTCAGCCAAACGCAATGGATTTAAGCCTAAGATTTTACCAATAAAAATGGCCGCTTGATGCGGCCATGGGATTTTATCCTATTTATGGGCTGAGGTTAACTACCTGATGTTAAGTACCTGATGTAAGTAACTGATGCAAGTACCTAGTCAGCAAGCGATCACTCTCAGCCTGTCATCTACTTAGCGTAGATGCGTCAGCAAATTAGCCGTAAACAGGGAAACGTGCACATAGTGCCAATACTTGGCCCTTCACACGCTCAATCACAGCAGGATTGCTTGCATCATCAAGGATGTCACAAATCCAGCCAGTCAGCTCTTTCGATTCCGCTTCTTTAAAGCCGCGGCGCGTAATGGCTGGCGTACCGATACGCACACCTGAGGTCACAAAAGGTGAACGTGGATCGTTTGGTACTGAGTTTTTGTTCACGGTAATGTTAGCGCTACCTAAGGCGGCATCGGCTTCTTTACCCGTTAAGTCACGACCAATCAGGTCAACTAACATTAAGTGGTTGCTGGTTCCGCCAGAGACGATTTTGTAACCGCGCTCAAGGAACACTTCAACCATAGCTTTAGCGTTGTTAACCACTTGCTGTTGGTACACTTTAAATTCTGGCTCTAGGGCTTCTTTGAACGCAACCGCTTTACCGGCGATAACGTGCATTAATGGGCCGCCTTGACCGCCAGGGAATACCGCTGAATTCAACTTCTTGTACAAGTCTTCATCGTCAGCAGCAGACAGGATCACGCCACCACGAGGACCGGCTAAAGTTTTGTGGGTCGTTGACGTCACAACGTGCGCGTGTGGAACTGGGTTTGGATAAACGCCAGCAGCAATAAGACCGGCAACGTGCGCCATATCGACAAATAGGTAAGCACCTATTTTGTCAGCAATTTCACGCATTTTTGCCCAGTCAACGATACCTGAATAGGCAGAGAAACCGCCGATCATCATCTTAGGCTTATGTTCTACGGCCAGACGTTCCATTTCGTCGTAGTCAATTTTACCTGACTCGTCGATACCGTAAGGAATGATATTGTACAGTTTGCCAGAGAAGTTAACGGGTGAACCGTGGGTCAAGTGACCACCGTGGGCTAAGTTCATGCCCAGTACGGTATCGCCAGGTTTTAACAATGCCATGTAAACAGCGCTGTTTGCCTGTGAACCTGAATGAGGTTGTACGTTAGCGTAAGTTGCGCCAAACAATTCTTTAGCACGTTCAATCGCTAAGGTTTCAACTACGTCCACATACTCACAACCACCGTAGTAACGCTTGCCTGGATAGCCTTCAGCGTACTTATTGGTTAACTGTGAACCTTGCGCTTCCATCACGCGTGGACTGGTGTAGTTTTCAGAAGCAATCAGCTCAATATGCTCTTCTTGACGCAGAGTTTCATTCTGAATTGCCTTAAACAGTTCCGGATCATAATCTGCGATATTCATATCTTTTTTCAGCATTGCTTACTCCAGCTGCCAATTCTTATAGGTAGGGTTGCGCGGTATTCTACTCGGAACGCGACCACAATCCCAGTATTTGAAACATGAAATTCCTGTGGATAGTGCTTGAACTTGGCTCATTGTCGAGTTGAGTTCGGCGCGCAATCGAGTAGAATTAGCCGCATCATTAGTCACTTAAGATAGAGAAAAATGGCTCAGTTTGTTTACAGCATGCTGCGGGTGGGTAAAATTGTTCCGCCTAAGAAGCAGATCCTTAAAGATATTTCTTTAAGCTTTTTCCCCGGCGCCAAAATTGGCGTACTCGGCCTCAACGGTTCAGGTAAGTCGACACTACTGCGCATTATGGCGGGTATCGACACCGAAATTGAAGGTGAAGCGCGCCCAATGCCGGGATTGAAAATCGGTTACCTCCCCCAGGAACCTAAACTCGATCCGAATCAAACCGTGCGTGAAGCGATTGAAGAAGCGGTTGCAGAGGCAAAAAATGCCCTGACTCGCCTCGATGCCGTTTATGCTGCCTATGCCGAGCCGGATGCCGATTTCGACGCCCTTGCGAAAGAGCAAGGCGAACTCGAAGCGATTATCCAAGCCCAAGATGCCCATAACTTAGAGTACGTCCTTGAGCGCGCCGCTAACGCCCTGCGTCTGCCGGATTGGGATGAAAAAATTGAAGTGTTATCCGGTGGTGAACGTCGCCGCGTAGCGATTTGTCGTTTGCTGCTTGAAAAGCCAGAAATGCTGTTACTGGACGAACCGACCAACCACTTGGATGCTGAATCCGTGGCCTGGCTTGAGCACTTCTTGCAGGAATATGCCGGTACTGTGGTCGCGATTACCCATGACAGATACTTCCTCGACAATGCCGCTGGCTGGATTTTAGAACTCGACCGCGGTGAAGGTATTCCGTGGGAAGGTAACTATTCTTCATGGCTTGAGCAGAAAGACGCCCGTCTGAAGCAAGAATCTGCCACCGAAAGTGCTCGCCAAAAAACCATTGCCAAGGAATTAGAATGGGTACGCCAAGGTGCCAAAGGCCGTCAGTCTAAAGGCAAGGCCCGTATGGCACGCTTTGAAGAACTGAACACTAACGATTACCAAAAACGTAACGAAACCAACGAGCTGTTTATTCCACCTGGACCACGTTTAGGCGACAAGGTTATTGAAGTGAATAACCTGACCAAGTCTTACGGTGACCGCGTATTGATCGACAACCTGTCGTTCTCTGTGCCTAAGGGCGCGATCGTCGGTATTATTGGTGCCAACGGCGCGGGTAAATCGACCCTGTTCCGCATGTTATCCGGCGCTGAAACGCCAGACAGCGGCAGCATTGAGCTGGGTGAAACTGTGCAACTGGCCTCGGTTGAGCAGTTCCGCGATTCGATGAATGATAAGAACACCATTTGGGAAGAAATCTCCGGTGGTCAAGACATTATGCGTATCAACAACATGGAAATCCCGAGCCGCGCCTATGTGGGCCGCTTCAACTTCCGTGGTGGCGATCAGCAAAAAGTTATCGGCACCTTGTCTGGTGGTGAGCGTAACCGGGTGCATTTAGCCAAACTGCTGCAAGCGGGCGGTAACGTATTATTACTCGACGAACCCACCAACGATTTAGACGTTGAAACCCTGCGCGCACTGGAAGAAGCGATTCTGGAATTCCCAGGTTGCGCTATGGTGATTTCGCATGACCGTTGGTTCCTCGACCGTATCGCGACCCACATTCTGGATTACCGTGACGAAGGTCAAGTGAACTTCTACGAAGGTAACTACACAGAATACTCGGCATGGTTGAAAAACACCTATGGCGCCGATGTGGTTGAGCCACACCGCTTGAAATACAAACGCATGATTAAGTAGATCTAGAATCTAGTCAAGCATGTATCTGAGGAGTTTAACTCGAAAGGGTTAAGCTCCTTTTTTATGGCATCCCGTTACGCTATAAGTGCCGCAAGCTTTGGCACTATTTCAAACTGGCACTATTTCAAACTGGCACTATTTCAAACTGGCACTATTTCAAACTGGCACTATTTCAAACTGGCACTATTTCAAACTAGCAAAGTAGGCCACCAGCATATCCATCATCACTCTTAATGCGGGCTGCATATGTTTGCGAGATTGATACACGCCATATACTCCAAGGGACTGCGGCTTAAACTCAGTCAATAAAGGCACCAACTGACCCGAGTCTAAATAGGGTTTCGCCGCCCATAGCGGCTGCATCGCAATCCCCTCGCCTGCCAGCGTGGCATTGAGCACAACCATAGAATCATTGGCACTAAAATTACCATTCACCGGCACATTAAACGCCTGACCTTGGTTTAACTTAGGATCAGAGTTCAGCGCCTGAGCCTGCTTCGCAGCCACATCGGCTTGATAAAAGCGCCACATCACATCGCCAAAGTAGGAATAGGTTAAGCAATTATGCTGGGTCAAATCTTCGGGATGCAGCACGGCGGCGCGGGCGGCAAGGTAACTCGGTGCAGCGCACACCACAGATTCACATTCCCCCAAGCGCCTTGCGATAAGGTTAGGATCGAGTTCATTGGTGATGCGAATCGCCAGATCAATCCGCTCGGCGACCAGATCGACAGTTTGGCTACTCACGTGGATATTCACACTCGCCTGCGGATAACTGGCTAAGTATTGGTGCACCACGGGCGCTAAAATCTGATGCGCCAAAAACTGGGAGCAGCTAATGCGCAATAATCCGCGCGGAATCGCCACCGAAGCATGACTGACCGCTGGCACTTCGTTCGCCAGTTCGAGCAGTCGATGGCAATAATCCAGCACTTGCTCACCCGCTGGCGTTAAGCTGAGACTGCGCGTCGAACGATGCAACAATCTAGCGCCGGACCATTCTTCCATTTCGCTCAAGTAACGGGTCACCATAGAACGCGACATATCTAAGGCATTAGCGGCGCTTACCATGCTGCCGCGCTCAACAATAGTGACAAACACTTTAGCCGCTTCGAGTCTATCCATGATTTATCTCCACTCGCGTTCAATCAATAACGTTCAATCACTCGAAGGCTCACTCACATACTCGCGCCCCACATGAATAATAACTAAGAGTACATCCAGCAATTCGTCCGATTAATGCAACAAATATGGGCAGATACTCGCATTTATCTATTGATTATTGCAACCTATACTTAACTCACTTTTTGCAGCAGCTGCAAATCAATGAATGCTAAATCGAACCTTTTTACTCTTTCATCCTGTGACTATAAGTGAGCCAAAAATGAACACATCGACCTATGCTATACGCAACACAGTTAACGCCACATTGAAGGCCTCGTCTAAAATCAGTCTAGCCGCTACCTTACTGCTAGCGGGACTCGGCGCGGTCAATGCGGCACCATTGCAAGTGAGCCATTTTAATCCGGGCGAAAACAGCATCTTTGCCGTGTCATCGAGCTTTATCAGCGGCGAACACGAAATGATGTTAGTCGATGCACAATTTCAAAATAACGATGCCCAAACCTTGGTTGATACCATCAAGGCCAGCGGTAAAAAGCTGACTCAGGTGTATATCAGTCATAGCGATCCTGACTTTTATTTCGGTTTAGCCGTGATTAAAAAGAATTTCCCCAATGCACAAATCGTCGCGACTCAAACCACAGTCGATGCCATTAAAGCCTCAATGGCAGGCAAGCTCGCCTACTGGGGTCCGATTTTAAAGGACAATGCGCCAAGTGAATTAGTGTTACCTAAGGCGATTCACAGCGACACTTTCACCATCGACGGTGAGCAAGTGATTATCGAAGGTTTTAATGATAAACACCCTAAACACACTTTCCTGTGGGTACCATCGGCAAAAACCATTACAGGTGGCGTAGAAGTATTTGATAACACGCATGTTTGGATGGCTGACACTCAAACTACCGCAGAGCGTCAGGAATGGTTAACTCATTTAGATACGATGGAAAAACTGCTGCCGACCACAGTGATCCCGGGGCACTATTTAGGCGAAGCGCGATTTGATACCCGTGCCATCGGTTTTACCCGTGACTATGTGAAAGCCTTTGAAGTCGCAGCAAAAGCCTCGAAAGATTCAGCCGAATTAATCCAAAAGATGCTGGCGCAATACCCACAAATGCCAGCCGATGCAGGGCTTGAAATCAGCGCCAAAGTTTACATGGGCGAAATGACCTGGCCTATGTAAGTCCAGCCATACCTATCTCGGTGATGAGGTACAGCTAGTTAGGTGTAAAAGATAGTTAAGTGCAAACAGTTAAAGACAGGCACGTGAGCGATTGCGTGCCATTTTTAGCTAAATGCCTGTACCTAAATAACTGCACCTAAATAACGGTACCAAACTAACGATTTTAATTGATGATTTCAAAGGGCTTAAGTCGCTAATGTAGCGACGAACTTAAGCCAAAAGGTTTAACACTATGACTACCCCAACAACTCATTCTGCTAGCACGGCCAGCAGCACACCAACGGCCAAAGTGCGTACTCTGCACGCGATTATCGACCCTTTATGTGGTTGGTGTTATGCCGCAGCGCCACTGCTAGATGCAGCCGCAAAAGCTGGCTTTACCATTAAGCTCCACGGCGGCGGTATGCTTACAGGACCAAGACGCAAACAAATCGATGCCAACTGGCGCGACTATGTTATGCCCCACGATCTGCGCATTAGCGAACTAACTGGCCAGCCATTTGGTGAAAACTACTTCGATGGTCTGCTGCGCGATACCACAGTCGTACTCGACTCTGCGCCACCCATTAAAGCCATGCTCGCAGTCGATGCTATGGGTGGCGACAGTTTGGCTTATCTACACTCAGTACAACTCGCCCATTACCGCGATGGTCACAGCGCCAGTGATGAAGGTAATCTCGCAAGCTTAGCCGCTGAACTTGGGATCGACCCTATGAGCTTTGCACAACATTATGCCCAAGGTGACGACAAGCTGTATGAGCATATCGTTGAATCTAGAGCATTATTGAATTTGATAGGCGCCCAAGGTTTCCCTTCGATGGCTATAGAGGATAATGATGGCAACATCACCGCCATTAATATTAACCGCTTCTACGGCCAACCCGCCCAGTGGTTAAGCCATCTTGAAGCGCAATTTGAGTCATAATCATGCCAACGCTTAATAGTATTTCAACAGGCTCATTAATGAGTGAGCCTGCTCAGTTAAGTCTTATCGAAACAGCAAGGCAGACTGATGCGAATCTTGCACTGGTTAAAAGCACCTATGAGGGAAGTAGCTCAGCCGAGAACGCCAAAAATCTTCAGCATGCATTAGCGAGTGACGCACGCTGGACAGAGGCGGCAGGTTTTCCCTATGCGGGCACTTACGTAGGCTTTAGCGCGATAGCCGCCAAGGTGTTCGCCCGCCTCGAAATTGAATGGGATAACTATCGGGTCGATATCGAAGACTATGTCGCCCAAGGCGATAAGGTTTTTGCCTTCGGCACTTATTCAGGAACCTATGTCAAAACAGGCAAGCATTTTAGCGCCAGAGTCGCCCACTTATGGAAGATACACAGCGGTAAAATCGTCAGTTTTGAGCAGTTTGTCGATAGTCATTCCGTAGTCAATGCCATGTAATTGCCAATACCCATAACAACAGTTATGCACGATAGAAATGCCATGATGCAATAACTGAATAATGAGGCGGGCAACTTTAATTTAGCCCGTCTCACGACTTGTCGATGTTAAGCCTTATCCGTATGATTTAGTGTTTTGAATATCTTGAGCGCTTAAGATTAAGCCCTTGGGACTGAACGTTTGAAATTGAGCATTTGAGATTAACTTCGTAAAACTACACATTCGAAGACTCATCAACTCAAGTGTCTAAAATGACAGAATGAATAACTAAAACAAGAACAAGGATGCGGTCTAATGCGAATCAATTCGATGCCCGTCGGGGCCCACCCCATCACACTCTCTAATACCCGACTGAGCCAAACCAGCCAATGGATAATGAAGCAACATAGAAAATTCACGCCCCTATTATGGTTTGTTACCGCGCTTCTCTTTGTCTCACTCTCCGTTAACTCATTCGCGGCCAATACCAGTGAAGCCGAGCCAGAACTAAAGATTCAAGAAAGCAGCGTCACCGATGGCCCTTATGTGTTTTTAAACGATACTCAACAAGACACTGCCTATTGGATTTGCCAGAGTGAGCTAAAACAAACACCGATTGCGAAGGCGCAGTTAACTCGCCCAGCCAGTTGCGGTGAATTACCAGAGCCCCATCTTCACACACTAGCGGCCACGGTTGAGCCCGATACCTTTACGCATGTCAGCAAAATTGTCGCCCTTAGCGATGTGCATGGCCAATTTAATGTGATGATTAACTTACTAAAAGCCCATAGGATTATCGACAAAGATAACCACTGGGCCTTCGGTGACGGTCATATGGTGATGACGGGAGACATGTTTGACCGTGGCCATCAAGTCAATGAAGTATTGTGGTTTTTATATGCCTTAGATCAAGAAGCTCAAGCTGCGGGCGGGCGCTTACATCTACTCATGGGCAACCACGAGCAAATGGTGTTTCGCGGCGACTTACGCTACGTCAACGAACGCTATCAAGTCTCGGCAGATTTACTCAAACGCAGCTACGATGCGCTCTACAACAAAGACACAGAAATAGGCCAATGGCTTCGCAGCAAACACACCTTAGTCAAAATCAATAATATCTTGTTTATGCACGGTGGCATCAGCCCTGAATGGGTCGAGCGTAAATTACATATCAGCGAGGCTAACCAACTATTTCGTCAGCATTTAGATGATAAAAAAGCCGATTTGAAGAAAGATGATTTACTCAACTTTCTGTTTTTTACCAATGGTCCAACTTGGTATCGCGGTTACTTTAAAGATGAACTGAAAGAGTCGGATATCGATAGCATACTGAACTATTTCAAGGTCGAGCATATTGTCGTTGGACACACATCGCAGGAGCAAGTACTTGGCCTCTATCACAATAAAATCATTGCGATAGACAGCAGTATTAAGAACGGTCAATCCGGTGAACTGTTACTTATTGACGCTGGCAAACTCAGCCGCGGTCTGTATCAGGGTGAGCAGGTTTCGCTATAAGATACCTCACTAATATCTTCGCCATAATATGTGAATGCCCTAGCGCCCTAATGCATGAATAAGTTAGGGCGCGAATGTATAAATAAGTAAGGGCAAACATGCACGCATCTTAATGTCCATAAGTTCGCCAGTTTTTATTAACTCTGACTATACTCAAGCCAAGTGCGACTCACCTAAGTGCTGGAGTAGATATGGGGAAAAAATTACTCACATTATCTGGCTTTTGCTTGTTTATGCTCGGCTTTATCCACCCCGCATTTGCGGGTCGAGAACTCCATTTAGTCGCCACTAACTACCCTCCTTTTTATGCCGATGCTTTACCCGAACAGGGCGGCGTCGCCCAAGTGGTCAAAGAAGCCTTTAAACGCCAAGGCTATAATGCTAGCCTCAAGTTTTATCCCTTCGCTCGCGCAGCCTTACTCGTTAAAACGGGCCAAGCCGATGGCATTATTGGACTCTGGTATCGTAAAGAGCGTGAGCAATGGGCCCAATATTCGGCGCCAATCCAACCCGTACAAATCGTGTTTTATAAACGTAAAGATGCGCCGCTGAGTTTCAGCCAGCTCTCTGAGCTCAAGCCCTACACGATCGGCATAGGTCGCGGTTACGCTAATCCGCCCGAAATCTTCGCCGCTGGGCTCACCACCGAAGAAGGTAATTCGGATGAGATGAACCTCAAGAAGCTATTTTTAAAGCGTATTGATTTAGTCTTGATTGGCCATAACTTAGCGAGGTATTTAATTAAAAAAGGCCCAGCTGAATATAACGATGCCTTTGAACAAGTCGGTCAACCCATAGCGACAGAGGTATTTCACTTAGGGGTGTCTCTGGCCGTGACAGATCATCAGCAGTTGGTAACGGATTTTAATCAAGGCTTAGAAAGTATGCGCAGCGATGGTCGATTAGCTTCCATTTTAAGCCAATATCCTCAGGTTGAAACGACTCAAGCCCCAGTCGAAAAAACGCGTACAGAGGTCCATCCGTAGCGCACGTGAGTCTTCTCGCACTGGCCCTTTGCACAAAAAAACCGCAAATGCCGCGTTGAATTGTGCTTAATGCTCAAAAAACACAATTTCTTTCATTTTCGTTCGCTTACCTTTACAAACTTTTACCCAACTCGGGTAGGTTATTCACTAGAATAGCCCCATTAGAGCTATCACCTTTTTCAACTGCCTTTGCGCGAGATAATAATTACAATGAAAAAAACCATTATTGCCATTGCCCTGCTTGCGGTTATCGCCACAGCGGTGAGTTTTAGTGATGTCCTTCAAGCAGCCAAACCCGAAAGCGCTCCCCACCTTATGCGTACCGTTCCAGTGGTCACGGGGGAAGTCGTTGAATATCCGTTAGCACAATCTATCTCGCTTATCGGCAAACTCGCTGCCGAACGCGCGGTGATCATCGCGCCGCAAGTGACAGGTAAGATTAAGCAAGTCGCCGTGACCTCAAACCAAGCGGTGAAAAAAGGCCAGTTGCTCATCGAACTCGATGATATGAAAACCCAAGCCGCCGTCGCCGAGGCTAATGCGTTTCTCAACGATGAAAAACGTAAACTCAAAGAATTTGAAAAACTGATCAGCCGTAACGCCATCACCCAAACCGAGATTGACGCACAAAAAGCCAGTGTGGATATCGCCCAAGCACGCTTAGCTTCAGCCCAAGCCGATTTACATTACCACTCGCTGATTGCGCCGTTTGCGGGCAATACGGGTCTGATTAATTTCAGCGAAGGCAAGATGGTCAGCATAGGCACTGAATTAATGTCGCTGGATGATTTATCTAGCATGCGCCTCGACTTACAAGTGCCAGAGCATTTCCTGTCGCAATTAAGCATAGGCATGAAAGTGGCGGCCACCAGCCGCGCTTGGCCAGATGAAACCTTTATTGGCAAAGTTGTCGCTATCGATCCACGCGTCAATGAAGAAACCTTAAACCTTAAAGTGCGGGTGCAATTCGACAACCCCAAAAATCGCTTAAAACCCGGCATGATGATGTCATCCACTATCACTTTCCCTGCGATTTCAGCACCTATGGTGCCAGTACAAGCCCTTGAATATTCAGGCACTAAACGTTACGTGTACGTGGTTAGCGCCGATCACATCGCCAACCGCACCGAAGTGCAGTTAGGTGCGCGTATCGATAACCAAGTCTTGATTGAAAACGGTTTAAAAATAGGTGACAAAGTCGTGGTGCAAGGCTTAGTGAATATGCGCGATGGCCTGAAAATCAATGAAGTGACGCTTGATGCCAAGGCATCTACCCGTGCGGCTGAGCTTTCAAGCCCAAAAGCTACGGAGACTAAATAATGTGGTTATCCGATGTTTCGGTTAAACGCCCTGTCGTTGCCATCGTTTTAAGCTTACTGCTGTGCGTATTCGGCATAGTCTCCTTCTCTAAATTGTCGATACGGGAAATGCCCGACGTTGAAAGCCCTGTGGTCACCATTAGCACCAGTTACTCGGGTGCGTCGGCGGCCATTATGGAAAGCCAGATCACTAAAACCCTAGAAGATGAACTGACGGGGATCAGTGGTATCGACGAAATCACGTCGACCACCCGTAATGGTAGCTCGCGTATCACTGTGAAATTCCTCCTCGGGTGGAACTTAACCGAAGGCGTAAGTGATGTGCGTGACGCTGTGGCCCGTGCCCAGCGCAGGCTGCCTGAAGATGCGAAAGATCCTGTCGTCTCCAAAGACAACGGTTCGGGCGAGCCCTCCGTCTATGTGAATTTAAGTTCGAGTGTGATGGACCGCACTCAATTAACGGATTACGCCCAGCGCGTGTTAGAGGACAGGTTTAGCCTTATCAGCGGCGTGAGCTCCATCAGTATTTCTGGTGGTTTATACAAGGTCATGTACGTCAAGCTCAGACCCGAGCAAATGGCGGGCCGCAATGTCACAGTCACAGACATAACGAACGCGCTGCGCAAAGAAAACATCGAAACACCCGGCGGCCAAGTGCGAAACGACACCACTGTGATGTCGGTGCGTACCAAACGCTTGTACTACACGCCAAAGGATTTTGACTACCTTGTGGTGCGTACCGCCAGCGATGGCACGCCTATCTACTTAAAAGATGTGGCCGATGTGGCTGTTGGCGCACAAAACGAAAACTCGACCTTCAAAAGCGACGGTATCGTTAACATCAGCTTAGGCATTATTGCCCAGTCCGATGCCAACCCATTGCTCGTTGCCAAAGAAGTGCACCAAGAAGTCGATCGCGTACAAGACTTCCTGCCCGAAGGCACTAGCCTAGTGGTCGACTTCGACTCAACCGTATTTATAGACCGCTCGATTAACGAGGTGTATAGCACCCTTTATGTCACCGGCGCCTTAGTGGTACTCGTGCTGTATATCTTTATCGGACAAGCGCGGGCGACACTCATCCCTGCGGTAACGGTTCCGGTATCGTTAATCTCGGCATTTATCGCCGCTAACATGCTAGGTTATTCAATTAACCTACTGACATTGATGGCGTTAATCCTCTCTATCGGTCTAGTGGTCGATGATGCGATTGTGGTGGTCGAGAACATTTTCCACCATATAGAAAAAGGCGAAGAGCCCTTACTCGCCGCCTATAAAGGCACCCGCGAAGTAGGCTTTGCCGTTGTCGCCACCACGGCGGTATTAGTCATGGTATTCCTGCCGATTTCCTTTATGGAGGGCATGGTTGGACTCTTATTTACCGAGTTCTCCGTGATGCTGGCGGTGTCGGTACTGTTCTCGTCCTTAGTGGCACTGACACTTACCCCTGTACTGAGCAGCAAACTGCTGAAAGCTAATGTTAAACCGAATCGCTTTAACCGTTGGGTCGATCGCGGTTTTGCCCGCATGGAAAGCGTCTATCGCGTCGCAGTTACTCGGGCGATTAAACTTCGTCTACTCGCGCCCTTAGTTATTCTCGCCTGTATCGGCGGCAGTGCTTGGTTAATGCAACAAGTGCCGTCACAGCTCGCGCCGCAGGAAGACCGCGGTGTGTTGTTCGCCTTTGTTAAAGGCGCCGAAGGCACCAGTTATAACCGTATGACAGCCAACATGGACATAGTCGAAGACAGACTTATGCCCTTGCTGGGTCAAGGTGTGCTGCGCTCCTTCAGCGTGCAAGCCCCCGCGTTTGGTGGCCGTGCGGGCGATCAAACGGGCTTTGTGATCATGCAGCTTGAAGATTGGGGCACACGCACCGAATCCGCACAGCAAGCGCTTGGGATTATTAGCAAAGCATTGAAAGACATTCCCGATGTGATGGTTCGCCCTATGATGCCAGGCTTTAGGGGTCAATCGAGCGAACCGGTGCAATTTGTGCTTGGTGGTTCGGACTATGCCGAACTCTTTAAGTGGGCGCAGGTGCTCAAAGAAGAAGCCAATGCCAGCCCTATGATGGAAGGCGCCGACTTAGATTACGCCGAAACCACGCCTGAGCTTATCGTTACTGTTGATAAAGAACGCGCTGCGGAGCTTGGGATCAGTGTCGATGACGTCTCGCAAACCTTAGAAGTCATGCTCGGCGGTCGCACCGAAACCACCTATGTGGATCGCGGCGAAGAGTACGATGTGTACTTGCGCGGTGATGAAAACAGTTTTAACAACGTTGGCGATCTTAGCCAAATCTACATGCGTTCCGGTAAAGGCGAATTAGTGACGCTTGATACAGTGACCCATATCGAAGAGATTGCTTCGGCCCAAAGATTAAGTCACACCAATAAGCAAAAATCGATCACCCTCAAGGCTAACGTCAGTGAAGGTTACACCTTAGGTGAAGGCTTAAAGTTTCTTGATGCTAAAGCCATTGAATTATTGCCTAAAGATATTTCCATTGGCTACACCGGCGAATCCAAAGACTTTAAGGAAAACCAAAGCAGTATCTTCATCGTATTTGGTTTGGCCTTACTGGTCGCTTACTTAGTCTTAGCCGCGCAGTTTGAAAGTTTTATCAACCCATTAGTGGTGATGTTTACTGTGCCTATGGGCGTGTTTGGTGGTTTCTTAGGCCTACTGCTAACCAGTCAAGGGATCAACATCTACAGCCAGATAGGCATGATCATGTTGATTGGTATGGTGACCAAAAACGGTATCCTTATCGTGGAGTTTGCTAACCAATTGCGTGACCGCGGCTTTGAACTCGATAAAGCCATTATCGACGCTTCATCCCGTCGTTTGCGGCCAATCCTAATGACAGCCTTCACCACATTAGTGGGCGCTGTACCGTTAATTTTCTCGACGGGCGCAGGCTCAGAAAGTCGTATCGCTGTGGGTACTGTAGTGTTCTTCGGTATGGCATTCGCCACCTTTGTGACACTACTCGTCATCCCTGCCATGTATCGATTAATCTCGGCAGCGACCCATTCACCGGGATATGTTGAAGCTAAGCTCGAAGCGGCAATTAAAGCACAAGAGTTAGCGGCACAAGAGGCGGCGGCAAAGCAGCAGGAGCTTGCGCCTAAAGCCTAGCGCTTCACGCCTACTCATCAATGTAAATAATCACATAACAAAAAGCCAAGGCAATCAGTGCCTTGGCTTTTTCTATTTATATTTAAGCGTTTTTTGCTTTATGGGCTAAGCCCACATTTACACCTAATCTAACACAAAGCAGTGCACTTAACGTAATCACTATACCTAAATGGTGAATGATTCCTGCGCCGCCTAAACCCAGTCCCAACAGAATGTAATAAAACAGTCCGAAGAGTGCGCCAGCAGAGCCCGCATAGGTGCGGTAGTTTGCCAGAGCCGAGCTGAGTATGTTCGGAATCGCGATACCGTAAGCAATCACAATCAATAGCATAGGCGCTAAAAAGTAAACATTATTCAGCCCTATAAAGGTCGATTGGATCAGCCAAATCCCCAATCCACCGACAAGTGCAATAGCACTGGCTAAGCGAACCAGTCGTGCACCAGTGTGGCCTCGACCGAGCATTATTTTATTAACATAACTGCCAAGGAATGTACCAAAGCCTAACAGTAAGCCACTGGTACCAAAGGCAAGCGTCGATAACCCTTGCGCCTCAAACATAAATGGCGCCAGTGAAAAGTAGCTAAACCACATCAGATTAAACGCCGCCACCAACAAGGTGTTGTTAATAATCCCGCTGTCACTAAGCATCTTAATCGCTAACTCGCCTATCGCGATTTTCTGAGTATGTGCGGGTTTGGTTTCGGGTAAAGATTTTACCGACAAAAATAATAATACGATTGCATAGACCATGAGTGCGACAAACACCCCTTGATATCCCCAATACGCGCTGAGAATACTGCCCAATAGCAATCCGATAACTGGGCTTATTCCAAGTGACATACCCATTACAGAAAAAACTTTCGCTAATTCCTCTCCGCTATAACTGTCACGCATCATAGTTTGGGTAATCACAGAACCCACTGCCGCGCCAAAGGCCGACAATATGCGGGCCATCAACAACAGGCTAAAGTCGCTAACCATCAAGGCTAATGCTGAGCCAATGGCATAACAGACTAATCCCGCGAGCATCGCTTTACGGCGACCAATAATGTCTGCTAAGCGGCCCCAGCAAAATACGCCGATGGCAAAGGCCATAAAGTACACAGATAAGGTTTGTGATGCAGCGGCAACCGACACCGCAAAGTTTTCTGCAATATTAGGCAAAGCTGGGCTATAGATGGTTTCCATAATTTGCGGAAACATCATTAGCAGCACAACGAGCCCTAATGGTGGTTTTATATTCATGATTTTTAGTCCATTTCAGTCATCCAAATGAGTTGGTTTACCGAAATGTCGCTCCATACTTGTCAAAGATGGCGCAGTATAGATAAAATCCAAATGTGTCCATTAGCAACACTTAGACAAAAAACATCAAAAATAGGACAAAATGGCCTTTATTCTACCTGAACAGCAATTTAATCCAGACCAGCTGGATAATCTGGTCATTGGCATTGCCGCAGATATGGGCGAACACGACTCGGGAGTGCATTACCACAGAAAAGCACAACTGCTGTATGCCCCCACAGGCGTGATGAGATTCACCCTAGCCGATACTCAAATGGTGTTACCGCCAACGCGTGCGGCTTGGTTGCCAGCTGGCGTTAAGCACAGCGTCACCATGCGTAATGTGGTTGCCTATCGCTCACTCTACTTTGAACCAGAAACCGTCACTTCATTGCCCGATAAAGTCACTATTTTCCATGTAAACCCGCTACTCAAAGCGTTAATCGACACTATGTCGTTTTGGCCTTGGGACAAACCAAGAAGCACTCAACACAATGCCTTTTTGCTGCTCTGCGAAGAAGTGGGCCATGCCGCGGAAGAAAATCTGGCTTTACCCCTCCCACAGGATAAACGTTTAAAAAACTGGCTTGCGCAACTGCAACAGCACCAAAAACCGCCAGCCAATCTTAAGGATATGGCAGTAGAAATCGGAGCCAGTGAACGCACAATTAGCCGCATTTTTAGCGCACAGACGGGAATGGCTTATCAAGCATGGCGCCAGCAATGGCGTTTACTCTCGGCCATTGAACAATTAGCAGCGGGGAAATCGGTGGCGCAGGTGGGCTTTAATTTACAATTTTCCAGTGACAGTGCCTTTATCAGCTTTTTTAAGCAATATACCGGCACCACACCGGCGCAATATTTCAAATAAGTACTGGCTCGACTGACTTATAATCGTCGAATCGAGCCTTGCCTCATGTGCATCATGGCGCTAGCTGCGACGTTAGGCTTTCAGCGCTGGCGTGGTAGAAGACTTAAACCAAGCAAGCGGTCGTTGGCGGCGCGTTAACATGTTACCGAGCGCGACCAGCAAGAGTCCCACACTTGAATACCAAGTCCAGTGATAATCCTCAAACACGCTCGATACACTAAGCGCCACCACAGGGGTTATCACCAACAGATACGCCGCTGCGTTAGCGCCAATTCGCTCAACCAAGATCAAATAAGCGGTAAAGCCAATCACAGAGGCGATAACGGCTAAGTAGAACAAGCTGCCAAGATAACTCGTTGTCAGCTGTAAACTAAAGCTTAAATCTTTAAACCAGATGATCAGCAGTAACGCCGCACTGCCGTAGCACATGGCATATGCTGTCGAGGTAAAAGGCGACACATTATCGCGCGAGTTACGCATGCTGATCATGTTGCCAATCGAGAAAAACCACGTACCTAGCAGCGAAAACAGTAAGCCCAACACTAAGGTTTGTGACCACTGAGTCGCGAGCAAATCGGCGCCAAAGAGTAAGATAATGCCCCCCAGACCGACACTGACTCCTAACCAAAAGTTGCGGGTAGTGGGCGTGCCGTAAAAAATGCGGCCATGTATCGCATTAAAAATGGGCGCAGTGGCCATAATCACCGCCGTTAAACCGCTGGCGATATAATGGGTTGCAGTATAAAACGCGATAAAATTCAAACAAAATAGACACACACCTTGCAGTGCAAACCAAGGATGCTGCCTAAGCTTTACCGCTTGCAGCTTGTTAAAGGCAAAGCCGATGGCGAACATCAACAGGCTCGCTATCGCGAAGCGATAAAAAATCGAGACTTCCGTCGCCACCTCACCGTGCTGCCACTTAATGGCAATCCACGAAAAACCCCACACAAAAATCATCAGCAAATACATCACAGCAGCCATAATGAGTCCCCCCTCACCTTCATAAAATACTTAATTAGGCGAACTATACAGCGATGGCTTTCGTCCTTATGTCACCATCTTGTGGTCATAACACGATATTGCGGTTTTAATCGCGAGCGAACGTTGAGCCGCATTAATAAGTGCGATAATTTGGACAGACAAAACACTTAGCCAGTGAGATAACAAGGACCCCATGGAGCCCAAATACACCAGTTTTGATAAATCTGCTAAAACCTGTCTTCGCAAACAAGTGATTACGGAGGATTTATCTTGGGCCCATTATCAAAATGCGGGCGAGCGTTTGTATTACCAAAACGACACACAACACACGCTGAGCATGTATCTGGATGGCGGCTACGAAACCCACAGAACCGATATCAAAGCCGACTATGGTGCGCCCAGCAAGTTTTGCCTTATGCCCCAAGGCTGTCAAAGCCATTGGCAACTGGGACAACCGCAGCAGTTTATGCATTTGTATTTTAGCGATGAACATCTGAAGAAACTGGCGGTGCGAGTCTTTGATAAAGATCCACGCCAAGTGCGTTTACCTGAGCTGACCTTTGTCGATAATCCGAGGTTAGAGGCGCTATTTCGGCATCAAGTTGCCGGGCTCAATTGGCAAACCAGTGATAACCATCTGATGATGGAACAGGTAACCGACACTGTGCTGGTGACGTTACTGCAAAGTTCCGGCTTTAATTTGTCGGTGGGGCCAATCAAGGGCGGGCTAGCACCTAAAGTGGCTAAAGCGATCAAAGAGTTTATTTATTGCCATTCACATCGGCAGATTTACTTGTCTGAACTGGCCGAGATTGCCCAGCTTAGCGAGTACCATTTTTGCCGCATGTTTAAATGCCAATTTGCGATGACGCCGCAGGAGTATTTGCTGCAAGTGCGCATCGAAAAGGTCAAACAAAGCTTAAGTCATTCAACGCAATCCTTGACCGATATCGCCCTCAATAATGGCTTTGCCAATCAAAGCCACATGGGCCGTTACTTTAAAAAACTCAGCGGCATGTCACCGGGCGAATATCAAAAACATCATCAAGGCCGCTAGCAAACAAAAACGATTCCCCTGCTCGATTCAATCCTGCGTTAATCTTTGCCCACAGCCTGCGTTTAGGCACGCTGGTTAAACTCGGCATTAAAGGGATTACTTTTCAGTAGCATATGAAGTAGCAATGCTGATAAATCAAACGGTTCATTGGCATTATGAGCGTAAAATGTAAGTACAGAGAACATGCTCGCACTGGCAATGACTCAGTAAAGTTCACACTTTCGCGCCTTTCAAAACCGCCACACCAGTCTGTGTTATAGTCATCCCTTAGCTGCTACTGACGTGAGTACTCTGTGAAGAAAATCGCTTTATTTGTGGATGTACAAAACATCTATTACACCTGCCGTGAAGCCTATGGCCGCCAATTTAATTACCGTAAATTATGGCAACACTTAGGTTACGAAGGCGACATAGCGTTGGCCGTGGCTTATGCCATCCACAAGGGGGACGATGGGCAGTTAAAATTCCAGGACGCGTTAAAGCACATAGGTTTTGAGGTGAAGTTAAAACCTTTCATTCAGCGCAGCGATGGCTCGGCCAAAGGCGACTGGGATGTGGGGATCACTATCGATATTATGGAAGCGGCGAGTGAAGTCGATACTGTGATCTTGTTGTCTGGTGATGGCGATTTCGATTTATTGCTGCAAAAAATCCATCAAAAATATGGCGTTGAAACCCAAGTCTATGGCGTCCCTACCCTGACGGCTAAATCCTTAAGGGATGCAGCGTCTCAATTTCACCCCATCGATGCAGCGCTCTTGCTCTAGCGCAAATAAAAATGCTGCTATCCATCACGACAGCAGCATCTGAAGTTCACTATTTTAGCCATCAAAGTTACAACACATCTAATGATAGGTAATGTCCGAATACATAGGTGCGAGACGTTTTAGGAGGGCATTGCGGGTCGATAATGGTATGTGTTGCTCCTTCATCGATTCAATTAAATGGCCCACTAAGGCATCAAAATCCGCCTGAGTAATATTCAACCCTTGATGACTCAGTGCCATATTTTCACCGTGATACACGCAACCGCCATCAGCAATCAGACAAAAATGCTCAATGGCGCGCTCACGAAATAACGCGATATCCGTCTCTTGGAAGTGATGCACTATGCGTGGGTCGGCTGCTATACGGGCAAGTAAACCATCGACAATCGCCGATAAACCGGCTTCACCACCTAGCTCTTGGTATAAGGTTTGCGGGCTTGAGGTGCCATTATTTGAGTTAACCTGTGGCGCCGATGATTCAGCCGTTTGCACTGCGCAGCCAGTGAAAAAAAACAAAGCGGCGACAGGTAATAGCTTCAGCAATAAACGACTCATAGTGTTCCCTCCACCGACACATACCAACCTTGCTGATCGGCAAAACCCGCAATACTGCCTAAATTCGCATAAGCCGTGACCACGGAAAGATGCTTATTGATAAACCAAGCTAAAAACACATCTTGCCAATCATCTTCACGGGCAAAAGCTAACTCATTGGGTTTCTGGCGATATTCGATACCCAGCGCCACATTATCCGTCAGCAATACCGCCGCAGATGCTTCGAGCACAAACTGATAATCATTACTGGCTTGGGTACCAAAACCCAATAAACCCGTTTGATTCGCCTTGGTCGCACGCACTGTCCCATTAAGTAATAAATTACGCCCCGCCACCGCATCAAAAAACACTTTGCTGGCCGCAATATACACATCTAACCCCCAATCATCCCGCGCCCCAACCGCCTGAGGAATCGCAAAGTCATCGACTCTTTTATACTGGGCACCTAAGGTAATTTGCGGCATAGCCGTATAAAGTAACTCGCCGGCAAGCTTGTATTTTACCCCAAAGATATCTTGGCCTAACTCGCCGCCCATAGTATCTAAATCAAAGGTTTGCCGTGCAACGCTGAGCTCGAATCGATTATCAAAACTCAATGAAGCGCCAATCACTTTCAGCGTAAAGTCATCGACATAAACGCCTGTCGCCATCGCCGTAGCGGACCATTCATCGCTACTGCCATAACCGTTAATCACCGCCCATGGCACTATGCCTCCGCCAGCACTGCCCTCAATCGTCGTACCGCCGCCAGTCGCAACCACGCGGCTACCTTCGGCAAACGCAGGAACTGTGCCCAACAGTAAACACAGGCAAGGCAAAGCCTTCACATAATTCCAAGCTAATGAATTCAACTTCAATGCATTCATGGCAATGTTCACTCGCTACTCCGCTATATTCTTTCGAAGACGTCTAATTTTAACGCCTTTTGTGCGCTGTCTTGGGCAAATTAACTTATGTGTCTGAGGGATTTGCATGGTTAAACGCTTCAAACCACAGATCAAATTCAGCCGCTTTTAAGGGTTTTGAAAACACATAGCCTTGGATGATGTCGCAATTGAGGTTACGCAGGATTTCAACGCCTTCTGGTTCCTCAACCCCTTCGGCCACGACGGTAAACCCTAGACCGTGGATCAACTGAATGCTCGTGTTCACTATCATCACATCTTGGCTATTCGTGAGCATGTCTTTGATAAAGCTACGATCAATCTTCACTTCATTGACGGGCAAAATTTTCAAATAAGCTAAGGATGAATGCCCTGTGCCAAAGTCATCGATGGCGACCGACACGCCCATATCACGGAATCGCTGCAATACGCTCACCACAGTCTGTGCATCTTTCATCACAGCGCCTTCGGTGACTTCGATACAGAGTGCGCCGCTTGGCAGATTATTATCTTTTAATAAACTAGCAATTTGATTCGGCAAGCGGGTATCGACTAAATCATGGGCCGACAGGTTAATGGCCAGTTTTAGCAGCATACCCCGCTGCTGCCATGCGACTAATTGTTTAATCGCCTGCTTCAACACCCATTGGCTGACTATATCAATGTTGCCAGAGTTTTCAGCGAGTTGAATAAACTCATCGGGCGGGATAAACCCTAAGGTTGGATGCTGCCAGCGGATCAGTGCCTCGGCGCCAGTACACTGATTTAAGTGTAAATCCACCTTAGGTTGAAACACGAGATAGAGTTGGTTTTGCGCCAAACCTATGGGTAAATCGCGGATAATAGTCAGCTCACGCTGGTATTTCTCATCGGCGCCCTGACGATAACTGACAATGCGTTGCTCCTCGAGACAGGCTTGATTGAGGGCAATTTCGGCGCGGCGCACTAACACATCGATATCGGCACCGTTGCCATCGATTTCAAGTAATCCCGCCCGCACGGTAAGAGAGATATTTGAGCCTTGGATTGGAAATGGCGACTCCAACATATCCAATGATTTCAGCAAGTGCTCGGGACGAATACCTTGGCTATACAGGAGTAAAAAAGAGTCGCCATCTAATCGCGCGAGTAAATCCGGTGTGGGGGCTAATTGCTCTAAACGGCGGGCAAAAAGCACCAACAAGGTATCTGCGTTTGCAAAACCGATAATGTCGTTGATATGGCGAAAATGTTTAATATCCAGCAATACCATAGCGCCGGCTAGCTCATGTTTAAGATCCGCTAAATGCTGTTTTGCCGCAAAACGATTGAGCAATCCCGTCAAACTGTCGTGGCGGGATTGATAGACTAAATCCTTTTCCCGCGCCTCAATATCGTCGCGCATCAAGGACAAACTTTTGGCCAACACCCGCAGTTCTGCTGGCGCACCTTGAATACTGCCAGGCTGCTTACCTTGACCAATTTTACGGGCATAGGTTACCAGTTGATGCACGGGCTCAGTCAAACTGCCCGACAACCAAATCGCAATCACAATCGCCAGCGCTAAGGTCAAGGCAAAAATCAGCAACATATTATTGCGTAGATGCTGATAACTTTGCTGCCACTTGAGGTTTGACTGATGCAGTAGGGCTAATTGGCTGCCGTTATGATCATAAAGTTTGATCGCCATGGACAGATAATCCACGGGAATGTTCTCACTGGGCATTTTCAGTAGGCTGGGGAATAGGCTCGCCTGCTCTACCACACTGCGTTTTTCATCATCGGATAAGGTTGACGCGATTTCGGTGCGCCCCGTGGCTTGATTGACAAAGCTGACATCGATACTGGTAATGGCTTTAGCTTGTTGGGCGACTTTCTCATCCAATAGGAATCCCATTCCGACCCAAGCAATCAAGGTCGGCGCCTTCACGGGCTGCAACACAAACTGATAGCTGGCATGATCAAAATTAAGGATAGCTAAAGCATTGTTATTGCTGGTGGTCATATCGAATAAGGATTGAATGTCATCCTGAGTGAGTCCGGGCAGACTCGAGGTCAAGAGCTCTCCTTTTGGAGACAACAATACTGCAGCGTCGGCGCCGATACGAGAGCCGTGATTAGATAACACTGACTCAATGGTTTCTTGCTCGCCGGTGGCAATCGCGCGCTTAAAACCAAAATCGGCACTGAGCACAGACAAACTTTGGCTGAGCTGAATACCGCGATTCGAAAGGACTTCGAGAAACACATTGGCACCAATATCTAAACTTTTTTGTTGCTGTAAAAAGTTGTCCCTTTCGGTCGCCGTTAATACGGAAAATGCCGTGGCAAACTGCACTAGAGTCAGCACAATAAAGAAAACTAAAATCAGCCGTGCGCGAAAACTATTTAGCATGTAATGGCTTGCCTTGAGCATCGTAGTGGCCAAATCCCGACGGAGGGGCTGACGGTTTAGCTTGGCGCTCAATGTCTAAGGACAAACTGAGTTGATTCGCGCCAGTGGTTAGCATTAGCTCAGTCGGCTCGGAGGCCGCCTTCTGCCATGGATGCCAGAGTTTGACTTTATATTGACCGGCCGTAAGATCCTTAAACTGGATCTCACCTTTTTCGTCCGTCACCGCAACAATTGGGCTATCCGCCACATAGATAAATGCCTGCATATAATCGTGAATATTGCAGCCAAGTGCGACTAAGCCGGGTTTATCGAACTGAATCGGCGCTTCGGCTTGACCCACATACAGTTTAAGTTCGAAAGGCTTCGCCTCGGAAAAGGAATACACATGGTGACGAGTGCGATCTAGGTTAGGAAAATCTACCTTGGCGCCCTTAGGGACCGCCAACACAAAAGGGATAAAGGTTCGATTTTTTTGTGACATTTCATAATGTCCAACAGGCATAGCCTTATCGGGCATCACTGCCGGGATCAACTCCACAACAGTATCGGCAATCGCCTGCTGCTGTAGATCCACCAGCTTAATATTGAGCTCAGCAGCCATGACTTGAGGCGTCAGAGAGGCAGAAACACTCAGAACTAGAGCAAATAAAGCGCGATTTAAGATCATCAGTTACCTCGGGCATAGTGATGCAAGGTCAACAAGTACCTTAGCTGAGTACGGCGTAAAACAAACTATTTTTATTCGTGTAGCATTGTACATCACTAATATATCGAATATTCCATTGGAACCTATAGAAGAGCGCCAAAACAGTAATCATTCTAATCGTCCAACTGCCATTACGCACGAAAGTGACCACAAATAATGGATAAACAACATCATACACACATTTCAAGCACGGATAACCACAAGCGTTTGAATCGACTATGGCGCTTACTGAGATCAAATATCACTGCGAGTTCATTGGCTGAATAAAACAGTTGAATCTAGTCAACATAGGTCTGCCATGCACAATAAGCAATTTAACTAACACACTGCCCTAGCAAATGACTTTTTGTTGTTCATAGGCAATTAAAGCAAGCCCATATACTTCTGACTCTATCCATCTTTGACTGTAACTTTACCGGCAATCTAATCCCAACTTATCCCAACTAAAGATAGTCAGGTTTCATATTTTTCGCCGCGAACAAACAAAAAAGGCCTACTTGATGTAGGCCTTTTGTACGCATTTATCCATCGCGGGAAACAAGCTTAACTGACGGTTAGCTCTTTATGCTCTTCGGCTTTTTTACTGCCTCGCTTTGCCAGTGCGTAGTAGAACAATGGCGTTAGGATAAGACCAAACACAGTCACCCCAATCATACCGGCGAATACTGCAACGCCCATGGCTTGACGCATCTCAGCGCCTGCACCGGTGGAGAACACCATAGGCACAACTCCCATAATAAAGGCGATAGAAGTCATCAAGATAGGACGTAAACGTAATCTTGCTGCCTCTAATATCGCATCCATAGGTGCCATACCGTGATCTTGTTTCTCCTTTGCAAACTCGACAATCAAGATAGCGTTTTTAGTCGCCAACCCCACCAGCACTATCAGACCAATTTGGGTGAAGATATTGTTGTCACCACCGTAAATTAACACTCCACTGAGGGCTGAGAGCAGGGTCATTGGAATGATTAAGATAATCGCCAATGGCAAGCTTAAGCTCTCATACTGAGCAGCGAGCACCATGAACACCAGCAAGATCACCAGCGGGAAGACTAACAAGCCCGTATTGCCTGCTAAGATTTGCTGATAAGTTAACTCAGTCCATTCGTAGGTCATACCATTTGGCAGCGTTTCGGCGAGGATTTTCTCAATCGCTGCCTGCGCTTGGCCAGTACTCACACCTGCTGCTGGGCCACCGTTGATTTCAGCGGTCGTAAAGCCGTTATAGTGCATCACTCTGTCTGGGCCTGAGCTTTGGCTGACGTTGATAAACGACCCTAACGGGATCATATCACCATTCAGATTTGGCACCTTCAGCTGACTTATCTGCTGCGGGCTTTGACGGAACGCCTCATCGGCTTGCATATTCACCTGATAGGTTCGACCAAAACGATTGAAATCGTTGACATAGGTCGAGCCCATATAGGTTTGTAATGTCTGGAAGATTTGATCGAGCGACACTGCCTGCTGTTTCGCTTTAGTCCGATCAATATCCAGTTCAAGTTGTGGCACGTTCACCTGATAGCTGGAGAATATTCCGGCTAATTGAGGATCGGCCCACGCCTTGTACATCACTTGTTGGGTCACCTGATACAAGGCCTCATAACCAAGGTTGGCTCTGTCTTGAATTTGCAGACGGAACCCTCCTATAGTGCCGAGGCCTTGCACAGGTGGCGGCGGGAAGATGGCAATAAATGCGTCTTGAATACCAGCAAACTCTTTATTCAACTGCCCAGCAATGGCATTCGCCGACAGCGCTGGACTCTTACGCAATTCAAAATCATCAAGCGCGACAAACACCACGCCTGAGTTAGGACTATTAGTAAAACCGTTGATGCTAAGGCCTGGGAAGGCAATAGAGTGCGCCACACCTGGGTGATTAAGGGCAATCTCAGACATCTTTTTGATAACGGTATCGGTACGTTCAAGGGATGCAGCATCGGGCAACTGAGCAAACGCCACTAAATACTGTTTATCTTGACCCGGTACATAACCCGTTGGTGTATGAGCAAATTGCACGCCCGTTAGCGCTACCATGCCTAAATACACTAGGCCGATAATGCCGCCAAAACGGATCACTTTACGCACTAACCAACCATAGCCATCGGATGCTCGGCTAAATAAGCGGTTAAAAGGCGTGAACAACCAACCACCGAGCAACTTGTCCATTAGACGGGTTAAACCATCCTTCGGTGCATCATGGCTCTTGAGCAATAACGCGGATAATGCTGGACTCAAAGTGAGTGAGTTAATCGCCGAGATAAAGGTCGAAATAGTGATAGTCAAGGCAAACTGTTTATAGAACTGCCCAGTTAAACCACTCATAAACGCCGTGGGAATAAATACCGCCGCCAGCACTAAGGTGGTTGCCACAATCGGACCGGTCACTTCTTTCATCGCCTTTTGCGTTGCCGCAACTGGGCTTAAACCAGCGGCAATATTACGCTCGACGTTTTCGACCACCACAATTGCATCGTCCACCACAATCCCGATGGCGAGCACGAGTCCAAACAGCGACAGTGCGTTAAGCGAGAAGCCGAGCAAATGCATAAAGGCAAAGGTACCAACTAACGATACAGGCACAGCCACCAGCGGAATAATTGAGGCGCGCCACGTTTGCAAGAACAGCACTACCACTAACACCACCAGCAACACGGCTTCAAGCAAGGTTTTCATCACCGCCTCAATCGAGCCGCGCACGAACACGGTTGGGTCGTAAACGATTTCGTACGTTAATCCTTCGGGGAATCCTTTAGACAATTCAGCCATTTTGGCGCGCACATCATCGGAAATCTGAATCGCATTTGAACCCGATGCTTGGAACACTGGAATCGCCACTGCATCTTTGTTATCCAGCAGTGAGCGCAGCGCATAACTCGTCGCACCCAGCTCGATACGAGCCACATCCTTCAAACGATTCACTTCACCGTTTTGACCGACTTTGATGATGATATCTTCAAATTCAGACAGTTCAGTTAAACGGCCTTTCACGTTAATCAAGAGTTGGAAGTCAGCACTACCACTTGGCTGAGCGCCTAAACTGCCCGCTGCCGCCTGTTGGTTTTGCTCACGCACGGCAGCAATAATGTCCGCAGGTGATAAACCCAGAGCAGAAACTTTATTCGGGTCGAGCCAAATACGCAGGCTGTATTCCCCAGCGCCAAACAAGCGTACCGCGCCCACACCTTTAATCCGTGCGAGCTCATCTTTAACGTTCAGCGCCGCATAGTTAGACAAATACAACATGTCATAACGGTTATCCGGTGACAGCAAATGCACCACCATGGTCAAGTCTGGCGATGACTTTTCGGTGACTATGCCTAAGCGTTGCACTTCCTGCGGCAGACGCGGCATAGCGCGATCGACTCGGCTCTGGACTTGGGTTTGCGCCCTGTCCACATCCGTGCCAATGGCAAAGGTGATGGTCAAGGTCATGCGTCCATCGGACGTCGCTTGGGATGACATGTACAACATGTCTTCGACGCCGTTGATTTCCTGCTCCAGCGGCGAAGCCACGGTTTCGGCAATCACTTTAGGGTTAGCGCCCGGGTAGTTAGCGGTCACAACGACTGTGGGCGGCACAACTTCAGGGTATTCAGTGATCGGCAGTTGCCAAACGGCAATCGCCCCTGTGATAAAGAACAGCAGTGAGAGTACGGCTGCAAATATCGGTCTTTTAATAAAAAACTGCGATAACATGGTGTTCTATTCCTTAACCGCGGCTAACCGTTTCGACCGCTTGCGCCGTCAAAGTATCTTGGTTTTTATCTAGGATTAACTGGGCTTGGCGTAATGCTTCGAGCTTGTCGCTGTCGACCATTTCAACCATGTGCGGATCAATTTGCATCTTAGGCCGCACACGCTGCATGCCGTTGACGACAATCTTGTCTTCGGCTTCTAAACCTTGAGTGACTATACGCAGCCCTTGGACTTTCTCGCCTAAGCTCACGCCGCGATATTCGACTAAACCATCGGCACCGACGACCAACACAAACTTATTGTTCAGATCTGTGCCAACGGCTTTATCGTCAATCAAGATACCTTCATAAGCGCCACTACCTGCGGTGCGAAGGCGGGCAAACAAGCCAGGCAATAAGCTATTGTCTTCATTGTCAAAAGAGGCTCTCACGCGAATGGTACCGGTCTGTTTATCCATCGCATTATCCACAAAGTCGACCATGCCGATATGTTGATAATCACGCTCATTGGCTAAGGCCATGTACACAGGGTTGTCGCCAGCGCGGGGATCATTACGTTTCTTCTCGGCCGTTAATTTCACGTATTTAAGATAGGTTTGCTCATCCACATCAAAATAGGCATACATGCTGGCGGTAGAGACTAAGCTGGTCAGCACACTCTGCCCTGCGGTGACATAATTGCCCGCGGTGACATTCGCGTAGGACACGCGACCATCAATCGGCGCTTGTACTTGGGTATAAGCTAAATCAAGCTCGGCGCGCATCAGCGCCGCTTTCACCGAAGCCACTGCTGCCGCGGTCTGACGTTTGTTCGACTCACGGGTATCGAGTAACTCAGCGGATACCGCTTTTTGGTAAAACAATTTATGGGCTCGTTCGAAGTCATTGGTGGCCAGTTGCTCAGCAGAGAGTGCGCTAGCAAGATCTGCTTTTAACCGGGCCACTTCCGCTTCAAAAACACTGGGATCGATGCGGAATAACACCTCGCCTTTTTTCACTAAGGCGCCTTCTTTAAAATTCACTGAGTCAATATATCCAGATACACGTGGGATAAGAGTGACACTTTCTGGCGCCTGTAAACGGCCGGTAAACTCGTCCCATTCGGTCACTCGCTCATGCAATACTTGAGCGACATCCACCATAGGCGCACTCGGTGCTGGCCCATGCTGCGCTGTTTGCTCACCACAAGCAGAAAGAACGAAAGCGGCCACAGCCGTTAACATCATTATTCGTAAGGGTTTATTGCTCTTCATATTACTATCCTCAAAGTGGCGGGCATGTCACGCTGTTCGAACCACACACATTTAAATACCGACTGGTAAAAAATATTCTGTACTGGACGGTAATGTATAGCGTAAAATGACTCTGTCAACAAATTTATGTACCGATTGGTATAAAATTAAAGGCGCGCACTAACCTTTACTTTGCAATGCGCCCTTAGGCGGAAAGCCACAAGTTTGATCTTCAAAGCATTTTTATGAATATTGAGGCGAACGCTGACTGACACGGATTGAATGCTGAACTTAGGTGACACCTTGGATGACTAAGTAGACAAATCCCCTTAGTCGGTCATCAGTCAGCAAGTGTGGCTGGACACGGACTAAACCCATGTCTATCCTAGGGGCAATTGAGAATTGAGGAGCCTAATGATGTCAACCGTCACCCCGACGCCCTGTGTAGGTCGCCCACGTGCCTTCGACACTGACGATGCATTAGCCAAAGCCTTAGAAGTCTTTTGGCGCAAAGGTTTTGAAGGTACGTCGTTAACCGATTTAACCCAAGCTATGGGCATTAATAAGCCAAGCCTTTATGCCGCCTTCGGCAATAAAGAACAGTTATTTCTCAAAGCGATAGAATTATATGAACAACGCCCCTGTGCGTTTTTCTATCCCGCACTTGAGCAGAAAACCGCCTATCTGGTGGTCGAGTCGATGCTGCTCGGGGCTGCGAGCTCTTTTGTGGATAAAAGCCATCCGCAGGGATGTTTGATTGTTCAAGGGGCATTAACCTGCAGTGAAGCAGGGCAAGCGATTAAAGATACCTTGATTAATCGTCGTCGCGACGGTGAAATCGCTCTGTGCGAACGACTGCAACGCGCCAAAGATGAAGGGGATTTGCCCGCAGATGCCGAGCCGTTACTGCTTGCCCGTTATGTAGGCACAGTTTTGCAAGGCATGGCCGTACAAGCGACCAGTGGGATTTGCCCGAATGAATTACGCAAAGTCGCCGAGCTAGTGCTAGCTAACTTTCCGTGCAATGATGAGTCCTGATCCATAAATCCTAATGCATAAATCCTGATGTGCACAAACAATAACCCCAGTCGAGTCCTCACTTACTGGGGTTTTATTTATGCTTTGCTTTATTTCTGCCCAGCCATTTACTTCTGCACAACCAAGAGTTCTCTAAACAGTTGTCTGAGTCGTTTCAATAATGGCAGGCTGCTTTTATCTTGATGCTGGATCACATCGACGTTTGCATACCAGCCTATCTGCTCAAACTCTATAGGGACCCGAGTCAAGTTGCCCGATAAAACTGAGCTGGATGCCATGTGCTCTGGCAACAGACACCAACCATGGCCCTGTAATACGAGCTCCAATAACACGTAATAGTTATCGGCATACCAAACATCAGGACTAAACGCCTGCTGAAAACTACTGGTTTGAGTATTACGTGAGCGGATGAGTAATTGTCGATACAGTCGCAATGCGTCCATGTTCGGTGCAACTGATTTTGCTAAGGGATGCGAACTCGCCACATAAAGATCGAATTTAATCACCCCGATACTCTCAAAATCTATGCTACTTGGCATAGATAATTCACTAAAGATCAGCCCTGTTGATGCTCTTCCAGAATGCACCATGTCGATAATATCTATGCTTGAGGCACTGAGAAATTCGAGTTCGATATTAGGAAAATCACTTTCTAACAACCGTATGATTTCGGATATTCTCTGTATCGGAATACCTTCATCCACCGCAAGGCACACTTCTGAAGATTGACGACCAAAAAGCGATAAGGCGGTATGTTTGAGTCTACGATGTTGAAGAATCGTCGCTCTTGCGTAGGGCAGTAATTTACTGCCTTCGGCCGTTAATACTGGGTAACGACCCGAACGGTCAAATAACTCAACCCCACAGTCAATTTCAAGATTCATCACATGCTGGCTAACCACGGATTGTGCTTTCTTAAGTTGCCTTGCGGCATTCGAAAATGAACCAGATTCTACGGTTTCCATAAAGGCTTCGAGTTGTTCGAGACTAAACATATTGCTTTTACCGATACTATCTAACTATTAGTTATCCCTATACTAGATAAAATTATGGCCATAGTCACATTGAATGAATGGGAAATAGCCATGAAAACGACAGAACGTATCTTTAACGCCTTACTCTTTGAAGCGATTGCACTCGCGATTATTATCCCGGTTTCTGCCCTCATATCAGGCAAGGGAACCAGTGAGCTTGTCATAGTCGGTATCGCTTTGAGTCTTTATACCGTGGTATGGAACTACTTCTACAACCTAGGATTCGACAGGGTATTTGGGGCAAATCGAGAGCAACGCACTTTAAAAACCCGAATACTGCATACCTTTGGATTTGAAGGGGGACTTATTTTCATTAGCATACCGACCATCGCCTGGTTTCTACAAATAGGCTGGTTGGCAGCCATGGGCTTAGAAGCAGTTTTTTTAATCTTTTTCTTCTACAGCACCCTATTCCATTGGTGCTATGACAAGTATCAGCCCTATAAGACTTGGTTTACGATGCAAGCCACCAAGGTCAAATAGCCCAGCCAACATCAACACAACACACCATCAAACGAACCTCACTAAGCACTTTAGCGGTTCGTTTGATGGCCGTTTTGAAACCTATCCATTTCAATTTCTTCTACTTAGCAAAAATGCTAAGCCTGTTCATTCGTTGCCCAGCGCAAAATCCCACTTAAATATGGTAAACACAGTAAACGAAAGTAATAGACCCGCACACAGCGAACTGAGGTTGTTGAAATATCCTATGAACATCACAAAAGTACTCGCTATCAATAATTAATATTCAAATCATTAGTCTAGATATAATTCTTTATGCTATAAAAGCCATATATTAAGCAGGGAGATGGAAGCAAAATGCGTGTAGGGAACAGAGTGAAGCTCAGGATGCAGCAGGCATTAAATTTGCCATCAGCATTGATACTTAGCATCGTTTTATTACTCGCATCCATGGCTTATAACATGGCATTCGCCCAAGAAAGCAATGCCGTGCCCTCAGAATCGCAGCCTCAGGCGATAACCTTAGCCGCAGAAGACAGTTGGCCGCCCTTTGCCAATCAATTTGGCCAAGGCATTTCCCATCGTTTAATCCAAGCCGCCTTTAAACAATCGCATATTGAAGTAAATAGCTTAGTCGTGCCCTATTCTCGCGCCTTGATGATGGCAGAAAAAGGCGCCGTAGACGGAGTATTTAACGTCACCCGCGAGAACAGCACCGAACAGCGTTTCATCTTCGGTAAAACCCCATTATTTATCGCCACTGCATCTTTTTATCAAAAGAAACAGAAGCCTATTTTGGCTGACAATAAATGGGCGCTACCTAAAGGCACGGTTATTGGGGTGATTAAAAGCTATGAGTATGGCGATGATTTTCCCAAGTTAGTCAAACAGCAACAGCTCAATATCGTCACCGTCGCTAATCAGCAGCAGCTAATCAATTTATTGTTGATTGGCCGCATAGATGCCGCATTGATGTTCGACTTAGTCGCCAAGGAAAACCTGAAAAAAATGGGCGTGGATGATGACGTCATTCCAGTATTTGCTAACCACAGCAGCGATATTTTTTTGGCTTTCTCGAAGGAAAACCCACAGGCGCAGACCTTAGCGACCCAACTCGATGCTGGCTTATCACAGCTAAAAGCCACAGGCCAATATGACAAACTGCTCTTAGTCGCAGACTAATCCCCTATCGCTGCAAGCGAAGGATAGATTACCGCTGCGAGCGAATGATCTCTTGATTTACCCAATATAACAGCTGCTTGATAGCCTTAGACAGGATCTGATTCTGGCGCACAATATAGCCCAAACTGGTTGTGGGAAATTGTGGCAGAGGAGTCACTTTAGTGGTCAAATTCGCCTTAGTATAAACCGAAAACTCAGGCACTATCGCCACCCCAAACCCCGCCTCGGCCCAATCGATTTGCGCGTCAACACTGCCCACCTCCATAATTCTGTAATTAGGCAAATTCAGCGACGGCAGTGCGGGATCGAGCAATTCGCGGGTTCGCGTATCATGGCCCAGTAAAATCAACGTCGGTTGCTCAGCCAAGGGCGTATCCACAGAGAGGTTTGCCTGCTGCCATTGTTGTAAATTGTCCCCTATTGCACACCATTTTATCTGCTGTAACTCAGTAAAATGCAGCGGCTGACTCTCCTTTTGCGCGATCACAAACCCTAAATCGGCCTCAGCATTTTTCACCAGTTCAGAAGCTTGGGATGATGTGGTATTGAGCAGAGAGAAATCGATCCCCGGAAACTCCGCCTTAAAGAGCTGAAACGGCTGGATCAACAATAACCGCGAGATAATGTCGCTGGCGGCAATGGTCAAGGTGCCCTGACTAAGGTCGTTAATCGCATTGAGATCCGCCTGACAAATTTGCAGCTCCATTAACGTTTTCTGACTGCTCTCTAACAGGCGAAATCCCGCTTGCGTTAATCGAAAGGGATTACGGTCAATCAGCTTGACTCGAGTGCTTTGCTCTAACTGCTTAATATGCAAGCTAACATTAGGCTGCGTCATATGCAGCGCCGTGGCCGCTTTGCCAAAATGCTTATGTTCAGCCAAAGTCACAAAGGTCTTTAACCAATGGATATCGAGCATAAAACCTCCTTTTGCTGCGTGTTAGCGTTAATTATAGCCAATGATATATGAAATCCTTATTGAGATGATAACCATAATTAATTTCTCTTATTCAAATGACGGGTCTAGCATAGCGTCTTAATCAATGAGGAGATGTTGTTATGCCGTCGATCGTGGTTGTGGGTGCAAATTGGGGTGATGAAGGCAAAGGCCGCATCGTAGATTATTTAGCCGCGGATGCCGCTGCCAGTATTCGCTTTCAAGGCGGTAACAACGCCGGACATACCGTAGTCAACGACTATGGCACCTTTAAATTACACCAATTACCGAGTGGCATTTTCAACCCTAACTGCATTGCAGTATTGGGCCCTGGCATGGTGATCAGTCCAGAAAAACTCAGTATAGAAATTGCTGAAGTACAAGGGACCGGTGTTGATGTTAAGTTATGCATTTCTGACCGTGCGACCCTGTGCTTACCTTTGCATGCATTAGAAGATACCTTAGAAGAACAACGTCTTGGCGATTTAGCCTATGGTTCAACCCGTCAAGGGATTGCACCTGCCTATGGTGATCGCGTGATGAAAAAAGGCATTTTAGTCGGTTGGTTAAACCAACCTGAAGTGCTGCAAGAACGTATTCAATTTATGCTCGACTGGAAAATGCCACAATTAAAGGCACTTTATCCAAGCTGCGATTTTAATCAAACCGCCGCTGAAATGACCGCATGGTTGTTAGAAGTGACTGCGCCATGGCGTCCATTTATTTGTAATGTGACTGAGCCATTAAAAGCATTACAAAAACAAGATGCAAGCTTACTGTTTGAAGCGCAATTAGGTGCTGGCCGCGACTTAGTCTACGGCGAATATCCTTATACCACCTCATCAAACGTGACTGCGGCTTACGCAGGTATCGGTAGTGGTTTACCTGCCCTGCGCCCAGAGCGCGTGATTGCTGTGGCGAAAGCCTTTAGCTCATCTGTGGGTACTGGCACTTTAGTGACAGCTATGGAAGAGCAAGACGCTTTCCGTGAAAACGCCAATGAATTTGGTGCAACCACAGGCCGTCCACGTGACATGGGTTACTTCGATGCTGTTGCCACCCGTAATGGTGTGGAGCTGCAAGCGGCAACTGAAATTGCCCTGACTAAGATTGATTGCCTGTCAGGCATGAAAGATCTGAAAATCTGCGTAGCCTATGAAGGTGAGCACACTGAGAACCCAATTTGGCCACAAACTGCCGCGTTGAGCCCAGTGTATGAGCAAATGCCAAGCTGGAGCGAAGATATTACCGGTTGTCGCACCTTCGAGAGCCTGCCAGTGGCAGCACAACACTATGTTGAACGTATTGAAGCCCTAATGGGTGTGCGCGTTAGCATGGTTTCTGTTGGACCTGAGCGCGATCAAATGATCATCCGCTAGTCGCGAAGTTTACCCTACAAAAAAGCCATATTCGCTTCGTTGAATATGGCTTTTTACTTTTATATCGTTTGTCATTGAAGAATCTCTCAAAACCTTGGTAGCTGCGATTCACATATCTAGTACTAAGTATCTGATATTCAAATATCGCAGCGTAATGAAATGGCATTACTCTTCGAATACGTATTTATCTATCATACCGACCATACGGCCAATTTCTGGTTTAGTAATAGTGTCATTTGCCCCCAAGGCCATCGCTTTTGTGCGGTTATCCTCGCTCATTAAGGAAGAAAACATCACAATCGGCATTTGTTGGTATGCCTTGGATTCTCTTAATCGTTTAACCAGATGCATCCCATCCATCCGAGGCATTTCAACGTCCGTTATAACAGCACTGACAAAATCAGAAATAGAGGCATTATCTTGCTCAGCCAGGCTCTCAAATTCCATTAGCATTTCAAGAGCATCACCACCATCTTTAGCGGTGATAATGTTGTAGCCTGCGCTACGGAGCGTATTTTCAATCATTTTACGAATGAAGGCAGAGTCATCGACGATTAAAATCGTTTTCGCTTCACGTTTGGCCAGCATTTTGTCATTAATCAGCACACTCCTATCGAGCGTGACATCGTACTTATCCATACTCAGTTCAGGATTGATATCGGCAATAATCTTCTCAAAATCCAATATCATAATCAGCATACCATCACGGCGAACCACAGCAACGACACAATCATTTTCACCCGCTTCTAAAAATTGACTCGGCGATTCAACTTGCTCCCACGACACACGATGAATGCTACGAACACTATCAATTAAGAAACCATTAATCATCTTATTAAAATCAGTGACGATAACGACTTTGTGGGTTAAATCCTCCGGTGTAGAGATCCCGAGCCAACCGGCAAGATCGACTAAAGGGATCAGCTTTTCTCGCAACGAGAACACCCCCACCATGTGCGGCTGAGCATTGGGATAATCAGAGGTTTCTGGCACCCTAATCACTTCCCTCACTTTGGCGACATTGATCCCGTAATGACACACTTTATGGCCCCCATTAGGGAGTATCTTATGCAGATGAAACTCAATAATTTCGAGTTCATTTGTGCCACTTTCGGTCAATATTTCTGATTTTTTTATTTCGCTCATATAAAGCTCTCAACCTAGCAAATCAACTTAAGAAAGGTATTCCAGCTATCAGTATAGGAAGGGATTAATGATTTAGGCACGCACTTAGACACGATAGTGTGATTTTACTGCCTGATTAGCGTGATATTTCTTGAGCATGGATTAATCAGAGGCTTACTTTTATCGAAAAAAGAGGAAAACGTCCCATAATCGAATCTCATTGCTTTTTCAGCAATCACATTTAAATCATGATCAAACTCACCCTGCCTGTCGCCAACCTCAAATAGCCTTTGCGTTTCACATAACAGCGCTTTTGTATCTCCGTTTTAAAGGTTTTGTTTAAAGAGATAAGCCGCTAAACTATTGCGCAATAAAACTATCTAAAATAGCCGTAACCCATGCCGCAATTTAGCCCGACCTTCTCCTTCCCAGTGCAAATCTACTATGAAGATACTGATTTTTCTGGCGTGGTGTATCACCCCAACTTTTTGAAATACTTCGAGCGCGCCCGAGAGCATGTGATTGGTGCCGAGCGTTTAAGTGCGTTGTGGCAACAAAACCAACTGGGTTTTGCAGTGTATCGTAGCGATATGCTGTGCCATGAGGGGGTGGAATTTGCCGATATCATCGATGTACGCACTCAGTTTTACTTTGAGAGCAAGTACCGCACTGTGTGGCAGCAGGAGATTTGGCGCCCACAAGGTAAAAAGCCTGCCGTCACCGCCACCATTGAAATGGTGTGCATGAATCAAGCTCGCCAATTAGCGCCTATGCCAGCGGAGTTAATCGCCGTTTTAAGCCAAGGTTTTGCCTCAAAGGTGCAAAACTAATACGGGCGATTTGACTAAAGCGATAATGAATATCGTTAGAGCCCCATAGGAATGGGGCGAGCAACGACTCATTAAAGCTGCCCTAACGTTAATTGGTGTCGGATTTACTGGGTCTAACATTACTCAGAGTTGGTTTAATGAATGGCAGATTTAAATGTGATGCAGCTTAGCCCAATTCATTTCAAGTTCGGCGGCACGCATAGGTTTAGCGTAATACATGCCTTGTAGGGTATCGACGCCCATAGCGACGAGTATCTCTCTAATTTCAGGAGTTTCAATCCCTTCGACAGTCACCTCATAACCGAGTTTTTTAGCAATATTAATACTGGCTTCGAGGATATATTCCGACGGTTTATCCTGCTCAAGATCCTTTAGAAAAGCTTTATCGATTTTGACTTCATTGACGGGTAGATGCTTCAAGTAAGCCAGTGAAGAATGACCGGTACCAAAATCATCAATTGCGAGCCTCACCCCTAACGCACGAATTTTATCTAAGGTTTCGACCGCCTTAGTTAAATCCGCCATTAAGGTACTTTCCGTAATTTCAATCATTAAGGATTCGGGCGGAAGTTTGTAATGCGCCAATCTCGCCGCAATTTCTTGGGGCAAGGTTTCACTGTCAAGATCCCGTGTTGATAGGTTGACTGCAACGCACAATTGTATCCCTGCAGCGCGCCATTCTGCCTGCTGCGCTAAAACCTGATCGAGTGCCCATTGGCTCACTAAATCAATCATGCCGGCATATTCGGCTAAAGGGATAAACTCACCTGGAGAAATAACCCCAAGCTCGTCATGCTCCCAGCGCATCAAGGCTTCAACCTGAAAACACCGTCCCGTCACAATATCCTGTTTCGCTTGATACACCATATACACTTGATTGCGTTGCAAACCTTTAGGCAAACTATCGATAATTCTCAGTTCTCTTAACTGTTGAATATCATCATTCTCGGCATAGTAAGCAATCGCGCTACGAGAGTGACGGGCTTTCTTCAGCGCCAAATCGACGCGACGTAACATCTGACTTGTGTCGGCATGGTGTTCTTGTAAATGCACACAGCCGATTTGAAGTTTAACGCTGACTGGCGTGTTCTTAATGCTAAAAGGCACCTGCAAACGGCCTCTTAAATGGACTAATTGCTCCTCAGTCAACGCTTGCTCGTAATATAGACAAAATTCATCACCATTGAGCCGTGCGATTAATCTTGGGGATAAACTTAAGCTGTTTAACCGTTCCGCAAATTGTTTTAATAGGATATCGCCGAACACAAACCCAAAGAGATCATTCACATAGCGAAATCGATAAATATCAATCAGCACTAATGTCCCTTGAGTCAGCGGCATCATGGAGGTCAGCGCACGTTTAAGGCCGACGCGATTCACTAGTCCAGTCAACTTGTCTTTACCTGCGCTTGCGGGTAAGGCCTTCAATAATTCATCTAAGGTATGGTAGAGCGGCGCAAACTCTTGGGGAACCGTGCCAAGGTTTAATGCTTGGCGTTCAATCTTTTGTTGCTCTAGCTGTAGACAAAGCTGTGCTAAGAATTTTTGCTGTGACCGTTGCGATCTATATTTTGCCTGCAGTATATATAATGAAAATATCAATAAAATGAGAGAAGCAACAACTAACCCGATTTCGAACATACCTTGGCCTCTGCTTTACCGCGTAAGCTTATTATCAAATGGCACTGCAATTCAGTGTTCACGTGCCATTTGAGTTCCATTTAGGCCTAACGATTATTGGTAACTTTCTCTAATTGAATGGAATTTTTCCATAAACTCATCACTGGCTAAATCATCGGTTGTCACGGGTAAACCGCGGGCGACAAACACACCAAGACGTTGTTCTAACTCAGTGCCTGCACGTAATTCACCTGTATAGAAGGCCGCTGCACGGATAAAGTCGAGATAGGTGACGTGATCGGGCAGATAAGGTAAATCGGCCCAGCGCTCAACCACTTCCATCACTTCGGTAGAAAAATCCCAACTCTTTAACACAGCACGACCTAATGGCCCCTGCATTTTACGAACGAGCGCGCGTAATTGATCAATGCTCGTAAATAAATGCGGCTGCGCCTCAGCTTCGGTCAACACAGGTAAAGCGCCAATGTTATGTACGAGTCCGGCTAAGGTTAAGGTATCAAAATTTAATCGACTGGTTGAATGGCGTTTATTATACATCTGCAACATGGCACAGGCGGCTGCGGTCACATCGATTGAGGTGCGCCACACTTCATCCATGACCTCCCACACCATTTCATTGGTGGAAATGAATAATTGCTCCATCGCCACCGAAGTTGCGATGCTTTTAATTTGGATTAAACCAATGCGTGAAACCGCACTGTTAATGCTTTCAGCGGGTACGCCTCGGCTGTACAAGGCGCTATTGGCTACCTTAATGATACGGGCAGAAATCGCCGCATCTTGGCCGATCACTTCAGCCACTTGTTTAAGGCTCGCATCGGAGCGTCCGACCACTTCTTGCACCCGCATCGCCACTTCAGGCAACGTCGGTAGCACTAAGGCATCATCTTTTAGCTTTTTTAATAAACTGACTAACAGTAGATGTTCGGTAGACATCTTAGCTCCCATCAATCTGTAAACATGAACATTGGATAGTTGGAGTATATCAGCTGACCGTCATTAGATACGTAGAAAAAAGCAACGGACGTTAATAAATTGTATGATTGCGTTATCAATTTTGGCTTAATTATCGGCTGTAATCTTCTGCATCAATCATCACCAGAGCTGAAATGTTTCTCGCTGCTTGCTCAAAGCTAAACGCGCTATATTCGTAAAATGTGAAGTACCACTAAAGTTAGTAAGGGCAATTTGCATAACCCTACTTTCATTGTGTAAAATCCCGCCCCCGCGCACCGCGCCATTTATTCATCGATTAATTAACCAATTTGAGAGTGATTATGTTTAAACCTGAGCTGCTGTCTCCAGCTGGAACCCTGAAAAACATGCGCTACGCCTTTGCCTATGGTGCAGATGCCGTGTATGCCGGTCAGCCGAGATATAGCCTAAGGGTACGTAACAATGACTTCAAAATGGAAAACCTTGCCACAGGCATACAAGAAGCCCATGCGCTGGGTAAAAAGCTGTATGTTGTGAGCAACATAGCACCCCACAATGCCAAGCTAAAAACCTATATCAAGGACATGGAACCCGTAGTGGCGATGAAGCCAGACGCGCTGATCATGTCCGATCCGGGTTTAATCATGATGGTACGTGAAGCGTTTCCCGATCAAGTGGTGCATTTATCCGTGCAGGCAAACGCAATCAACTGGGCCTCAGTCAAGTTTTGGCAAACCCAAGGCATCAAGCGCGTGATCCTGTCGCGCGAATTATCCTTAGATGAAATCGAAGAAATTCGTCAACGTTGCCCAGATATAGAACTCGAAGTGTTTGTGCATGGCGCCCTCTGCATGGCGTATTCAGGCCGTTGTTTGCTCTCGGGTTATATCAACAAACGCGATCCAAACCAAGGCACTTGTACTAATGCTTGTCGCTGGAAATACGATGTACATGAAGCGCAGCAAAACGACAGCGGCGACATCATTGCCATGCCTAATGCAGTACAAATCGAAACTCCGACGACTTTAGGTGCGGGTGCGCCCACGGATCAAATCTACCTACTGCAGGAAGCCAATCGTCCCGGCGAATACATGCCAGCCTTTGAAGATGAGCATGGTACTTATATCATGAACTCTAAGGACTTACGTGCGATTCAACACGTTGAGCGCCTAACAAAAATGGGCATAGACTCACTTAAAATTGAAGGGCGCACTAAGTCTTTCTATTATGTAGCCCGCACCGCACAGTTATATCGCCGCGCGATTGAAGATGCTTCATTGGGTAAAGATTTCGACCGCAGCCTAATGAATCAATTAGAAGGCCTAGCCCACCGTGGTTATACCGAAGGCTTTTTGCGTCGCCATGTGCATGATGAATATCAAAATTATGACTATGGCTACTCAGTCAGTGACACCCAACAATTTGTGGGTGAACTAACGGGTAAACGTAACCTTGCGGGATTGGCTGAAATCGAAGTGAAGAACAAGTTTTCCGTTGGCGACAGTGTCGAACTGATGACGCCACAGGGCAATATCAGTCTGACGATTGAACAACTTGAAAATCGCAAGGCTGAAGCGGTTGCAGCGGGCTTAGGTTCTGGGCACACTGTGTATCTGCCCGTGCCAAAAGAAGTCGATTTGAGCCACGGTATTTTGCTGCGTAACCTGCCCCAAGGTCAGGATACGCGCAACCCACATGAACTAGGTTAAGGTCATGGCATTACTGATCGACGATAGCTGCATCAACTGCGACATGTGTGAGCCTGAGTGTCCTAATCAGGCCATCACTATGGGCGAAGAGATCTATGAAATCGATCCCGACCGCTGCACCGAATGTGTGGGGCATTACGACAAACCGACTTGCGTGTCTGTCTGCCCAATTGATTGCATCGACCCAGATCCAAACCGCGTCGAGTCCAACGACGAACTGTTAGTGAAATTTGCTGTGCTAACGCAAAAGTAAACTTAACAGCGACACAAAATTATTAATAGCAAACAGTTTCAAAAAAGCCCCGATGATTTCTCATCGGTTTTTTTGTTTTATATCTTCGGAACACAAAGTTAGAATTAATTAAAACTTGGAGACTTAGCGAGGATAACCGTTGGTTTTGCTTCGATTTGCAGACGATCAATCACTGCGGCGAGTTTTGCAATGCTGAGGCGAATTGGGGTCGGCATACTGGCAAATTCGATGCTGAGCAGCAGGTTTTTCACTTCGAGCCCTAATTCTGTATCGCCTTCAATACTCAACTTACGCTGAAAGAATAGCGTGTCAGGGTCTTCCTTTGCTGCTGCCACGAGTATGAGTTCGGCTGAGTTGGCACTAAAGGTCACCTGCGCATCGGTTAACGCTCTGACTTGCCACTTGCCATTAAAACTCACCTCAAAAGCCAGATTTAAATCATCCACTCGGATCGCAACCCATTTATCACTCAAAAATCCGAGTTCATCGTCTGCTGCTTGCTCAGCGAGTAACAGCCCAAGTAATTGGCTGATCACTTTCGCTTTGAGGCTAAAGGGCATTTTAGCAAGGGGAAAGCCAATGGCTTTTGGAGTGAATTCTAAAAGTTGCTGAGCGATTTTTGCGGAAAAAACAGCGGACATGGCGTAAACCCTACAAGAATAAAACATATATATCCCAGTTTATCGGGATTTTATGATCTTAAACCTGTTTTAAATCAATTCATCGCCATTCAATCTTACCTACACTCAGCGGCTATCATTTTATCGGGAGCATCATTATGGAGCTGTTGTGTCCAGCAGGAAATCTGGCCTCGCTAAAGTCGGCATTGCATGCCGGAGCCGACGCTGTGTATCTAGGACTAAAAGACGACACCAACGCGCGCTCGTTTGCAGGATTAAACTTCACCCCCGCAAAGTTGCAAGAAGCCACTGAGCTCACGCAAAAATACGGCAAGAAAATCTTCTTAACCTTAAACACTTTCCCAAAGCCCGGCGAAGAACATCGTTGGTATCAAGCCATAGATTTAGCGGCAAAACTGGGGATGGATGCGTTGATTGTTGCCGATCTTTCTTTGCTCGATTATGCCCATCAACATTATCCACACTTACCACTGCATTTGTCGGTGCAAGCCAGTGCGACTAATCTCGGGGCGCTGAGCTTTTATAAGGAAGCCTTTAACATCGCCAGAGTCGTGTTGCCGCGGGTGTTATCCATGAAACAAGTGCGCGATCTTGCCAAGGTCAGCACAGTGGATTTAGAAGTGTTCGCCTTCGGCAGTCTATGCATTATGGCCGAAGGGCGTTGCCAACTGTCATCCTATGTGACGGGCCAATCGCCCAACACGGGCGGCTCTTGTTCACCAGCAAAACACGTGCGCTGGCAGGAAGAAGGACAGAACCGATTAACGCTGCTCAACGATGTGTTGATTGATAAATCAGCCCTCGATGAACAGATGGGTTATCCCGTAGTCTGCAAAGGCCGTTACATCACGGAAGATCAAGATTCGCCGCAGTATTTGCTCGAATCACCAACCAGTTTAAATACCTTAAGCTTACTGCCCGAACTCGCCAAGGCGGGCATAGTGTCGCTAAAAATCGAAGGCCGCCAACGCAGCCCAGCCTATGTTGAGCAAGTCACGAGAGTTTGGCGTCAAGCCATAGACACCTATCTGGATAATCCTGAGCTGTACTCAACAAGCCAAAACCAACCCCATTGGGAACAAGCCCTTGTAAAAGTTTCCGAGGGTCAAATCACTACACTTGGCGCCTACGAGCGTGATTGGCAATAAAGATTAATGAACAAAGCGCCAGATTAACAAAGGACAAGTTATGCATATTTCCCTAGGCCCGCTGTTGTATTGCTGGCAAAAACAACAGGTCAGCGATTTTTATCAGCAAGTCGCCGCCAGTCAAATCCCTTTAGTGTATTTAGGTGAGGCCGTTTGCAGTCGCAGGCGCGAACTCAAATGGGGCGATTATCTGGAGCTGGCACAAATGCTCAAGCAGGCCGGTAAAAAAGTCGTGATTTCAACGCTGGCATTAATCGAAGCGCCATCGGAATACACTGAGCTAAAACGCCAAGTCGATAACGGCGAATTTATGGTCGAAGCGAACGATATGGCGGCGGTCTATCTCGCCAACGAGCACAAGCTGCCCTTCGTCTGCGGCGCGAGTATCAATAACTACAATCGCGCCAGTTTAGACATTTTGCAGCGATTTGGGATGCATAGGTTTGTGATGCCAGTGGAACTTTCAAAGGCTTGGCTTAGCCAAGTGATCCAACAAAAGCCGTCATTTGAAGTGGAAGTGCTCGGCCACGGCTATTTACCCCTCGCCCATTCGGCGCGATGCTTTACCGCTAGGCACAAACAGCTCACCAAAGATCATTGTGAAACAGTGTGCAGTGAATACAGCAAAGGGCTACTCGCGCAAACCCAAGAGCAGCAGCCTTTGCTCAGGCTCAATGGGATCCAAACTCAATCCGCTAGCTGTTTAGATTTACGCAGTGAAATAACGACAATGGCAAAGATGGGGGTGGATGTGTTTCGGGTATCACCCAGTAGTTTTGACTGCATCACCATAGCCAATACCTTGGTCGATGCAATTAACACGCCTGAAAATGCTCAACATTTTGCGATTAGCAGCGACGCGAACCTAGAGACAACCCAGTGTAACGGCTATTGGTTTGGAGAAGCAGGCCTTGCTGTGCATGCGACTCCCTAGCCTAACTCTTGATCTGTGCATGAGTCTTGGCTGGTTCGATCTTGGTTGGAGTGTAACTGACTGAAAAGCAGCACAGTGGTCCAGCACAATAGACTCCCCAGCCCTATCCATTCCAGTAGGGCTGGCCACCACAAACTAGGACGCGGCAGCTGCAATACCATCTCCTGATAAAACGGCCTATCGCCTTCGGTCAAACCTAAATCCAATTGCGGCGCATACAGAAACGTCATCATGCTGCACAACACAATGAGGGCTAATAACCCTGTCCAACGGCCAAAATAAGACTTGCCGAGACAGACCCAGGCTAAGTAGAAAATTGCACTTAAGCTTCCCAGATAGAAAAACCATTTCACCCCTAAAACGTGCAAGTGATACACGTTCACGGGAAATAATCCCACGCTCGCTAAGGCTAAAAAAGTGCACGCCAAACTAATAAAGAAAGGATATCCCCAAAAAGACATCACCTGCTGTAGCGAAGACAAACAATAAAACACAAGACTTAAGCTGCCAAAAAACAATCCCCCGTTAAGGATCACAGCAAAAGACGAGTGACCATAAGTCCCCAACTCGCTAAGGGTATGATTTAAAAAGTTAAAGCGATGGGACTCGACATCATCGAATCCTAAAACAGTCATCACAATACCGATTAGAAGCCCAAAGATCCCCAGAAAACCAAACTTAATGGCCAGGGTCGAGCCGCCTTTAATCTTAACCTTCTCTACTTTTGCAGTCATGAATACTTGAGTTGGATAGGAATGATACTAACTTACATGGAAATGAGAAGATTTAAAGCGGCGGGTATCCGCTTTATGAATAATATTTTTACTTTCATCGTTATTAGCGACTTTTTAGTCAGCCTCCAAAACATCAAGATGCTGAGGAAGATCACTCATCTCACTGAGCAGATTTAACTGCCTGTCGCATAAAAATGTACCGAGCAGCAAAATACACTGAACATAAGCGTGGCATTCTTAAACAGTGCTTACCCACGCTATATAGAAAGTGTTATCACGACAGTCCGCTTAAATCGCACAAAAAACCAACCAAGAGGGCTGTAATGCCAAAGTTGCTGATGTTTTTTCGTGCAAAAATAACATCTCAATCGTTTTAACTACATCATCATACAAGCGATTAACCCCTCAGAAACAACAATCCATAACACCATGTTTATAATAATTTTTTATGTGAAACCATCCAGAAGTATCGACCTAATATCACCGACAACTTAAGTAAAATAACTATGCTGTTTTGCTGCTTATATCAAACTAACTAGCGAATCGTTTTACATAGACAAGCTAAGCGAGTAATCTTCCCCATTCTCGTTTTTGAGTTGAATTTAAATGCACCTTAATTGGCGTCAACAGCGCGTTATGTGCGGCTATTAATTCAAATTTACCATGTACGACTCGTACTTTAAGGTGTACAAAATTGACTACTGAAAATAAAAATCGAAACATTAAGACGATACTCACCTTTATCGTCCCTTCGCTGATCGGTCTGTTGTTATTTATGACCCCTATCAGCTACAACGATGCGATCACTATTCCAATCGCGATTATCTCTAAAGCACTGCAAGGCGCATTGAGCGGCGTGTTAACCCTCATAGTGACCATGATTATCGTGACTACGGCGCTGGCCTCTTCGCTGTCAAAAGCATTTAAGCCTAAGTTTGTGGCCCAGAATCACTTCCTTAATGCCTTATTAAATGTCAGTCCTTTATGGTTGATCACGCGGATCATAGGTGCGGTGTTTGTCGTGCTGACCTATTTAGGCTTAGGCCCAGAGGCCATTAACTCCTCAAGCACAGGTGCATTAGTCTTAAACGACTTACTGCCCGTGTTGTTCTCGGTGTTTATCTTTGCGGGTATGTTGTTGCCGCTGCTGCTGAACTTCGGTCTACTCGAACTGTTTGGCACACTGCTAACCAAAATCATGCGCCCCGTGTTCAATCTACCGGGTCGCAGTGCAATTGATTGTATGGCCTCATGGTTAGGTGATGGCAGTGTGGGGATTTTGCTGACCAGCAAACAATACGAAGCACGTTTTTATACCCAAAGAGAAGCGGCCGTTATCGGCACCACGTTCTCGGCAGTATCGATTACCTTCAGCCTAGTGGTGATCTCACAGGTTAAATTAGAGCACATGTTTGTGCCCTTCTACTTAACAGTATGTCTCGCCGGTTTTGCGGCGGCTGTGATTGTGCCTAAGTTGCCACCGCTATCGTGGAAGAAAGACAACTACATAGACGATACCCCACGCATGCCAGATGATGAGCTGATCCCTGCGGGTCACAACGCTTTCTCTTGGGGTTTTGATAAAGCCTTAGAAAAAGCCGCCAGTGCCGGTGGCATCAAAGCCGTTTTGAATGAAGGCGTTAAAAACGTTGTCGATATGGTGTTTGGCATTATTCCTGTGGTAATGGCCATTGGTACGCTAGCGCTGATTATTGCCGAGCACACGCCTATCTTTAACTATCTGGGTATGCCATTTATTCCATTACTCGAATTACTGCATATTCCAGAAGCCACTGAAGCCTCTAAAACGATTGTGGTGGGTTTTGCGGATATGTTTATTCCGTCAATTCTGGCCAGCTCAATTGAATCGGATATGACTCGCTTTGTGATTGCGGCCTTGTCTGTAACTCAGTTGATCTACATGAGCGAAGTGGGCGCATTGCTTATCGGCAGTAAAATCCCTGTGAACTTTGTTGAGCTCTTCGTGGTGTTTATTCTACGTACCTTAGTGACTCTGCCTGTTATCGCAGGTGTGGCGCATTTACTGTTCTAAAAGCTAACGCCAACAATAGCTCAGCTAAAAGGGGAGTCAGGTTAACTGACTCCCCTTTTTTGTAGTAACTCATACACGAACTGACAGTTTTGATTATATCGTATGACTTAATCGTACAACCTCCACTCGACACCACACAACTCACTTTTGGACAGAAGTACTTTAAGAATTTCTGGATAGGCTGCTGAAGGATCAAACTTGGTCATTTAATTCTTTAAGTGCTGGCTTATGATGAGCCATGGCATTCGCTCACCGACACGCAGCAAGTCCGTCCGTGGATGCTCGACCGCCCCGTCCATGGGGCGGACGGTCGTCTCGCTAATCACCATGGCTCACCTTTCTAGCATTGGCGTAGTCAGTAAGTTTTAAAGAAATAAACAGCACGTTTTTGGACAAAAGCGTGTTAGATTCCCAACTCTAATTTTTGAGTTTCGGATTAAAATTTCTATAAATTAACGCCGTGCGCATGCGCACGAACTTGTGAGCGCCGCAGGCCCCGAGTGCCGCACCTTGTTAGGACGGGCAAATTTCATTACTTACATAATTTAAGGCCGCTATCCAAAACTGGACTAATACTAATTTTGGTTGGCGATCCCATTGATTTTATAACTTCATCAACAGCAGTATTTTCTGCCTTAGCAATTTCGGCTGCCATTTCAAAAAATGCGGGGTCATCTTTCCAGATTGCATTAATTTCAGAGTAACCTTGAGTTTTAGCCACACCATTTACAGCATATGTTTTTCCATTAGAATGAAAAATAACAGCATTATTTTTGCATTCTACATGCCCTGATGAAACGGTTAATGGCCACTTTTCTCCATATTGCTCTTTCGTTAATTCCAGTCCTGGCTTAGAGCAACCGGAAAGAAATAGAACAAGGCTTACGGAGAAAACATTTAAAAGCTTAAGCATGATATTTCCTTATATAGTCCTAACGTCTTAGTATTTATGCGCTGCGCTGTTTGCAGGGCATAAATCGCTTGTTGGACTTGGCCGCTGCCACATCCGTGTCAATTGGTATAAATGATGCTATAGGAATTTGCTTTTTTGCGGTAGCGGTTTTTTATACAGTTTGATGGGTAATCACTTGATATCGTTTTAGCTTTCTCGTTCTTTCACGCTTATTTTTTTGCTGATGAATCGCTATCTAACGACTCAAAACTCCAAGGAATACACCTCCCTTCGGAGTTGCCGCAGGGCGAATAGACAAATGGCGTGAGTCTCGCCATGGATGGCGAGCTAGCTTTCGCAGGTGCAGGGATGCATCCTTCGGAAGCGATAGCAAATTTGTCAATGAGCACAAGGGGCTTTCAACTCCGTTAGGGACGTCATGGAGCATCCAAGGAGGATAGGACGAGCAGTCCTCCTTGGTCGGGTGTGGGGTGAAGCCCCACGACTTTGATTTTGATTTTGATTTTGATTTTGATTTTGATTTTGATTAACGCATTCAAACTACAAAAAAGATGGGGTACATCACTTCTAAGTCGAACCATCAACTTTTATATAGGCAAAGCTTTACTTGACCTATTCCCCTTTTGAACTGCAAAACCCACTTTGGGGCAATAGCTTTTTAGCTAAACGAACAGCTGAAGTGTTAATTAAGATTGGCATTGTTGCAACTGTGACCGTTGGCGGCATGGATGCCGTCGTCGAGCCCTCAGGGACGAGTTTATGGCGAGTCACAGGGGAAACAATGACAATTCATGCTGCAAACTAACTGTCGGTTCTAATTGCATCCTGATGTGAATCTTGACAGGTTCAGTCTAGGCTAATCCACCTTTTGTCATCTGCATGTCATCTAAACTTCATCATTCAGTCAAAGCCCCTCACTAAGCTCATATTCGTTAACAGCCTAATGGGGTGAATACGAGATGACAGGATTTAATTTCAAGGAATTTGAAACAACAGCGCAGGGACAGATAAATGACCCCAGCCTTTCACCTCCTATCTTTAACCGCTCGACGCAATCACCTACATCAGTTCTGACATCTGCACCAACACCCTCAAATCGTTTCAATTCAGCATCTTTTACCCCATCCGCATTAACTTCAGACCAGACGGCATCACCCCATACACCAAGCATCACAGTTAACGCCCTTTGGCTATCGGATATCCATTTAGGCTGTAAAGATTGCAAGGCCGACTACCTGCTCAGTTTGCTTGAAACCGCGCGTTGTCAGCACTTGTATCTAGTCGGTGACATAGTCGATTTATGGGCGCTGAAACGTAAGCTGCATTGGCCCGATAGCCACAATAAGGTGCTACAAAAATTCATTGAACTGGCACAAAACGGCACACAAGTGATTTATCTGCCGGGCAACCACGACGAACTGATCAAACCCTATGCCGAGCTAAGCCTGTGGAATATCAAAATAGCCCGCCAACATATTCACCACGGGATTGGCGGCCATAAATTGTTGATGCTCCACGGGGATCAGTTTGATGCCGATGTGTGTGTCGGCCGTTTCTACGCCATATTGGGCGATCATTTATATGACTTATTACTGTTCCTTAATCGCAATCTCCACAGCCTGCGGGAACGCTTAGGTTATCCCTATTGGTCACTGGCAAGTTACATCAAATCCAAAGTGGGTAAGGCTCAAGCCGCTATCGGACATTATCGCCAAGCGGTGCTCAACTATGCCCAGCATTTCGATGTTGACGGCGTGATCTGCGGCCATATCCATCAGCCGGAACTCTCAACTCACCCAAGGGCAGCACAATACTGCACGCCCCAAAGTACGCCTGAGCAGCGGCAGATCATCTACGCCAACGACGGTGACTGGGTTGAAAACTGCAGCTTAATCACAGAAACCCTTAACGGTGAATTACAGCTGTGTCGCTGGAATGAACAGACACTCAATCTCGATATTCTCAGCAGCATAGCGTTAGTGCAACAGCCACCTGAGACGCACAAAAACAAACAACAAAAAACGGCAGCGCAGCAAATGCCAAACACAAATACCGGCGAAACTCGCCCAAGGGATGTTGCCTAACACTATGAATCAACTAAATAACATGACTCATCAATCAGATAACGCTATGGAACACAATGACCAGACGCTAAACAGCAACCTTAACCATAATAACCATGCCGTGCAGCCACCAGCGCTTAAGGCGAAGAGCATGATTTTTACCGTTGATAATATGGTTGAACAAAATCTGCCGTCGATCAACGACAAACCTTGGCTCGCTAAACCCGCCAAGGCCATGCTGCGTTACCTGCTCAATGAAAAACAATGCAATGATATCGCCAATCAATATGCCTATTTACAGGGTGTGGACTTTGTCGAGCAAGTGCTAGCGAGTTTCGACTTTAGCTTTACTGTGCCCGCCAACGAGATAGCAAATATTCCCTGTGAAGGCCGAGTGGTGATCTTCGCCAACCATCCCATAGGTTCACTCGATGGCTTAGCGCTGATCAAACTGATCAGTGAAATTCGCCCTGACATAAAAGTCGTCGCCAACGAACTCTTGATGGCACTGGAACCGCTGCACTCAATCTTACTGCCGGTGCGCAATATGACGGGCGGCACACCGAAACAGCATTTAGAAAAAATCCACCAGCACCTGCGTAACGAAGGCGCTGTGCTGATTTTCCCGTCTGGCGAAGTTTCGCGATTGCGTCCTAACGGCGTGCGTGATACCCAATGGCACTCTGGCTTTTTAAAAATGGCGATTTCCTGTAATGCGCCCTTACTGCCGATATTTTTAGATGCCAAAAACTCTGCGACCTTCTACGGCGCATCTATGATTTACAAGCCACTCGCCACACTGCTGCTGGTGAAGGAAATGTTCAAACAGGCCAAACGTAATATGCCGATCCGCATTGGCGAGCTTATTCCCAATGAAGCCGTGCGCTCGATGGACTTTCCACTCAAGACCAAGATAAAACTGCTTAAAAATCACTTGTATCGTATCGGCAAAGATAAAGACCCACTGTTTATCACCCAAAGTGCTATCGCCCATCCCGAATCGCGCCGTGAACTGCAAGCGGCGCTGCAGCAATGCGAACTGCTAGGGGAAACGCAAGATAACAAGTTGATTTACCTTTACCAGCACCACGACAGCAATCCCATCATGCGGGAAATTGGTCGCCTGAGGGAAATCGCCTTTCGCGCCGTGGGAGAGGGGTCGGGCAAACGACGCGATATCGACAAATACGATTCCTACTACCAGCACTTAGTGCTGTGGGATAAAGAGCAATTTGAAATTGTCGGCGCCTACCGTTTTGCCAGTGGCGACAAAGTCTTAGACAAATACGGCGAAAACGCCCTCTACAGCCAATCGCTGTTTCAATACGCCGACAGCTTTATGCCCTTCGTGAAGCAAGGTTTAGAGCTTGGCCGCAGTTTTGTGCAGCCCAAGTATTGGGGTAAACGCAGCTTAGATTATCTGTGGTTTGGCATAGGCGCTTATCTCGCCAAACACCCTGAATACCGCTACCTATTTGGCCCAGTGTCTATCAGCAATCAACTGCCCGGCAGCGCCAGAGAAATGCTCGTACACTTTTACTCGCGGGAATTTGCGCCTGCGCAGCAGATGGCGGTTTCCATGTCGCCCTTTGGTTTATCCAAATCCCAAAAAGCTAAGTTAGATGATTTGTATTTCTCCGAGGATTATCAGAGCAACTTCAAGCAACTCAAACAAGTACTCGCGAGTATGGGCGCCGCCGTGCCGACGCTCTACAAGCAATATGGTGAGCTGTGTAAGGCTGATGGGGTTAAGTTTCTCGCCTTTGGTATCGACGCAGACTTTGGCGATTGTATCGATGGTTTAGTGCTGGTGGACACCCACAAACTGAAAGGCAAAAAGTATCAACGCTACATAGGCGCGCACTTGCCCGAATCGGAGCGGATGCCAATCACAGCTGATGATGAGCCAGAGGTTCAAGATCTTTGAGTTAAAACTTTGTAATGGGTGTTGGCTAAACATGCACCACTCTGTTATAAGTAACTGTAATGCAGCGCATTAACAGAGCGCATCCTAGGATGCGCAAGCTTATCAGGGGATCATCATGCCGATCATTATCGCCGATATTATGAGCACCCGAGTCGTCACGGTTGAAATGGACGACCGATTAACTGTGGCGAAGGAAATCTTCGACCAAGCGAGCTTTCATCACTTGTTGGTCGTCGATGAGTATCAACTTGAAGGCGTGTTATCGGAGCGGGATCTGCTGCGTGCCATTAGCCCTAACTTGGGCAGTAGCGCCGAAACCGCAAGAGATTTAGAAACCCTGCAAAAACGTGTGCATCAAGTGATGACCCGTAATCCGGTTACCGTTGCGCCCCACATCAATTTAGACACGGCAACCCGCATCTTGTTAGACAACGATATAGGCTGCTTGCCGGTGTTAGAAGACGGTAAGTTGGTTGGGATTGTCACTTGGAAAGACTTACTGCGGGCCTATTGTGAATACCGGGCACAAAATCAAAGCGAGTGCTAATCCTAAGACTGCACTCGCTTCTGTTTACAATAACTCAGTTTAAATCACTCAGTTTGCCTAACTTAAATCGCCCAACCACCCATATAAAACACCACTAAACCTAAGGTAATGGCGAGCACGCCTACTTTCAGTTTGCGCCATTCGCCGCTACAAATACGGCCAACAACCAGAGTCACGAAGCCCAGCATAATACCAGTGACGATATTACAACTTAAGATGATAAACACAGCGCAGGTTAAGCCTGCCATGGCATCGACTTTATCGTCAAAATCAAGTTTTGCTACGTTACTCAGCATCAACAAACCCACGTACATTAAAGCAGGTGCTGTCGCATAAGCTGGCACTAAATAGCTTAATGGCGCTAAAAACATCATCAATAAAAACAGTACGCCAACGATCGTCGCAGTTAAACCTGTCTTACCGCCCGCCGCAGTACCCGCCGCCGACTCGATATACACAGCCGCTGGTGCGCCGCCCACTAAACCCGCCACCATGCTGCTAACGGAGTCTGAGGTTAAGGCTTTGCCGCCGCCGACAATATTGTCGTCTTTATCGAGCAAATTCGCTTGGCCAGCCACAGCACGGATAGTGCCGGTCGCATCGAAAATTGCCGTCATCACTAACGCTAATACGATTGGCAATACCACAGGATTAAAGGCGCCCATGATATCGAGCTGACCAATCAGTGAATGCTCAGAGGTTAAATCAGGCAAGGCAAACAAACCTTGGTATTTCACGCTCGGATCGAACACTAAACCAAATACCGATAACGCGATAATCACCAACAGAATACCGCCAGGTATACCGCGGCGCTCTAAACCGATAGTTGCCGCTAAACCTAGAATAGTCGCGATAACAGGTAAGCTATTAATGTCGCCCAACTTCACCGGCAAGCCTGCACTATTAGCCACAATCAATTGCACGCTGTTAGTCGCAATCAATAGTAAAAACAAGCCGATACCTATGCCAGTACCGTGGGCAATACCCTTAGGTAAATTAGCCAGCACCCACTGACGAATACCCGTCACACTCACAAGCGTGAAGGTCACGCCCATTAGGAAAATCGCGCCTAAGGTAACCGGAATCGACATGCCCTGACCGAGCACTAAGCTAAAGGCGGTAAAGGCGGTGAGCGAAATAGCGCAGCCAATCGCCATAGGTAAGTTTGCCCATAAACCCATGAGCAAAGAACCAAATGATGCAATTAAACAGGTAGCGATAAACACGGCACCAGGATCAAATCCCGCTTGGCCTAACATGTTAGGCACCACAATCACTGAGTAGACCATAGCGAGGAAAGTTGTTAATCCCGCAATCACTTCTTGGCGAACTGTGCTGCCACGTTGTTGAATAGAAAAATAACGGTCCAGAAACGAACCTGAGGGTACGGCTGTTGAACTCAATTGCTCAGACATAATGTTGTTATACCTTGTGATCTCTTAAAATGGGGTCGGTACCAATTACCCTAAAACGCAATTGGCGACGCTGGCTGCGGCAGATTAGAGCCCCAAATCCATCAGACTTGGGTGAGAGATCCACATCATTTTCCTACTGTGGGAAAAATCCATGATCTGCAAGCAGTGATGCTTCGCGATGATTAAAAAGCCATTAATCATGTAGACGCAGCCGTTGTTGGCCGCGGATGATACTGGAATCTCCCAAAGATAGCTAAGACATCGCCTGCACTTCGATAAAAAATTAGCGGCAAAAGCCGAAATCAGTTGTTCAAAAAACCGCCCAACCCTAGGCAATAACTGCCCATTGAACTCACATTAATCACCACCGAAAGTCTGCCAGAGCAGCGCTAAGCTTACGCCCTTAAAAAGTTTTCATAATCTTTCATATATTGTCAAACCCCATTCATCACAGCAAGCAAGTCCATTCATATCTCCCCTCTATAGTGCTCCTATCAAAAATCGCTTTCGATCGGAGTCGACCCCAATGACAAAGCTAAACATACAAACACCTACATCAGAGAAATCCACGCGCAAAAATGAATTAAAAGCGCTCGGGTTCATCATCTTTTTACTCTTCCCCGCACTCACTATCGCAGGGATCAGTATTTACGGCTTCATCATTTGGATGATCCAAGCCTTCGGCGGCGTTGTCGGCCACTAATTTATATCTATTTAACATATAGTTACTTTTTGAGGACGCGATTATGAAGTGGTTAACCAACCTCTGGCGCACACTGAACAAACCCACCAAAGCGCTGACCTTAGGCGCCGTCAGCATCAGCGCTTTTATCATGGGTATCATCTTCTGGGGCGGATTTAACACTGCACTCGAAGCCACCAATACCGAAGCTTTTTGTATTAGCTGCCACAGTATGGAAAGCAAACCCTACCAAGAGCTGCAGGAAACTGTGCATTGGTCGAATCACTCTGGCGTTCGTGCCACCTGCCCCGATTGCCACGTGCCCCATAATTGGAGCCGTAAAATCGCCCGTAAGATGGAAGCCTCCCACGACGTCTGGGGTTGGTTATTTAACACAGTCAACACCCCTGAAAAATTCGAAGCCAAACGCTTAGAAATGGCGAGCCGTGAATGGAAACGTTTCGACCGCGACAACTCCTTAGCCTGCAAAAACTGCCACAACTACAACTCGATGAAATGGGAAGCCATGTCACCGCTGGCACAAAAACAGATGAAACGCGCCGCAGAAATCGACCAAAGCTGTATCGATTGCCATAAAGGTATTGCTCACCATTTACCGGAAATGGGCACTGCCCGCGCACCAGAACTGATTGCAGAAGTCGGATCGGGTGTTAGCTCAGTTGAAACAAATCAAACTTACTATAGCGCCCTGACTAAACCCTTATTCTTCACTGATAAAGGCGATGTGGAAGCAGGCACACTCAACGTAGCAACGAAAGTCAAAGTGCTCGAAACCCAAGGCAAACGCATCAAGATCGGCATCGATGGCTGGCGTAAAAAGATTGGTGCTGGCCGCGTGATCTACATGGACTTTGGCGTGAACATTCTGTCGGCACAGTTAACCAAAGACGCAGCCGAAACCGAAGGTGTTATCCAAACCTTTGAAGAAAAAGAAGATCCTATGACAGGCCTTAAATGGCAGCGTATCGAAGCACAAATCTGGACCGATAAGGATTATCTGCTGACCGAGCTGCAACCACTTTGGGGTTATGCCCGCGATACCTTCCGCTCCAGCTGCAGTGTTTGCCATACCCAACCCGATGAGGCGCACTTTGACGCCAATACTTGGCCGGGAATGTTCCAAGGCATGTTGGCCTTCGTGAATATGGACCAAGACACGCAAGCGCTAGTGCAGAAATATCTGCAGGAACATTCGTCAACTTTTGTGAAAAAAGAGCACTAATTCGGGAGTAATACCATGAACAGAAGAGACTTTTTAAAGGGTATCGCCTCATCCTCTTTCGTTGTCTTAGGTGGCAGCTCAGTGTTAGCGCCCTTAAATGCCTTAGCCAAAGCGGGCATCAATGAAGATGAATGGCTAACCACAGGTTCACACTTCGGCGCCTTTAAAATGAAGCGTAAAAACGGCGTCATTGCCGAAGTGAAACCCTTCGACTTAGATAAGTATCCAACGGATATGATTAACGGCATCCGCGGCATGGTCTACAATCCATCCCGTGTACGTTACCCTATGGTGCGCTTAGATTTTTTACTCAAAGGTCATAAGAGCAATACCCATCAACGGGGTGATTTCCGCTTTGTTCGCGTGACGTGGGACAAGGCATTAACACTGTTTAAGCATTCATTAGATGAAGTCCAAACCCAATACGGTCCATCAGGTCTGCATGCGGGTCAAACCGGTTGGCGCGCCACGGGTCAACTGCATTCCAGCACGAGTCATATGCAACGTGCTGTGGGGATGCACGGCAACTATGTGAAGAAAATCGGCGACTACTCCACAGGTGCAGGCCAAACGATTCTGCCCTACGTGTTAGGTTCAACCGAAGTGTATGCCCAAGGCACTTCATGGCCGCTAATCTTAGAACACAGCGACACTATCGTGCTCTGGTCGAACGATCCGTATAAGAACCTGCAAGTGGGTTGGAATGCGGAAACCCACGAGTCTTTTGCCTATCTTGCGCAGTTAAAAGAGAAAGTGAAGCAAGGCAAAATCCGCGTCATCAGTATCGACCCTGTGGTGACTAAGACCCAAGCCTATTTAGGCTGTGAGCAACTCTACGTTAACCCACAGACAGACGTGACTTTAATGCTGGCCATCGCCCACGAGATGATCAGCAAAAAGCTCTACGACGATAAATTTATCCAAGGCTACAGCTTAGGTTTTGAAGAGTTTGTGCCCTATGTGATGGGCACTAAAGATGGCGTCGCCAAAACCCCAGAGTGGGCCGCGCCTATCTGTGGTGTTGAAGCCCATGTTATCCGCGATTTAGCCAAAACCTTAGTGAAGGGTCGCACTCAATTCATGATGGGTTGGTGTATCCAGCGCCAGCAACACGGCGAACAACCCTATTGGATGGCGGCGGTACTGGCGACCATGATCGGCCAAATCGGGCTACCCGGTGGTGGCATCAGCTATGGTCATCACTACTCGAGTATCGGGGTGCCTTCATCGGGTGCCGCGGCGCCAGGTGCTTTCCCCCGTAACTTGGACGAAAATCAAAAGCCACTCTTTGATAGCTCAGACTTCAAGGGCGCGAGCAGCACGATTCCGGTTGCCCGCTGGATTGATGCGATTCTTGAACCCGGCAAAACCATTGATGCAAACGGCTCGAAAGTGGTTTACCCCGATATCAAGATGATGATTTTCTCGGGTAATAATCCTTGGAACCATCACCAAGACAGAAACCGTATGAAGCAAGCCTTCCATAAGCTTGAGTGTGTGGTCACTGTCGATGTGAACTGGACGGCAACTTGCCGCTTCTCGGATATCGTACTACCCGCTTGTACTACCTATGAGCGCAACGATATCGACGTGTACGGCGCCTATGCTAACCGCGGTATTTTAGCCATGCAAAAGATGGTTGAGCCACTGTTTGATAGCTTGTCGGATTTTGAAATCTTCACTCGCTTTGCCGCCGTACTTGGTAAAGAGAAGGAATACACCCGTAACATGGGCGAAATGGAGTGGTTAGAAACCCTCTATAACGAATGTAAAGCCGCCAACGCGGGCAAGTTTGAGATGCCTGACTTTGCGACTTTCTGGAAACAAGGTTATGTGCATTTTGGTGACGGTGAAGTCTGGACGCGCCATGCAGACTTTAGAAACGATCCTGAAATCAATCCACTAGGCACGCCTTCAGGTTTGATTGAAATCTTTAGCCGTAAGATTGATCAATTCGGTTACGATGACTGTAAAGGTCACCCAACTTGGATGGAGAAAACCGAGCGTAGCCATGGCGGTCCTGGCTCTGACAAGCATCCGATTTGGTTGCAGTCATGCCACCCAGACAAACGCTTACACTCGCAAATGTGTGAGTCGCGAGAATACCGCGAGACCTACGCAGTCAATGGCCGTGAGCCTGTGTATATCAGCCCTGTCGACGCAAAAGCGCGCGGCATCAAAGATGGCGATATAGTGCGAGTCTTTAACGACCGTGGCCAACTGTTGGCAGGTGCTGTGGTATCGGACAACTTCCCTACTGGTATTGTGCGGATTCACGAAGGCGCATGGTATGGGCCAGTAGGTAAAGATGGTAGCACTGAAGGTGGGGCTGAAGTCGGCGCCCTGTGTAGTTATGGCGATCCTAACACCCTCACTTTAGACATAGGCACCTCTAAACTTGCCCAAGCTTGCTCAGCCTATACTTGCTTAGTCGAGTTTGAAAAATACCAAGGCAAAGTGCCTAAGGTCAGCTCCTTCGATGGTCCTATCGAAGTCGAAATCTAACCTTAGAACCAAAATGCTGAGATGCGCCGAACACGGCGCGTTTCAGCATCCAATCTTAGCGCCAAAACTAGGGCGTGTTGAGGAATATACAATGAGTCAAGTCGATATCAACCACGCCAGAGCCTTGGTTTATCAGCTGTTATCATCACTGTTCGCCCGCGAAGTTGACGAGCAAAGACTTAAAGAACTCACCAGCGAAGCGGCGCAGCAATTCTGGGAACAGCTTAGCCTAGAGGCTAATTTCACTCAGTCAGTGGATAAAATTCGCAGCATGCTCAATGGGATAAAAGATGATGAGACGTTACTCGAACTCGCGGCGGATTACTGCGGCTTATTTCTCGTTGGCACCAAACACAGCGCTTCCCCCTATGCTAGCCTGTATTTAAGCGGTGAAGATGAACCTCTGCTATTTGGTCAGCAACATCAGCAGATGAGTGAATTTTTACACCAGAGCAAACTGCAGGTGCAGAGTCATTTCCCAGAGCCCGCCGACCATTTGGCCGTGATGCTCGCCTATATGGCGCACTTATGTTGTCACAGTGAAGACAGTGTCCAATTAAGCTTTTTGCAAACCTGCGTCGACTCTTGGTTAGCAAAATTTATTAACCAACTCACTCAATGCGACAAAAACGGTTTTTATAGTGCCGTTGCCACACTCACCTTAGCGTGGGTGAAGCAAGATATCGCACAGCTTGAACCCGCTGTGGCGGTGATTAGCTAAACGTTCTAGAGCGACTTATCTTTAGACTAATGCTATCCAATAGGTTGATGAGCAGGTGGGTTTATGAGCAGGCAAGTTCAGTCGTTTTGTGCAGCTAACCATTGGCTCAAGGCGGCAATGGATGCCTGCCAGCAAGACTCAAGGCGTTGAAATTCACTAAGCTCCAACGCGTTATTTGCACTGGCTTTATCTACACTGTCTTTATTTGCACTGGCTTTTAGCGCCAGCTCTAACTCCTTACATAATTTAGCTAACGCTATCAATCCCATACTGGCACTGCTGCCCTTAAGCCCGTGCAGCAATTTGGCTACCTCTTCCTTGGGATTAGCTAGAGACAGTTTGGCAAGCTGCTCACGACTCGAATCACTAAAAAGATCGAGCATAGACATCATAGCTTCGCTGCCGAGTACGTCCTTATCCTGCGCTAACTGCTTGAGATCTAATAACGGCTCATCATCGACATCCGCTATTGTCGTTGCAATCTTAGCTTCCGTTGTGACTTGAGGCGGCGCAGATAACTGGTCATTAACGGTCGATGATGAAATGGATGCAGACAAGGGAGAAGCCGCCACACCAAGCCATTCAGTAAGGGTTTGTAGACTCAGAGGCTTAGCCAAAACAGTATCGAATCCCGCCTCGCGATAATGCTGTAAATCTTCGCTCTGCATTTGGGCGGTAAAGGCGGCAAACTTCACACTAGGATTGGCGATCAACATTTTTAACTGCGGCAATAAATCAATTCCAGAGCCATCACTGAGCTGAATATCCAGCATCACAGCATCGAAAGCCAAGCCGTTAGACTCGACAAATTCAAGCGCCTGCAGGCAGCTGACAGCAAGCACTGACTTGTGACCTAAGTGCGCTAAAAATCCCTGCGCCACCATAGCATTCACTTTATTGTCTTCTACCACCAGCACTTGGCGAGTAGGCACTAATACCCTCTCTGTTACCGCTTTGACATAGGTCATATCGCATTCATTAAAGGCCAGTTCAAAACCAAACTCACTGCCTTTTCCTGGTTGACTTTTGACCCAAATCCCGCGGCCGCTAGCATCCATTAACTCAACCAATTGCTTACAAATAGCGAGCCCTAACCCAGTTCCGCGGCTGCGACCTTGATTAGGTAAAGCACTGTAGGGCACAAAAAGTTTATCAAGTGCCGCAGGCACAATACCAACGCCCGTGTCCTGCACGACGAAGGACAATTGGGTGCCTTGCAGACTAACAGTTAGCGTCACGCAGCCCTCTTGCGTAAATTTAATGCCATTGCCGATTAGGTTGAACAATACTTGGCGCAACTTAGGCCCATCGATATTGATGCAGCTTGGTAACTTAGGCTTGTTCATTTTGAGGCTGAGCCCAGCTAAATTTGCACCCGCAACCATGATCGCCAGCACTTCATCGAGCAAGGTATTGATATCGGTTGGCCTTGGCTCGTGGCTGAGTTTCCCTTGTTCAAGACGCGAAAAATCCAAAATGTCGTTCAACACGGTTTGTAATAAAGTGCCGCTATATTGCGATAGCGCTAACATTTGCTGCTGCGCTGGCGGTAGATCACTGTGACCGAGCAAAGTTAATGTACCGAGTAAACCGTTGAGAGGCGTACGAATTTCGTGGCTCATGGTCGCAAGGAATTGGGATTTTGCCTGACTCGCCTCTTCAGCAATTTGCCTTGCTTTAGCATGGCCCTTGGCTTCGGCATCGAGGCGATTATTGGTATCGGCCAGCTCCTGCGTACGGGCAGCAACGGTTTGCTCCAACGCCTTTTTATGCTCGGTCAACTCATCTGCCACCTGACGTAAATCAGCCTGTAATTTAAGATTATGGGCAGTTTTACGCTTGAAGGCTTCGATAGCATTTGCCATCGCAGTCAGTTCATCATCACCGTGGGCCTCTAAACTCACGTTCGTGTCACCTAAGCTCAAGCGGGACATAGCCTCGGTCGCCTGATTTAACCTAAGGGCGATACCGCGATAAATGACTCGATAGATCACAAAGCCTATCACCACAAACATCAAGGCACCTGTGCCCCAAAGCCCAAGCCTAGCAAGGGACAATTGGTGTAGATAATCACTACGAGCCAATTCTGCCTGTTGTTGCTGTTGATTTAGGGCTCTATCCACCAGCGTATTGAGTCCATAGAGTTTTTCGGCTAATTCTTGCTGCTGACGCTGTTGCTGCTGCAGTGTTTGACTTAATTCCCGCTGCAATTTAATGATTTGCGGTGTGTGCGCCAACACTGCTAATTCGGTTTTTAACGCCTGCAAACGCCCCGGATCGCGAATAATCTCAGGCACATTATCGAGCGCCATCAAATCGATATTGATGTCACTCGAAGCTGGCACTGAATCCGTCTTATGGGCAAGCGCCCTCTCCATTGCCGTCGCCATCTCAGGCTCAGGAAGCGTAAAACTCGGGGAAGGATTCGTGCTTGCAAACGTCGCCAGCAAATTCGGCACACTTAATTGCAATTCTAACTGCAATTCGGAGGATTCAAATAACTGACTTAACAAGGCAATTTGATGAACTAACTTAAGGGCACGATTGAGCTGCTCTTGAATATCAAGTTCGCCCTCAATCACATCGTCGAGTAATCGGCCGCTGCGCTTCGCGCCTGCCATATCAGGATAGGCCTGACTCAACTTCGCCAAGATGGCAGAATTCACCACGGCGAGCTCAGATTGAAGTAATTCGGAGGCATGTCCTGCGGCGATGGACAATTCATGAGCCTTAAGCTGCAGTTCATCGCCCATGGTCAAACGCCGACCCATACTTTTGCCAAGTGAGGTTAATTGGCTGATGATTTGTTCGGCCAGCTGGTTAAGATTTTGGCCTTCGTTAACATCCAATATGGTTAAGGTTTTGATGCCATTAAACATATTGACACTTTCAAGGCTCAGTTTACGACCAATAAACTCCCGTTGACGCTCATCTTCTACCCGCCCTAACTGCTGCACACCATCGGACAAAGCATTAGAAGCTTGCACTAGCTGCCTCGCCGCTTGGGATGCGGGGAGTGACTCTTCGTACAAGTAACTGTCGGCCTGTTTTAACCAATGCAGACTTAAGCTGCCTAAGCTAACAAGCAGCATCAACAATACGCCTAACACACTGAAGGCGAGCATTAATCGACCGGTTAAACTGGTTCGCGATAAAGATAAAGGAGCCACACATCTTCCTTAAACTGTTACAATGCCACCCAAGATTATGCTTAGCGGATAATACGGGATGATGCGAAAATATTGGCAACGATGGCTCACACTCGCCACATTTGGCCTCGTGTTTTCAGGCTATGCGACAAGTGAACCCCTCACTTGGCCATTAGAGCAGCGCACGCCATTCAATGTCAAAATCCAGCAATCCCAAACATTAAACTACTTACCACTGACAAAAGCCCAACAGCCTTGGCGGATTTGTGCCCTAGTGCCACACCTCAAAGATGCCTACTGGATTGGCATTGATTATGGACTGATCCAACATGCGAAAACCCTTGGCGTCTCACTCGATCTCTTCGAAGCTGGCAGTTATTACCATATAGATAAGCAACTGGCTCAGCTGCAAAGCTGTATGCAAGGCGACTATGATGCCATCTTACTGGGCTCAGTCAGCCCTGATTTACTTGCCCAATTTACCGCGCCACTGACTAAACCCGTGCTAGCCCTAGTCAATAAACTTAATAGCGACCAAGTCAAAACTCATATTGGCGTCAACTGGTATCAAATGGGGCTACTGGCGGGTAACTTCATCAAAGCCGATGCAACATCACAACATCCGCAACAAACGGCAAATTTGGCACTCCTAGCCGGACCGGAAAATCTAGGTGGCACTGATTTAGTTGAGCAAGGTATACGTCAGGCGCTTGAAGGGAGCCAAGTCAAGATTAGTGCCATTCAGCACGCCGATAATAATCGCAATTTGTATCGTGACCAGTTGCAGATGCTGCTTAAAGCTCAGCAGCCAGATTATATTCTCGGCAGCGCAGTGGCGATTGAGGCCGCCATTAGTACTTTGAAACAAAAGGGATTAAGTAACAGAGTCAAGCTAGTAAGCAGTTACTTATCCCCCGCCATTGTGCGTGGGCTCAAACGGGAAAAAGTCATCTACAGTAATGATGATCTAGTCGTATTACAGGGAAAACTCGCCATTGATGTTACAGTGAAACAACTCGAAGGCGCTCAGCCATTTGGCGATATAGGCCCTGCGATCATCAAGCGAACATCATCCTCTAACACTTTGTCTCAATTAGATTTCAGTCTAGCGGAGGCCGACTTTTACCCTCTGTACCAAGTGCGACCTAACTCGTATTAATCGTCCACTTTAGCGGCAAATAAATAGCCTTCGCCATGAATAGTGACAAACAATTCAGTGTCGAGTTTATTGCGAAGACGGCGTATGATCACATCGATCGTTCTGTCATTGACATCCAGATTACGGTGGCTGGTTTGCTGCATTAAACGCTCGCGGGATAAGACTTGCTGCGGATGCAGGGCAAATGCTGCCAGTAGCTCGAATTCCGCTTTGGTGAGTTTGATCAACGCATCGCCATGGCGTAATTTGCGGCTGTTGAGTTCGAGTTGATAACCTTCGAAACTGATCACATCGTCCGGTTGAGATAATTCTTCGGCGATCGCCAACTCAGCTTGCTTCACAAGGGAAATCCGCCACAGAAGGTTTTTTACCCTAACCAGCAACTCCCTCAGCTCGAAAGGTTTAGTCACATAATCATCGGCGCCCATTTCGAGACCAACGATTTTGTCGATAGATTCATCCCGCCCAGAGACCAGAATGATGCCCACATGGGAGCGGCTGCGTAGCTCACGGGTCAGGCTCAAACCATCGACACCGGGCAAATTGATATCTAGCATGATCAAATCGATATGTTGGCGATTAAACTCGTACCACATTTGCTCGCCATCGGCCGCCTCAACGACGCGATAACCTTCCTTTTCAAAATATCCCTTTAATCGCGCACGGATAACCGCTTCATCGTCGACAACCAGCACACTGTAAGCCATTTTCAATTTCTCTTATTTTACTTACGTGAATTATTCATACTTTTTCATATTTGCATATGAGTGAAAGGTTAAATATGCGATCTCGGTAGCTTTATTGAACAAAAAATTGCTCTGCTTTTACAGTCACATCAATATGACATATGCTTAGGGACACTGATGGGACTACACTTAGCAGACTATGAAAGAAAAAGGATTGGGTATGGACGAAAGGCGCAAGTTTTCGCGGATTCTATTTGCCACGAATGCACATCTACAACAAGGTGTTGCACAGTGGGAGACAACCATTCTCGATTTGAGTCTAAATGGTGCCCTGGTCGAAGAGCCGCAAAATTTTATCCACTCGGGTGATGCTATTACCCTCAGTTTTATCTTGCCCGAATCTGATATTGAGCTCCGTATGGAAACTGAGTTGGTCCATCAAAAAAATGCCCAATTAGGCTTGAAGTGTAACTTCATCGACGTCGACAGCATCAGCCACCTAAAACGTATGGTGGAGCTGAACTTAGGTGATGCTTCCTTGCTGAATCGCGAACTTATGTTGTTTATCGAAAAACACAATATCGCAGATTAAGACACTCGCTCACAAACACAAACAGCGCCTAATGGCGCTGTTTTGCTTACTGGTATTAATCTCGCTTGGGAGCATTTAATGCCAGCTAGCGCCTAAATTTAGCTAGCCTCTCATTTTACTCGGCCTAATGACTAAATCGCTTCTAGCGCTTCGGATAACTTAGACACACCCACGACTTCCATTCCCGCAGGAGGCTTTTTAGGCACATTGGCCTTAGGCACGATGGCGCGCTTAAAACCATGTTTAGCGGCTTCGATTAATCGCTCTTGGCCATTGGGTACAGGCCGAATTTCACCCGATAGCCCCACTTCACCAAAGGCAACTAAATCGCTGGGCAAAATATCCCCGCGAAAACTCGATACCATAGCCAAGAGTAACGTTAAGTCGGCACTGGTTTCCGTTACTTTCACGCCGCCCACCACGTTCACAAACACATCCTGATCTGACATCTGTAAACCGCCGTGGCGGTGCATCACGGCAAGCAACATGGCTAAACGGTTGGCATCCATACCCACAGCTACGCGGCGCGGGTTAGACATGGCCGAGTTATCCACCAGCACCTGCAGCTCCACAAGTAGCGGCCGCGTGCCTTCCCAAACCACCATAACAAGCGAGCCAGAAGATTCTTCTTCACCACGGGAAAGGAAAATTGCCGAAGGATTGGCGACTTCTTTTAAGCCGCGCTCTGTCATGGCAAATACACCTAACTCATTGATGGCGCCAAACCGGTTTTTGTGGGAACGCAAGGTGCGGTAACGACTATCACTATCGCCTTCGAACATCACAGAGCAGTCGATACAATGCTCCAATACCTTAGGTCCCGCCAGACTGCCATCTTTCGTCACATGGCCGACCATGATCACGGCAATGCCATTTTCCTTGGCAAAACGCGTTAAGTAAGAAGCGGATTCGCGCACCTGCGACACACTACCTGGGCTCGATGCCACATCGCTCATGTGCATCACTTGAATCGAATCGACCACTATGACCTTTGGCAATTCTTTTAGGGCAACTTCGCAAATTTGTTCGACGCTGGTTTCAGATAACATCCGCAGTTTATTGGTTGGTAAACCAAGGCGATGGGCACGCATGGCCACTTGCTGCAAGGACTCTTCACCCGTGACATACAGTGCAGGCATTTGCTCGGCCAGATGACACAGGGTTTGCAATAAAAGCGTACTCTTACCCGCACCAGGATGTCCGCCAATCAAAATGGCTGAACCTGGCACTATCCCGCCACCGAGCACTCGGTCTAACTCCCCGAAATGGCTCAATATTCGTGGCATAGCATTGAGATCGATTTGATCTAATGTCTTCACTTCATTACTGCTCGCGCCGGCATAGCCGACAAACTTAGTACTGCGCCCAGGGGAAGCCGCACCGAGCCTGACCTCAGTAATCGTATTCCATTCCTGACAAGCACTGCATTGCCCTTGCCAACGGGGGAAGTCTTGTCCACACTCATTACACACGTACGCTGTTTTATTCTTTGCCATAACTCATTAAAATCTGTATAAAATCAATTTAAGTAACGATGAATACTGCCGACATAAGACTAACAGTCCAATACAAAATAAGCATTAAAAAGAACCCTACATGAGTTTAGATAACCATAGTGCACTCATCGAACAGCTCAAGCCGTTACTCATGGAACCTAACTTCCAAGAGATTTTTCAGCAGCTGACGATAGATGAAACCAATTCGACCCGTTTTCTTGTGAAAATGGAATTGAGTCGTTTGGCTTCGCCTTGCACCCGAATTATCGATCTCAGGGATAAATCAGAGCTTCCTTGTACTGAAGTCATGTTAGGTCAACAGCGACATTTTTTAGATGAGCCAGCCAAAAGCAGTATGCATGAGGCCATGTCACTGTTTCGCAACCAATATACCTTAGGTGTGTATGAATATGTGCTCAATGCCCATCAACTGCGTCGGGTAAAATTACGCCAAGGTGTGACTCAGGTTGAAGCCGCCGAGCCAGAACCTTTTATGGTGCCAGGCGTAGTATTGGGCAGTTATTTCAACCGCGCTGAGGAGCGGATGAATTACAGTATTCGCATTGCGGCATCACAATCCGGTCGAGGTGAAGTACCTGGGATCACGGCAGATTTATCTATTGGCGGTGCCCGTATTCGCCTCGCCGCAAATCATCCCTTCGATCTCGACCAACCACTCAAAGTTAAGTTACTGGAACTCAGTGAAGAGTTTTACTATCCCGATCTCCAGCTCGGCGTGGATTATCAGATTGTCGATAGCCAAACCAATGGCGAATATATTTGGCTAAGGCTCAAACGCCTTGGTGGCAGCGAAGCCTTAAGTGAAATGCTCGGCAATTTAATCCGCGGCTATAAACTGCGTTACAAGGTAGATGTCAATGATGTGATAGTGAGTGCAACAGGACTCGGATTTGAACGCCATTATTTACCTCACCTGCCCCACTTGCCTTTGTATTTCAATACTCAAACCCAAGGTTTGAGTCACATGCTGCTCAGCCGTGACAACCAACAGATAGTGCATTACTTTCAAGATGAAAATGATATCAGCCAATTACCAGCCATGCTGACCCCAAGCCGAATATCGGCACTGCTGAGTCATCCAGAAAATCCCGACCACGGGCTATTTTTTAGCTTTACCTATAATGCCCAAGGCTGCTTATATTTTTACTCTGCCACCTTAGCGGAGCTTAAAGCTAAGGGCATGATGCCTTTATTTCTAGGCTTTGCATCGACCAAACCTAGCTGGCGGATCTTTAAAGTTACCCAAGATAAAATTTATCATGATAAGGGCTATCGCCGCGCAACCCTGCCGGGCGATGAGGCTAAATTCAGCCCACTGGTCGAACAGCAGTTATCGCAGTTTAGTCATTTACTGCAGCTCATCGATATCAGCAATGAAGATGCCAGAGGGCATTACAAAGCCTGGCAAGACAACAGTAATGCCAATGCCCTTAAAACCTTTGGTCAACAACGATTAACCGCCAATCAAATTAAGTTAGTTTCCATGCAGTTTAGTGAGCGACGCCAAGAGGCTCGTTTCGCCTTTAAAACCTTAGTCAACGTGACGCAAGACAAGCTAAAAGCCACGGGAATTACTTTAGATATATCTAGCCGTGGCATGCAATTAACCTTAGACAATCCGACAGAGTTTTCATCGAATAAACCGCTACTGTTAAGCTTCCCTAAACTACAAACCATTGCGGGTAAAACACAGTTAGATAATCTCCCTTACCGTTTAGTGCGCACTCGTAAGAATGGTGTAACACTGCATTTAACCGCAGTCATGGGCCATACACCCCATGTGGGGGTCGAGTTTTTAAATAAACTGATTGCCCATAATAAGGAAAAGTTAGAACAACTGACTGAGAACAATAGTGAAGCGAATGAACTTGCCGATGGTTTAAAAAATATTTTGATGCATGATTTGCATTCTGTGCCCTACTTTGTTGAAAAAACGACAAAATCGGCTCAAGTCGCGTGTTTAGGCGTAGGTACACAACAGGATGAGATCAGCGATATTTTTGCCGCTGGCACGTCAGATACTCTGCAATATAATTTAGCACCGCTGCTAAAGGATGGATTCTTTAAGCGGGATATCCTCGAACCTATTCGCCAGATGAAACCCCAGCAAGATATGGATTTCATTGAAGTGTTTGTCCAGTTGATACGTCAATCTCGTGGCAAAATCTTTTTGAAATGCACTTCAGCCACAGAAGTCGGTGATGTGGATGCTCAGATAACCTTTATCAATCAGAGCAAAGCGTTAGGCCGATTCCTCGCCCTACGCGTTTACCGAGGTGCGACTGAAAAGCCAGACATGAGTTATCTGCGTCGCGAATTGGAATACATTAATATTCATGCAAACCATAAAGCTAAACAATTAGAAGAACAGTTATGGCGGATAATTGGTGTCGGTGAACTGTTAGATATTACCCAAGAGGTTGAACTAAGATACCCTGCAATCCATAAAAAACAGTCTTAATTGTTTAATACCGCCAGATCAAAACTTAAATACCAATCCCTAATCTTAGGAAAATGATCACTGCTAGCATCTATATGCGTCAGCATATCGGCATGACCATAATCATGTTTAAAACCATTATCCTTAGAAAGAAGCGTTGATTTCACCCGTTTAAAGCCGCACTCTGCGACCATATCAGCCACATCTTCTGGATGCCCAAGCACAGTATCGCTCTGCCCTGAGATAAACCAAGCTGGTGGCCAATTAGCGAATGTTGCCGCTTTCGCATAATCAAATCCATCGTCGTGATCGAGCCAATCTCCTCGCACCCAATCGATACTTTGAACTAATGAGGCGCGGCTTTCATTGTCCATACCGATGCGCAACTTGTCGGCAGCAAGGTAACCTTGGCCCATAGCTAAACCTGGCGCTAAACGATTCCAAAAAACATCAACCATTAACCACTTTTTGAAGGATTTAACCCGAATCGTCCGCTTGCTACCGAAGGTCAGCAATGAACGAACACTTTGTTGTAACTCAGGATAACGGGCCAGACTGCTCGCCATTAACACCCCGCCCCATGAATGGGCGCACCAATGCACCTGCGAAGGCGGCACGATTTTGCAATCAAGCTTAGCCGCCTGTTCTTGACAGGCTTTTTGATGTAACTCGAGAATCGCCTGCTGCACTAAAGGTAATTGCTCGCGGATCACTTCACCTTGCCCTAAGGTAAAATCACGATCGATTTTCGGCAAACTGAGCCCTCTGCCAGCGGTATCCAACACATACACCACAAATCCCGCCTTAGCCAAAAAACAACCTAGGCCACGGCCACTTTGGCTATAGAACACCCGACCGTTAGACATGGCGCCATGGAGCATGAGAATAGGCGTCTTAGAAAAATCAGGCACCGACGGTAATAACTGACGTAGATGCAGTTGGCCATCGCGGTACGGCAGAAAGATTGAAGACTGTGAAATGGGTGATGTTGAGCCTTGAGCGAGCTGAGTCAAAATGAGTCACTGGTAGTTTATCAATCTCCCTAAACTACCAGCTCATCAATAAAAGACAAGAGTCATTACTCTAACTCAGCCCTGACTTAGGCTTTCATCTCGGCTCAAATTTCAAATAAATGAATAGCCTAGATTTGCAACAGATAAGGTAAAACGCGCAGGTCGAGGTGGCGAATATTGGCATCCGCCGCGGCTGCCAGCTTAGGTTTGGCATGGAAAGCAATACCAAAATCCGCCGCCATCACCATAGGGATATCATTGGCGCCATCGCCGATAGCGACACTTTGACCTTTTGGAATGCCCCACTGCTCACTGCAACGCTCAACCACATCCGCCTTAAACTGCGCATCCACGACTTTACCCGTCACTTCACCCGCGAGTTTGCCATCAGTGATGACTAACTCATTAGCAAAGGCCGCATCTAAGCTTAGAAGCTGTTTTAAATGACCCACAAAAGGCGTAAAGCCGCCAGATGCCACCACTAAACGCCAGTCATGGGATTTAAGCTCCAAAAGCATGGGCTCAAGCCCTGGCATTAAAGGCAAGTTATCGCACAAAGTCGTGATAATACTGGCATCAGCGCCCTTAAGCTGCGCCACGCGCTGACGCAGACTCTGTTCAAAATCTAGCTCGCCTTGCATAGCACGTTCAGTAATCGCCGCCACGCGCTCACCAACGCCCGCCATAGCCGCTAATTCATCAATGCATTCAATCTGAATCGCCGTAGAATCCATGTCCATCACTAATAAGCCGGGATGATTCAAGCGCGGCAAATCAACATGGAGCATATGCAGTTCAGCCAAAGACTGAGGGAATGCCGCTAACTGTGCCTGAGAAGGCACATTCACCAGCGCCAACTCGATACAATGTAAACCGACTTGGCGTTCGATATGGGCAATACCGATAGCGTCAGACGAAGGCAATGCCGCAATCCAGGCCGATATCCCTGCCTGCGCTAACGTATCTTGATAGATAAGCCGCAAACGCGAAACACCAGCGGGGTTTGCTGACTCTTGATAACGTTCAAACACTTGCCCTTGGCGTTCAAACCTTGGGGAATGGTCAGAGACTAACCACAAAAAAAGCGCATCTTGGTTCAAGCTTTCCATCGGACTTAAATTCTCCAACTATCGGGCTCACTCAGAATCAATTATGATTAGGCAAGCGCTCTACATTTTAAGGGTCAAAGTGTTATATCTTAAAGGGCTTAAGAAAAGCCATAAAATCAGTAGACTGATCCAAATTGCCGCCGCCTTCGCCTTGATATTCGGCTTAGTACAATTGTGGCAGACAAGCCTACTACAAGGTCAGTTGCTTCTAAAGTCCCAAACTCAAAAGATGGCCAGATTACTGGTACAGCAAACCGCTTATGGTGCCGCGCCCGCGCTACAACTGCAAAATGACGAACAGTTGCAATGGCTCGCCAGCGCTTTAGTAGAAGATCCTAAGGTAATGTCCGCCGCCATCTTCAGTGACCAAGGCATGCGGATATCCTTCGCTCAAAGCATCACTAAGGATGTAGTTGATCCTGACTCGGAAGAAATGAATTTGCTACTAAGCAAATATCCTCCCTATGTAGAGCCCGTGATCCAAGAAGGGAAAAATCTAGGTTATGTCGAAGTCAGGCTTGATACCAAGTTATTTTTCAACGAAATCAAAGAAGCCCATAATTTAAACATGGAGCAACAACAAATCATGCTGCTGGTTGCAGGCTTGATTGGTATGTTGCTTTCACGCTCTTTGTCTTTCAAACGCGCCGATTTTGACCGCCGCCGCTTTCGGGTTAAATTGCGTCAATCGCCGAAAAAATCTAAGAAAGAATCCTCAGCTGAAGGGCCATCTGAAAGTGCGAGTGATGGATCAGCGCAAGTGCAAACCGAAGATCATCCGGTGTCGACCACTGATCATCCACAAGAAAAAGCGGCTAAACCCACTAAGGCGCCAAAAGCCGAAACAGAGACCAAAACTGATAAACTCACTCAGACCAGCGTGCAAACTAAGGCCGAAAAAACGTCAGAAAAATCATTAGAGTTACAGGATAATTCAGCAGTTAAAAACGCGACAAACGATGCGGAACAAGCAACACCTGTAAAGGTTAAACCTAAAGTGAAAAGTGTCCGCCGCGTAAAACAGGCGACGAAAGCAACAGCCGTGGTAGCCGAACCCTCAACACCAAAAAACCCTAGTGAACCAAGCGACCTCGACACAGATTCCACAGGTTAATCGTAATTTCTATAGAAAAGCCGCTAAAAATTGACATAAAAAAAGGTTCGCATTGCGAACCCTTTTTTCAGCACACTCTTACAGAATAACAGTTACAGTGTAATCGCCGCTTCTAATGTCATGATGATCATGTCATTGAATGTGGTTTGACGTTCTTCTGCAGAAGTCTTTTCACCGGTGCGGATGTGGTCAGATACAGTCACAACACACAGGGCACGTGCACCAAACTCATGGGCAACACCGTACAGACCAGCCGCTTCCATTTCAACGCCTAACACGCCCATCTTCTCCATCACGTCGAACATTTGTGGATCAGGAGTGTAGAACAGGTCCGCAGAGAAAATGTTACCTACGCGGATTTTAGTGCCTCGAACTTTCGCTGATTCGATAACCGCATTCATCAGCTCATAGTTAGCGATAGCAGCAAAATCTTGGCCTTTGAAACGTAAACGGTTAACCGCTGAGTCAGTACATGCACCCATACCAATGATCACGTCACGTACTTTAACGTCAGTGCTGATCGCACCACAAGTACCCACACGGATCAGGTTTTTAACGCCGTAATCACGAATTAATTCAGTTGCATAGATAGAGCATGAAGGAATACCCATGCCAGAACCCATAACTGAAATACGCTTACCTTTGTAAGTACCAGTAAAACCTAGCATGTTTCGAACATCAGTCACTTGCTCAACATTTTCTAAGAATGTTTCAGCAATATATTTTGCACGTAATGGATCGCCTGGAAACAGCATTGTCTCAGCGAATGCGCCCTCTACAGCATTAATGTGTGGTGTTGCCATCGAAATAACCCCTGTTTATTTTATTAAGACTTAAGTCTTTGTTTACTGGCGGCAAATGTCAGCCGCCAAATCGAAATAAATGCTAATTTGCCTAAAGGAAAGATTCGCCATAGGCCATAGGTTCAAGCTTAAAGTGGCTCGCAATAGATTGGCCGATATCGGCAAAGCTCTTACGACGCCCTAGAGAACCTGCTTTCAATCCAGCGCCAAAGGCTAATACTGGCACATATTCACGGGTATGATCCGTACCTTGCCATGTTGGATCGCATCCGTGATCCGCCGTTAAAATCAGCAGATCGTCTTCACCCAATAATGCGAGCATTTCAGGCAAACGGGCATCGAAATATTCCAACCCTTTAGCGTAGCCTGCCACATCACGGCGATGACCATAGTGAGAGTCAAAATCCACGAAGTTAGTAAACACTATAGTGTTATCGCCCGCTGATTTCACTTCGGCTAAGGTCGCATCGAAAAGCGCTTCTAAGCCGTTCGCCTTCACTTTTTTAGTGATACCGCAGTAAGCATAAATGTCGGCAATCTTGCCTACACTCACCACTTCACCGCCCGCTTCATTCAGCTTATCTAATACGGTTTTTGCAGGTGGCGCGAGCGAATAATCCTTACGATTGCCAGTACGGGCAAAGTCACTTGGGCCAGTACCATCAAATGGACGGGCAATAACGCGACCTATATTGTAAGGTTCTAACTCTTCTCGGGTTATTTCGCAAAGACGATAGAGATTGTCTAAACCGAAGGTTTCTTCGTGGCAAGCGATTTGGAACACAGAATCGGCTGAGGTATAGAAAATAGGCATGCCAGAGCGCATATGCTCTTCGCCTAACTCTTCTAAAATAGTTGTGCCAGAAGCATGACAATTACCTAAAAATCCATCCAGACCCGCACGGGCTAAAATCTTATCCGTCAGTTCTTTAGGGAAAGAATTTTGGTGCTCGCTAAAGTAGCCCCATTCGAATAGTACGGGCACGCCCGCCATCTCCCAGTGACCGCTCGGGGTATCTTTACCCGAACTTAACTCTTGAGCGTGGCCATAAGCACCAATCAGCTCAACATTATCGCCAAAACCTGGGGCAAAGGCGCCAGTACTTTCCATCGCTGCATGGCCTAAACCTAAGCGCGCTAAGTTAGGTAATTTAAGTGGACCTTCACGGCCGATATCGGCTTTGCCTTCAGCACATGCTTTAGCAATATGACCAAAAGTATCGGAACCGACATCACCAAAGCTTGCTGCATCAGCAGAAGCACCGACTCCAAAGGAGTCCAACATCATAATAATGGTACGTTTCATAATTCTTCCTTAAAGATCCGCTGCACGAATATAGGCATAGATCTCAGGTGTTTTTTCTGGAGCGGTTTCACCAATGTGAATCGCTTTTTTCACCGCAATTTCCGCTTCAGCGAAAGCGGCTTCAGACTGTGCATGGATAACGGCAATCGGCGTCGATGAATCCACTTTATCGCCTAGGGCACACACTTGGGTTAAGCCAACACTATAGTCTAGTGCATCGCCGGGCTTACGGCGGCCGCCACCTAAGGTCACAACCGCTAAACCTAATTCACGGGTATCCATGCTATAGGCATAACCTTGCATATCGGCAAAAACCGGACGAATAATTTGTGACTGCGGCAGGTATTTACTGTAGTTTTCAACAAAATCAACCGGACCACCAAGACCCGACACCATCTTGCCAAAGAGTTCTGCGGCGCGACCATTGTCGAGTACACGATTCAGTTTAGCGCGAGCATCGGCTTCATTGCTTGCAAGACCGCCAAGGAGCAGCATCTCAGCACAAAGACCCATAGTGACTTCATATAAACGCGGGTTACGGTAAGCACCCGTTAAAAAGTCTATGGCTTCTTTCACTTCAACCGCGTTACCTGCACAAGATGCAAGCACTTGATTCATATCGGTAAGCAAAGCCGTCGTTTTAGTACCCGCGCCATTTGCAACAGCGGCAATACTGCGAGCTAATTCTTCCGATGCCTCATAGGTTGGCATAAAAGCGCCGCTACCGACTTTCACGTCCATCGCCAACGCATCTAAATTACAGGCTAATTTCTTAGACAGGATCGATGCTGTGATGAGAGAAATGGATTCAACGGTGGCGGTATTATCGCGAATAGAATAGAAGCGTTTATCGGCAGGAACGAGATCGCCCGTTTGGCCAATAATCGCCACCCCGACGTCTTTAACCACTTTGCGGAACAATTCACTTGAAGGCTCAGTTTGGTAACCCGGAATGGCATCAAACTTATCGAGTGTACCGCCAGTATGACCTAGGCCGCGCCCAGAAATCATAGGCACATAACCGCCACACGCCGCAGCCATAGGGCCAAGCATGAGACTAATCACATCGCCGACACCACCAGTGCTGTGTTTGTCGATGACAGGACCGTTGAGTCCCAATGATTGCCAATTAAGCACAGTGCCAGAATCACGCATTGCTGTCGTTAAAGCGATTCTTTCATCCATATTCATGTCATTAAAATACACCGCCATGCCTAATGCGGCGATCTGACCTTCAGATACGGAGTTGGTAGTTATACCTTGAACAAAGAACTGTATCTCTTCGGAACTTAGCGCTAAACCATTACGTTTTTTACGAATAATCTCTTGAGCTAGAAACATGATACTGCCTCCAAGATAGACACTAACAACCCTGTCGCTAGTGCTTATCTTTGCAATGAAACATCAAAACTGTAGCAATATTACAAGTTCATACTATCGAAGTTTTGAGTTTGCCAAATAGATTTAGGTCACACTTAATTAGGCTCGCTATACGCTGATAGTATTAATCAGCGACAGTTTGCGATTAATAGCCTTGAGTTGGCTTAGGCGCATCAGCCAGTTCTAGTGTGTGCAGCAAGCTGTTTAATAGGCTTGAAGCACCAAATCTAAAGGTACGTGGTGAAACCCAGTCAGCCCCTAAAATACGCTCTGCAACACCGAGGAACTCAGCCGCTTGGGCAGCATCACGCACACCACCGGCAGGCTTGAAGCCTACTTGGGTATTCTTTTCGCTGATCACTGTCAGCATGATTTCAGCCGCTTCGAGTGTGGCGTTTACAGGCACTTTACCCGTAGAGGTTTTAATAAAGTCGGCACCCGCATCGATTGAAAGCTCAGATGCACGGCGGATAAGCGCAGGATCAGCTAACACGCCAGATTCGATGATGACTTTTAACAAGACTTCACCACAGGCTTCTTTACAGGCTTTAACTAATTCAAAACCAATCGTTTCATTGCCTTCCATCAGCGCGCGGTATGGGAATACCACGTCAACTTCGTCGGCACCATAGGCAACGGCAGCGCGAGTTTCTAGTACAGCAATGGCGATGTCATCGTTGCCATGGGGGAAGTTAGTTACAGTGGCGATTTGGATATCTTCAGCACCGATTTCATCGAGTGTCTTACGTGCAATTGGGATGAAACGTGGGTAAATGCAGATAGCGGCAGTATTGCCCGCAGCCGTTTTCGCTTTGTGGCACAGGTCGATCACTTTTTGATCTGTGTCGTCATCATTCAAAGTCGTTAAGTCCATTAACTCGATGGCGCGTTGTGCTGCTTTTTTTAAATCAGTCATAATAGCTCTCCAAAATAAAAATTAAATGAATAGAAATCAGTCGCATAAAAGCAACGCTTAAGAGGTGGCATTATTTTGATTATTTTTATGGCCGGGCCTTCAGGCGGTGCCGAGTAATTTGCTTATACAAACTACCTTGTTGTAGGTATTCAATCTTGCCTAAGTCATAAAGAACAATAGGCATCCTGACACTTAAAATAACTTATAAGTGACCACGACTTGAATCCTTGAAGACCGGAAGAGAGGATACGAATAAAATCTTGCTCCTACTTTTCCGCGAAAAATCCATTTTAGCGCGAGAAAAACACAAACCTTTATATAAACCCACTTGTTAGCCTAATAGGCTTAGATAAAGACTCATGGTAAAACAAAGATGGAGCCGCATAATGCGGCTCCAACAAGCAACTATGACAAGTGATTAGAACTTGTAAGTAGCTGTGAAGTAATGACCCCAACCAGTGCTATCCAAACCACCCCAGTTTTCAGTCGCGAATGCTTGGTTATTTAGACCATATACTTTGTTGTAATACTTAGCGCCATAACCAACTGCATAGTTGTCTGAATGCCAATATAAACCAAAGAATGCATTACCACCTTCTGAAGACTTGTTTGTACGGCCAAAATCATTCAAGCCACTTACATCTTCATCCATTGCAAACTGCCAATCAACATAGCCTTGAAATGACAGAAAGCTCTTGTTATCAAAGAAGTAGAAAGGTTTGAACCAGTTAGCAGAGAACTGGTAGCCATTCCAGTCTTTAGTGTTAAGGTCGTAAGTTGCATATAAGTTCATGCCAGTCTTACCTAGCCATGGCACCATAACATCAGCACCGACACCCCAGAAAGACATGTTAACATCACCAGCAATAGCTACAGGATCTTTAGTAGGATCATCATTCTGACGAACACCAGTGATACCACCGCCACCCCAGTTATACAGTGTAGAGAAGTAAACTTCTTGCACTGGGCCGAAAGATAAATCTTTACCAGTAATGGCATCTAAAGAGAAACGTGGTGCAAACTTCATAAATATCTTGCTAGCGTTATCTGTCTTGTCGCCAGAGCTTTCGTTTCCTAAGTTGAATACATCAACATAACCATATAGATCAACAACACCTTTACGGCCGCCAAATTCCATTTCTAAGTAGTTATGGTGAGCATCGGCACCATCAGCAATTGGGTGCTCATCAACAGAGTACATAGCGTTGAACTGCATCCACTTGTAATCTGTTGCGTAGATATCAGAACGGTCAGCGGCAAATGCGTTGCCAGAGATTGCAGCTACAGCAGTAGCGGCTAAAGCTAAAGTTTTAACGTTTTTCATCATCAACCCCATTTATCTTGTTTACTACCATCGAGGGTAGCGTTCTTTTTGTGGCGCTCGCATTCTACCTAGATTAAAAAAAATCTCAATAATCTAGCGTAAAATCACAAACACAAAATTCTTAATTGTGAACAAAGTCGCGACTTCTGCATTACAATTAATTAACTTAACCGTAGAACTACGACATTAAAGACAGAATGACAGCTACATATCAGTTGCATTCTGTGTTTTTCAATTGGAGAAACTATTCACTACAGGAATCACTACTGGAAAATGGTTGAATTAACTTGGGTCCCGCCCTGCATGGTCAGGACCCAGTTAGTGGGGTTTCCCCCGACTGCCGCTCAATAACTTACATAGCTAAGAACAGACCAGCAAGTGTCGCACTCATTAAGTTAGCTAAAGAGCCGGCGATAACCGCACGAATACCCATTGTAGCTAAGTCATGGCGACGAGTAGGAGCCATAGCACCTAAACCACCAAGCAGAATCGCGATTGAAGACAAGTTAGCGAAACCACACAGAGCAAAGGAGATAATCGCTTTGGTTCTGTCAGTCATTGCTAGACCCGTTTCAGCTACTACCATACCGCCATCAGCGATGTCTTTCAGGTATGGAGCAAAGTTTAAGTAAGCAACAAACTCGTTAACTACGATCTTTTGACCGATGAAAGAACCAGCTACTAATGCTTCATTCCAAGGCACACCGATAAGGAATGCTAACGGCATGAACACATAGCCAAGGATCAGCTCAAGTGTTAACTGAGGCATGCCTACCCAACCACCGATGCCACCAATGATACCGTTGATCATAGCGATCAAACCAACGAAGGCTAACAGCATAGCACCTACGTTTAGTGCTAAGTGCATACCAGATGAAGCACCTGCTGCAGCTGCATCTAACACGTTAGCTGGTTTGTCAGGATCTTCTGGCAAATCGCTCATGTCATTCTTAGCAACTTCAGTTTCAGGGTGCATCAGTTTAGCCATTAATAGACCACCTGGTGCTGCCATGAATGATGCGGCAACTAAGTACTCGATAGGTACACCCATCTGCGCGTAACCAGCCAAAACTGAACCCGCAATTGACGCCAAACCACCCACCATGATCGCAAACAGTTCAGACTGCGTCATAGTTGGAATGAATGGACGAACCACTAATGGGGCTTCAGTTTGACCCACGAAGATGTTAGCTGTTGCTGACATTGATTCTGTACGGCTTGTACCTAATGCTTTTTGTAGCGCGCCACCGATAATACGGATAACCCACTGCATGATGCCTAAGTAATAAAGCACAGCAATCAATGAAGAGAAGAACACAATAACGGGTAACACGTTAACTGCGAAGATGAAGCCAAGTTTAAAGTTAGCTAAATCACCGAACAGGAAACCGATACCGTTTTGTGCGTAACCAATAACGCTAGAAACTGCATCAGACATACCTTTCAGAATGTCTTTACCAACAGGAACGTACAGTACAAAACCACCGAAAGCGGCCTGAATAGCTAAAGCGCCACCCACTGTACGTAAATTAATTGCTTTTTTGTTATTCGATAGGAGGAAACCTATCGCAAGTAGGGTGACCACCCCTACTAAACTCATCAATATATTCATTAACCATCACCCTATTGTTAACACTTTTTAATTATGTTGTTAATCAACCTATTTCCGAGTCAGATTATACCCGAGCCCAAGTCGAAAATCGTCGTTTTGATCATATTTTTGGAGTTTAATTTCAATCGCTTAGTGCAGAATGCTAGTGCGACCTACACCTGTTTATTTAAAAACAGCTAAAGGTCAAACAGTTGCACTGCATTCAACATCAAGTGTTCTGATATTAGAACACTTGATTTTTTTTGCAAAGCGGCGATTTTGTCTATAAAAAGAACAAGGTTAGCGGGTTGGTTACGTTTTTCTGCAACATTTATCGGCGTCATAGCCGGAGAATCAGTCTCAAGCATGAGGTGTTCGAGCGGGAGTTCAGTGACTGTTTTGAGTAATTTTTTGGCATTGGGATTCATAATCAAACCACCAATTCCCAGCTTAAAACCTAACTTGATATATTCCTGTGCAATCTCAACACTGCCAGAAAAAGCATGTATCACACCGCCTCTAGGCAATTGATACTTTTTTAAACAGGCCAAAACCTCGGGATGTGCCTTCACACTATGAATAATCACTGGCAGATTAACGGATTTAGCTAGCGTCAGTTGCGCCTCAAAAAACGCTAACTGCTGTGGCCACGCTGAGGAATAAAGCTTATCTAAGCCACATTCACCAATAGCAACAAAACGAGGACATTCGAGCAACGCGGCAACTTTAGATGTTAATGCTAAGATCGCTGCATCAACATCCTCTGGGCAAAACCAAGGATGGATGCCAAGGGCAAAATAGGTTTGATATTGTTCGGCAACAGCGAGCTGTTTGTGCCAGTGTTGGGGGGACACGCCAGGAATAATCAGATTATTAACCCCAACACTGCGCATTCGCTGCACCACAGCATCGCGGTCAAGATCAAACTCGGCAAAATCTAGATGTGCATGGGTATCAATCACTGCAAATACCTCACTCTGCGGTCGATTGGCCGTTTGCATGCGCTTCGGGCGGCAATGCAGTTTCGTCAGCCGTAGTCGGTTTGGCACATTTTACCGCTAATGGCGGATCTTCAAGGCGTGGCATACAACAACGACGATTTTCAGGTGTCAGCCCCATGCGGTCGCACCACTGAATATAAACCTGCCATGTCTTTGTGATCCAATTCGCCATCATTCACATCCAGAACCGTTTTTAGATTTCATTAGATACAAAAATGGCGGTGAATTCACCGCCATTTCAACAACTATTCTAAACCGAACCTAATTAGTGCTCGCGGGTTTTTGCAAACTCAATATCAGGATACCTTTCCATCGAAAGATTCAGGTTGACCATAGTTGGCGCAATATAGGTTAAGTTGTCACCACCATCGAGTGCTAAGTTTTGGCTACACTTGCGGCGGAACTCTTCAAGCTTACGCTCATCCTTACAATAAACCCAGCGAGCGGTCGAAACACTAATACCTTCGTAAATGGCTTCAACGTTATATTCGCTCTTAAGACGACCAACAACCACTTCAAACTGCAGCACACCCACGGCGCCAACAATTAAATCGTTAGTATCGATTGGGCGGAATACTTGCACAGCGCCTTCTTCTGACAACTGTACTAAGCCTTTTAAGAGCTGTTTTTGCTTAAGCGGATCGCGCAGACGAATACGGCGGAACATTTCAGGGGCGAAGTTAGGCACGCCAGTGAAACGGAATTTTTCACCTTGGGTAAAAGTATCGCCAATACGGATAGTGCCATGGTTATGTAAACCGATGATATCGCCTGGGTAAGCTTCTTCAGCGCGCTCACGATCGCCCGCCATAAAGGTTAATGCATCGCTAACGTTAACATCTTTACCAATACGCACATGGTGCATTTTCATGCCTTGCTCGTAACGGCCAGAACACACACGCATAAAGGCGACACGGTCACGGTGTTTTGGATCCATGTTTGCTTGGATCTTGAACACGAAACCGGTGAATTTTTCTTCATCAGGCATGATAACGCGTGTATCGCTTTCGCGCGGTAATGGCTTAGGCGCCCACTCGACGATGCCGTCAAGAATATGGTCCACACCAAAGTTACCTAACGCAGTACCGAAGAACACTGGCGTCAACTCACCTTTTAAGAAAGCTGCATGGTCAAATTCATGCGACGCGCCGCGCACTAATTCCATCTCATCGCGCAAATCATCAGCGTAACTGCCTATCGCTTTCTCAAGATCCGGATTATTAATGCCTTTAATTACACGACGCTCTTGGATCGTGTGTCCCATACCGCCTTGATACAAGACCACTTCATCACGCAGTATATGGTAAATTCCTTTGAATTCTTTACCGCTGCCAATAGGCCAAGTAATAGGTGCACAGGCAATATTCAGCACGCTTTCGACTTCATCCATCAGATCGATAGGATCACGGATATCACGGTCGAGTTTGTTCATGAAAGTCACGATCGGCGTATCGCGCAGACGTGTCACTTCCATCAACTTAATAGTACGCTCTTCAACACCTTTAGCAGAGTCGATGACCATCAGACAAGAGTCAACAGCGGTCAGTGTACGATAGGTATCTTCAGAGAAGTCTTCGTGACCAGGCGTGTCGAGTAGGTTAACGAGGGCGCCACCATAGGGGAATTGCATAACAGACGTAGTAATAGAAATACCACGGTCCTTCTCCATTTCCATCCAGTCAGACTTAGCATGCTGACCCGATTTTTTGCCTTTAACCGTTCCCGCTTTTTGCAAAGCGTTTCCGAATAACAGCACTTTTTCGGTAATGGTTGTTTTACCCGCGTCGGGGTGCGATATGATCGCGAAGGTGCGACGTTTATCGACCTCTACTTTATTGCCTGACATGTTAACCTATGCACTAGTATCGCTAAAAAGGCGCAAATTATAGCGCCTCAGTTCGAGCTTGGCTAGGCAAAGCCCGAGATGAGCTCTGGCAGATGAGGGTTATTTTGTGGCTTCGAGCAAACCTTTGACTTTAGCGAGCTCAATCCGCGCATATCTATGTTCGACAAAATCATAAATATTGGTTGCCAATGCTAAGCGGAAATAGTTAGCAGCATCTTGATATTGCTTGTTTTCTATTGCCATTTTCGCCAGGTAAAAATAAGCTTCACATAAACGTTCGGCATATTCTTTTGGATGAGTTAAGCCAACTTTCGCAGCAGCAAACACCTCATCATGGCTTTTTGTACCTAAATAATAATCAACGATAACGGTCGCCCAAGCATCATTGTCTAAATTCTTACGGTTTCCAGCTAACTGTTTTTTAGCTTCAACTGCATCGTCTTTAAAATCAATCAAATACAGCCACAATGCGCGATAACCATCTTTATTATCACCAGCATAAAATGCCTGCATATCTTTAGTGGCTAAATCGTTACGGTCGCCATAGTACAAGGCAATACCGCGATTCAAATAGGCGTAATCATAGTTAGGAGCGAGTTCTAACACGCCATCGAACGCTTCATAGGCACTAGCGTATTCGCCTTCTTGGGTGTAATAAATCCCAAGAAAATTATAAGCATCGGCGAGATCGGGTTGCAGCTTCAGCGCTTGCATAAAATCGATGCGCGCGAGCAATCTTAAGCCCACACTGTCGTATATAACACCGCGATCGTAATGAAATCTGGCTCTCTGCTCATTGGTTAATTCGACCGTAGCCAAAATCTCGTTGAGCTTCGCTAACGTCACTTCCACTTTATAATCGGGCATGACAGGTGCGATAACCAACTTACCTTCAACATCATTATGGTTATCTAAAGGAGACTGGGTGGTAGCGCATCCGGCTAACAACAGACTGGCGCCCGCCAGCACAGCAACGACAGCGGTTCTAATTTTAAGACTCATCCATTTCTACCTTTTTAGATTCCCAACATACGCAGAAGAATCTTCATGATAGCAATCCCACCACAGGACTGCTATTGGGGAATTAAGATTAATACTGACTTTCTTAATGCCAAAAACAAAAAAGGAGATCATTTGATCTCCTTTTGATGCAATCACTTAGAAAGTGTGTGCCAATAATAAGTCAAAGACTCATTATTCAGCAGCGGCAGTTTCTTTAGTTTGTGCTTCTTTAATTGACAGACGTACGCGGCCTTGACGATCCACTTCCATTACTTTAACAGCAACTTCTTGGTTCAGTTCAAGGTGATCAGACACGTTAGCAACACGCTCATCACTGATTTGTGAAATGTGTACTAAACCGTCTTTGCCCGGCAGAATGTTCACGAACGCACCGAAATCAACGATACGGATAACTTTACCGTTGTAGATACGACCCACTTCAACTTCTGAAGTGATTTCTTCGATACGGCGGATAGCTTCTTTGGTTGCTTCGCCGTTTGAAGAAGCGATCTTCACAGTACCATCATCTTCCAGTTCAATCGTAGTGCCGGTTTCTTCAGTAAGAGCACGGATAACTGCGCCGCCTTTACCGATAACGTCACGGATTTTTTCTGGGTTGATCTTGATAACAGTGATACGTGGAGCGTGATCAGAAATATCATCACGGTGTGAACCAATCGCTTGATCCATCACGTTCAGGATATGTACACGTGCGCCATAGGCTTGTTGCAGTGCGATATCCATGATTTCTTTAGTGATACCTTCGATCTTGATATCCATCTGCAGTGCAGTAATACCATCTCGCGTACCCGCAACTTTAAAGTCCATGTCACCTAAATGATCTTCATCACCTAAGATGTCAGAAAGAACAACGAAATCATCGCCTTCTTTCACTAGACCCATAGCGATACCCGCTACAGAAGTCTTGATAGGCACACCAGCATCCATCAGAGCTAATGAAGTACCACATACTGACGCCATAGAGCTTGAACCGTTAGATTCAGTGATTTCAGATACAACGCGCACGCTGTATGGGAATTCAGCAGCAGAAGGCATAACAGCATTGATACCGCGCCATGCTAACTTACCATGACCGATTTCGCGGCGCTTAGGTGAACCCACCATGCCTGTTTCACCAACAGAGTATGGAGGGAAGTTATAGTGCAACATGAAACGGTTAGTGCGCTCGCCCATGATGCTGTCAATCTTCTGTGCATCACGTTCAGTACCTAGAGTACAAGTGACTAACGCTTGAGTTTCGCCACGAGTGAACAATGCGCTACCGTGAGTACGTGGCAATACGCCCGCTAACACGCTTAATGCACGGATCATGTCTGGTTCACGACCATCGATACGTGGCTCGCCACGGATGATGCGGCCACGAACCACTTTCTTCTCTAAGCTACCCAGCAAGTTGTCTACTTCACGTAAATCAATGCTTGGATTGCTGGCTAACAAGGCTTCTTTTGCTGCTGCTTTAACAACAGAAACTTGAGCATAACGATCTTGTTTAACTTGGATTTTATACGCATCGCCTAAACCAGCTTCAGCAAGCTCTTTGATTTGGGCAACTAAATCGGCATCTTGCGTTGGTGCAGTCCAATCCCAAGTTGGTTTACCGGCTTCTGCTTTAAATTCAGCAATCGCTTTGATAACCACTTGTTGTTGATCGTGACCGTAAACAACAGAACCTAACATCACTTCTTCTGGTAATGCTTGGGCTTCTGATTCCACCATTAATACTGCACCAGCAGTACCAGCAACCACTAAGTTCAGTTGGCTGGTTGCAAGTTGCGCAACACTTGGGTTCAACACGTATTCGCCATCAATGTAACCCACACGCGCAGCACCTAAAGGACCGCTGAATGGAATACCAGAAATAGCCAGTGCCGCAGAAGTACCGATCATAGAGATGATATCTGGCTCGATTTGTGGATCGACAGATACTACAGTAATGATAACTTGAACTTCGTTTTTGAAACCATTAGGGAAAAGAGGGCGAATTGGACGGTCGATCAGACGAGCGATTAATGTCTCATCTTCTGAAGGACGGCCTTCACGCTTAAAGAAACCACCAGGAATTTTACCTGCTGCGTAGGTTTTTTCTTGATAGTTAACAGTCAGAGGGAAAAAGTCACGACCTGCATCTGCTTCTTTTTTACCGACAACAGTGACCAACACAGTCGTGTCACCCATACTCGCTAAAACGGCTGCATCTGCTTGACGCGCTATAACACCTGTTTCCAGGGTGACTGTATGTTGACCATACTCAAAACTCTTTACAATAGGATTCACGTGACCCATTCCTTAATTAATGACCTTGAATTACGCGCGTAAGTATACTGCAAATCGGATCAATAGATAAAGAGCAGATAATGATGACAAATACGTAACTTTTCACTAAAGTGGTTAAATCAACAAAGAGTTGCGGTTTACATTGATACGGAAATTCTCGCAGATGGTGAATAATTATCATAAAGGATGCGCCCGATGACAGGCCGTTTTAAGTCACTGACGTGGAAACAAACTAACCTAGTCGTATTTACTGCCCTATTTTTTGCCATTGCTATTTTTATTGTTGAAATCGCTTTAGTCGTCGTATCAACCAAACAACAACTGACGACTACACAGCAAGAACTCCTTGATTCAGTTGAACAACCCGCAGCAAATGCTGTCTGGGCATTGGATGATAATTTAGCCCGTCAAACCTTAGAAGGTGCCATTAAGGTTGAGCATGTCGGCTCTGCAGTGTTCGAACTAGACGATGGTTCCATGTTTGTGTCAGTCAGCAATAATAAAAAGAATAACTCGCAGACATTTATCAGCTTAAGTAACAAATTATTTGATGATCTTAAAGAAATCTCTCGCCCGCTGTACCGGCCTTTTTATTTCGAAGGCACCCAACAACAGCAGCTCATTGGCACATTAACGGTTTTCTACGATACCCAAGAGCTGACAAACACCCTTTTCTCGCAGTTAAGATTTAGTTTTTTCGCCACGCTTGCCCGCGCACTCTTACTCACCTTAGTGCTTTCAGTGGTTTTCCATCGCTTCTTAACTCAACCTATCGCGCGTATTAGTGAGGCCATAGATAAGATTGAACCCGACTCACCGGACGAAAACCTCTTACCTATGTCCAATGCGCATAAGGATGATGAACTCGGCCTAGTGACCTCGAAATTCAACCAAATTCTTATCCAATTTAGCCAAACCCAATCCAAACTGCGCAAAATGGCGACCCGAGATCCGTTAACGGGCTTACCGAATCGCACACTATTGCTCGAAACCATCGCAGTCACTATCCAACGTTCGCGTGTACACAAGCGCAGCTTTGCCTTAATGTTTATCGACTTAGATCGATTTAAGAATATTAACGATTCCCTTGGCCACGCATTGGGCGATCAATTTCTCGCCCGTATCGCCCGTATTCTTGAACGCTTCGTTGGCGATAAAGGCACAGTCTCTCGCTTAGGTGGCGATGAGTTTGTGATTTTAGCCGACACAGTACACACCCCAGATCAAGCCGCTGACTTTGTTGATAAGTTACTTATCCAGCTTAATGTCCCTATCCAATTAAATGAACATGCGATTCATCCTGCGGCCTCAATTGGGATATCTATTTATCCCGAAGACGGTAACAGCGCAGAAGATTTAATACGTCATGCCGATATTGCCATGTACAGCGCCAAAGCTGCAGGCTCGAATCAATGGGCCTTCTTTAAACAACAGATGACAGAACGCGCCGCTGTGCGTTTACGCACTGAAGCATCCTTGCATGATGCGTTAAAAAACAACGAATTTTTGCTGTATTTCCAACCTAAACTCGATCTGCAAACGGGCAAAGTGATTGCCTGTGAAGCTCTGATCCGCTGGCAAAAAGATGGCCGACTCATCAGTCCGGTTTCTTTTATTCCCGTAGCCGAAGAAACGGGGATCATCATTCCAATTGGCCGCTGGGTGATAGAGCAAAGCTGCAAAGTCTTAAGGGAGTGGCAGAAGAAATATAACTATGCCATCCCGATTGCGATTAATGTCGCCTCACAGCAATTCGCCGACGCGAGTTTAGTACCCGATATCAAACAGATGGCATTACGTTATCAGATCCAACCAGAACTGCTGGAAATTGAAATCACTGAAACCTCGCTGATGAACGACATTGAGCTCGCCATCGCTAAGCTTGAACAACTTAAATCAGCAGGGTTTGGTATTGCCGTCGATGACTTCGGCACCGGATATTCATCACTTTCTTACCTACGCCATTTGCCCATTACCACCATGAAAATCGACCGCTGTTTCGTGTCCGATTTACCAGGGGATAGCGCAATCGCATCGACCATTTTGATGTTAGGTAAGCAGCTTAATTTGACCATTGTGGCCGAAGGGATTGAAAACGAGCAGCAATTGGATTGGTTGAAGGAGAATCAGTGCCAAGTCGGCCAAGGCTTCTATTTTAGCCAACCCCTGCCCCAAGCGGAATTTGAAGCGTTGTATATAGCAACACAGACAGCAACGATAAGCACTCTGGATGGCTTACGTGGAGCTTGAGGTTAATTTAATCAGCGCTAAGGTTTAGGCGGTGTTAAGGCCAGCGTCATAGGCATAATACTATCGACATGCTCAGGCCTAAATCCTACAAAGCTTAACGTAATCATCTACTGAATTTTAGGCAATAAAAAAGGAGGCTTAAGCCTCCTTTTTTGCGTTAGTCGACGTGAAATTAACGACGTAGACCTAACTTTTGGATCAGTGCAGTGTAACGTGCTACGTCAGTACGTTTCAGGTAAGCAGTTAACTTACGACGTGAGCTAACCATACGTAACAGACCACGACGTGAGTGATGATCGTGAATGTGCTCTTTGAAGTGAGCTTGCAAATGGTTGATTTGCGCAGTTAACAAAGCAACTTGAACTTCAGTTGAACCAGTGTCGTTTTCACAACGGCCAAAATCAGCCAAAATTTTTGCTTTTACTTCAGTACTTAGTGACATGTATATCTCCAAATAAATAATATGAATCTCTAGCCGATCACTAACTCAGCCAGAGGGCGCGCTATTCTACCCAGAAACCCACCCTAGCGCAATAAAAGGTGGAGACTAATCCATGAACTAATTTATTAATTTGTTCATGGATAGCGGGCTAATCAGTTTCTGCAGGCTCGTCATGGATCACTATGAGTCGTTTCGGCGCGAGTAGGCCGTCTTCGTTCATAGTGCCAATCCCCACAAATCGGCGAATGTCACCTAAAGTGATACGCACCAGTTCATCGGTTTTCAAGTCTGCATTAACAGGGACTCGAACAGCCTGACCTTGCATTAAGTAAGGGGCGATTGCATCTGGCACATTCACCTCAGGGAAATCGGCCACAGCCGTATCCATAGGTAATAACAGCGGATCAAGAAGTACACTCGGATCTATCTGTTGTTCATGTGCTTGAGCAACAAGCGCTTCAAGTTGTTCTAAGGAAACCATTCTTGCATAGGGATATTGTGCAACTTGAGTGCGACGCAACATGATGACATGGGCGCCACAACCGAGCATTTCACCGAGGTCGTCTATGATAGTGCGAATATAAGTGCCCTTAGAACAATGAATGTCTAAGGTCAGCTCATCGCCTTCAAGACCGATGAAATTAAGCTCAAATACCGTAATAGGGCGAGATTCGCGCGGCACTTCAATGCCTTCACGGGCATATTTATACAGGGGCTGGCCCTGATATTTAAGCGCGGAATACATAGAAGGCACTTGCTGAGTCTCACCACGGAAGAAATCAAGCGCGGTTAATAACTGCGCCTCAGTAAAATCAATGGCGCGGGTTTGCACCACTTCGCCATCGGAATCACTGGTATCCGTTCGCTCGCCCAGCTTTGCGGTGACCAAATAACGTTTATCGGCATCTAACAGATGCTGGGAAAACTTAGTCCCTTCGCCTAAGCACACAGGTAACATACCTGTCGCTAACGGATCGAGTGCGCCCGTATGCCCTGCTTTGTTCGCATTAAAAAAGCGCTTTACCCTTTGCAATGCAAAGTTAGAACTCATGCCAGTGGATTTATCCAGCAGCACTATCCCATCGATAAAACGACCTTTTGGACGACGAGCCATTAATCTTTACCTTCCGTTTCATCTGCATCATCGGCAACATCATCACCTAAGACTTCATCTTCAACTGATGCGTCTTCGCTACCAAATTGCTTCTGCTTCGCTTTGTCTTGGTTGATCACTTGGCTAACTAAGTTAGACATGCGCATACCTTCAACGAGCGAGCTATCATAGATAAAACGCAGTTCAGGCATCACACGCAGCTTCATACGGCCCGCCACTAAAGTGCGGATATAAGGAGCTGCGCTGATCAAAGCGTTTAGCTTTTCTTGAACAACGGCTTTGTCTTCCTCGAAGAAAGTCACGAAGACTTTGGCATAGCTAAGGTCGCGTGAGACATCAACGTCATTCACGGTTACAAAGCCAATACGAGGATCTTTCATGTCGCGCTGTAGCACTTGAGCCAGTTCTTGCTGAAGCTGCTGAGCGATTCGACGAGTACGACTGAATTCTTTTGCCATAATATTTCTTACCATAGCTTAAATTGATAAGGGCGGCTAAAGCCGCCCTTATTATCGTTACAGAGTACGAGCAATCTCGACGGTTTCGAATACTTCGATTTGGTCGCCTACGCGAACATCGTTGTAGTTCTTAACGCCAATACCACATTCCATACCATTGCGAACTTCAGCAACGTCGTCTTTAAAGCGACGTAGCGATTCAAGTTCACCTTCGTAGATAACAACGTTATCACGTAGTACGCGAATTGGTGCGCTACGCTTGATGGTACCTTCGGTAACCATACAGCCAGCAATTGCACCCAGCTTAGGTGATTTGAACACGTCACGAACTTCAGCCAGACCGATAATTTGTTGTTTGAATTCAGGAGACAGCATACCTGTCATCGCTGCACGAACTTCATCAATCAAATTATAGATAACGCTGTAGTAACGTAAATCAACACTTTCGCTGTCGATTGTCTTACGCGCTTGTGCATCGGCACGCACGTTAAAGCCAACCAGGATAGCGTTAGACGCTGCCGCTAAGGTTGCATCCGTTTCAGTAAGAGCACCCACACCGCGAGCGATGATGTTCACTTTCACTTCGTCGGTAGACAGACCGGTTAACGAGTCAGTAATCGCTTCGAGTGAACCTTGTACGTCTGCTTTAAGAACAATGTTCAGTTCTTTCACTTCGCCTTCAGTCATGTTCGCGAACATGTTTTCTAGCTTAGATTTTTGCTGACGTGCCAGTTTCACATCACGGAATTTGCCTTGACGATACAGGGCTACTTCACGCGCTTTACGCTCATCACGTACTACTGTTGCTTCATCACCTGCAGACGGAACGCCTGACAGACCCAGAATTTCAACAGGAATAGATGGACCCGCTTCAGTGATTGAACGACCGTTCTCGTCTTTCATTGCACGGATTTTACCGTACTCAAGACCACACAGGACGATATCACCTTGGCGTAGCGTACCTTCTTGAACCAAAATCGTAGCAACTGGGCCGCGACCTTTGTCCAATTGTGATTCAATGACCACACCGGCAGCCATACCATCACGTACCGCTTTCAGTTCGAGAACTTCAGCCTGCAGTAAGATACCTTCTAACAGTTCGTCAACGCCTTCACCTGTCTTAGCTGAAACGAAGGCAAACATGTTGTCTCCACCCCAATCTTCAGACATAACACCGTGTTGCGACAATTCACTCTTAACGCGATCGATATCCGCTTCCGGCTTATCCATCTTGTTCACAGCCACGATTAATGGCACGTTACCGGCTTTAGCATGTTGAATTGCTTCGATAGTTTGCGGCATTACACCGTCATCGGCAGCAACAACTAACACCACGATATCCGTTGCCTTGGCACCACGGGCACGCATTGCGGTAAACGCGGCGTGACCAGGAGTATCAAGGAAAGTGATCATGCCGTTTTCAGTTTCAACATGGTATGCACCGATATGCTGAGTAATACCACCGGCTTCGCCAGCAGCCACTTTAGCGCGGCGAATATAGTCGAGTAATGACGTTTTACCGTGGTCAACGTGACCCATGATAGTCACAACAGGAGCACGAGACTCTTGCTTGATGCCATCTTCATCGTCACGATCTTTAAGCACTTGGTGCTCAAGTTCGTTTTCACGGATAAGCACAACTTTGTGGCCCATTTCTTCAGCAACCATTTGGGCAGTCTCTTGATCCAACACTTGGTTGATCGTGACCATAGAACCCATTTTCATCATCTGTTTGATGATTTCAGTCGCTTTAACTGCCATTAAATGCGCAAGTTCAGAAACAGTAACTGTTTCACCGATACGCACATCACGGCTTACCGCTGCAACTGGCTTGTTGAAGCCGTGCGCCATAGACTCAGGTGCTGTACTGCGGTTACGCATGTGTTTTTCACGGCCGTCACGAGCATCTTTGCCGCCACGTTTTTTGGCGTTGCTCTTGTTACGAGCACGACGTCCGCGTTTTTCTTCATCCAGATCAGAAGTATCTTCAGCAGCACGAGCCACTTTAGAAGTCGTGATGTGGTGATCACCGTTTTTCTCGGCTTCTAGACGTTGGCGCTCTTCTTCGGCCCAACGCTTAGAATGTTCTTCAGCCAATAGGCGAGCAGTTTCTGCCGCTTTAGCCGCTTCTTCGTCTTGCTTACGTTTTGTCGCCGCTTCTTGTGCTGCTTTTAAACGTTCTGCTTCTAGACGAGCCGCTTCTGCTTCAGGTGACATATCTTTAACCACTTTTACTTCGGCTGCTGCTTTGGCTTTCGCCTTGGCTTCTGCATCCGCTTTTGCTTTCGCATCTGCTTCAGCTTTCGCTTTTACTGCCGCTGCCGCTGCAGCTTCTGCTTCGGCCTTTGCTTTTGCCAAAGCTTCTGCTTCGACTTTCGCTTCTTCTTCAGCCTTCAGAGTAGCCTCATTAGCATCACGCTTGACGAAAGTTCGTGTTTTACGAACTTCAACTTTAACATCTTTAGATTGACCACCATTACCGGCCACACTCAGGGTCGATACGGTTTTACGCTGCAGCGTCATTTTCGTTGGCGCATTTTCGCCACCGTGCTGCTTTTTCAGATAATCCAGTAACTGTTGCTTTTCAGCTTCAGTCACGTTATCAGCTTGGCCTTTCTTAATTCCAGCCTGAGAGAATTGCTCAATCAGACGTTCAACACTTTTACCCACTTCCGTGGCCAATTTCTCTACGGTAGTATCTGCCATCAGTTAAATCCCCCTGTTGATCGACTTATGCTTCTTCGCCAAACCAACAGATATTGCGGGCTGCCATGATGAGCTCACCTGCTTTTTCTTCTGTCAATTCTTCAATTTCGATCAAATCATCAATGCCTTGTTCAGCCAAGTCTTCTAGAGTCACAATACCTTTGCTAGCGAAAACATAGGCTAAGTGTCTGTCAACACCTTCAAGTGCTAGTAACTCTTCACTTGGCTCCACACCATCCAGTGCTTCTTCAGTAGCGAGAGCTCGAGTTGAGATCGCCGCTTTTGCACGTTCACGTAAGGCTTCAACGAGATCTTCGTCAAAACCGTCAATCGCCAATAGTTCAGACACAGGTACATAGGCAACTTCTTCGAGCGACGTAAAGCCCTCGTCCGCCAGTACTCGTGCAAAATCTTCATCGACATCCAGTGAGTTAACGAATAATTCAACCACCTTGGCACTTTCTGCCTGGTGTTTCTTATTCATATCTTCCACTGTCATAACGTTCAGAACCCAACCTGTCAGTTGTGTCGCTAAACGTACGTTCTGGCCATTACGTCCAATGGCTTGTGCCAAACTATCGGCTTCAACGGCGATATCCATAGAATGGTTATCTTCGTCAACTATGATAGAGGCAACATCGGCTGGCGCCATGGCATTGATCACGTATTGCGCTGGATTATCATCCCACAACACGATATCAACACGTTCGCCACCCAGTTCATTCGACACGGCTTGTACACGTGCACCACGCATACCCACACACGCACCGATTGGATCGATACGACGGTCATTCGACTTAACGGCGATTTTAGCGCGCGCGCCTGGATCACGAGCAGCGCCCATGATTTCAATCAGTTCGTCAGCAATTTCAGGTACTTCAACACGGAAAAGCTCGATCAGCATTTCAGGTTTAGTACGGCTTAAGAATAACTGTGCGCCGCGAGCTTCTGGACGTACTGAGTACAATAATGCACGTACGCGGTCGCCTGGACGGAAAGATTCACGTGAAATTAAATCTTCACGGAACAACACGCCGTCAGCGTTATTACCTAAGTCAACCACTACGCTTTCGCGAGTTGCTTTTTTGACTATACCAGTGATTAACTCACCTTCTTGATCTTGGAACTGTTCAACCACTTGAGCACGTTCAGCTTCACGTACTTTCTGTACGATCACTTGCTTAGCGGTTTGAGTGGTAATACGGTCAAACACCACGGACTCGATATCGTCTTCGATAAACTCGCCAGGTTGGATGTCTGGATTTTCGTATCGTGCCGCTTCTAACGTGATTTCGCGGTAAGGATTTTCTAACGCTTCACCGTGATCATCAACCACCATCCAACGACGGAAAGTATCATAACCACCGGTTTTACGGTCGATAGCAACACGAACGTCAATATCACCTTCGTATTTTTTCTTGGTTGCTGTGGCCAGAGCAATCTCTAGCGCTTCAAAAATTTTCTCGCGTGGAACGGCCTTTTCATTTGAAACCGCCTCAGCGACTAGCAGAATCTCTTTATTCATCTCGTCTTGCCTCGTTCACCTTGAAACCATCAAAACTTAGCGATTAAGTTGCCTTTGCGGATATTATCCAATGCGACAACTAACTCTTTACCATTCACTTTCAGTGAGAGCATTTGCCCGTCGACCGCAGTGATGGCGCCTTTTAAATTACGACTGCCGTCAACCGGCATAGTCAATTGAAGCTTTACATCCTCGCCCACATAGCCCGCATACTGCTCAGCAGTAAATAAGGGTCTATCAACGCCTGGCGAAGAAACCTCTAGGGTATATTCTGTAGAAATAGGATCTTCAACATCGAGTACAGCACTGACTTGGCGACTTGCATTGGCACAATCTTCAATATTGATACCATTCTCACCATCAATGAACACTCGCAGTGTGGAATGCTTACCCGCTTGAACATATTCAATGCCCCATAGCTGAAAGCCTAATGCTTCCACAGGTACTTTGAGCATTTCTGCCAGTCTGAATTCTAACGTTGCCAAGATTGACCCCCGAAAAAACAAAAAAGGGCTTAATAGCCCTAGTACAACGCCACATACGAAGTATGCGACAAATTTAAAAGTCCCAGATAACAAAAAACCCCGTAATCACGAGGTCATTAATTTCAAGAACCTGTAAACCATAACGAATTCAAACACTATTCGTTACTAGGAGCTGGTTGCGGGGGCCGGATTTGAACCGACGACCTTCGGGTTATGAGCCCGACGAGCTACCATGCTGCTCCACCCCGCGTCAACTGTGTGCAAGTATATTGACTATCGTCATTTCTTGCAATAACTAAGAGAGAACTTATCTCGTCTATCTTAGTTATATTTGGTGCCGAGAGCGGGACTTGAACCCGCACGACCGTTAGGTCACAGCCACCTCAAGGCTGCGCGTCTACCAATTTCGCCACCTCGGCGACACCTTTTACTAGTCAGGAATTTTCGTTTCTGACTTTTGGGTTCCTTGCTCAACAGGTTGTGTGACCTGTTCAGTGTCTGAACCTAAATTTTTCCATGAATCTTCATTTTTTGCGTGGTTTGCACTTAAGTTGCCAATTAGCAGACTTAAAGTAAAAAACGCAATGGCAAGAATTGCCGTAGTGCGTGTCAGGAAGTTACCTGAACCGCTTGAACCAAACAGAGTACCTGATGCACCGGCGCCAAAAGAGGCCCCCATGTCAGCTCCCTTACCTTGCTGAATTAATACTAGGCCGATCAGACCTAATGCAACCAACAAGTAAATAACTACTAGAACTTCATACATATTATGCGCTCATCGCTATGGTACACAGACTTAAAAACTCGCTAGAGTTTAAGCTAGCACCGCCAATCAGTCCACCATCAACATCAGGTTGGGCAAATAAATCTGCAGCATTACTCGGTGTTACACTACCACCGTAGAGAATCCTGATATTTTCTCCGATAAACGGAGACACTTCAGATAGGCGTTTGCGAATAAACGCATGAACTTCTTGTGCCTGCTCTGGTGTAGCGCTTTTACCTGTCCCTACAGCCCAAAGTGGCTCGTAGGCGATAATGGCGTTATCAAAAGCCATAGTGCCGTTTTTCTGGATCACTATATCCAACTCTTCCGCAATCACCTCAAAGGTGCGTCTTGCTTCACGTGCTGGACCTGACTCACCCACACATAAAATGGGAGTTAAGCCATGCTTTTGTGCAGCGGCGAATTTCTCCGCTACGATATTACTCGTCTCTCCGTACATACGGCGACGTTCTGAATGTCCGATAATCACATATCGACATCCTGAATCTTTGAGCATCTGACCTGAAACTTCTCCGGTATAAGCGCCAAAGTCGTGTTGACTTAGGTTTTGTGCGCCCATCCTAACAAGTGAACCGTCTAACGCTTCCTTGTTTGCTTCTAGCAGTTGCCTAACGCTCTCTAGATAGATAGAAGGCGGGCATAAAACCACTTCAGCTGAATCATTTTGGAGCTTATAGGCAAATTTTTTGAACAACTCTTGGGCTAATGCCGCACTGCCGTTCATCTTCCAATTGCCAGCTACCATAGGACGTCTGAGTGCCATCACTGTCTCCTCTGAAAGCGGCGTGAATAATAGCGAACCACTTATTAAGTTACAATAGCTAAATTCGAATTTTTTCAGATATCAGGTTGGAATGCTTATTTTTTACACGCCAAAGCTGATTTCTGTTCATTTGTGCAGCTAACACCTTAATTTTAAATTGGTATCAGCCGCACTCATTACAAAATAGGCAAATATTAGCTTGCCGATTTTACGGCATCCGCAATCAAATTTGCGTGCGCCAATACTGCACTATGATCGTCACCTTCTACCATGACACGGATCAAAGGTTCAGTACCTGACTTACGTAATAGTACTCGACCACGCACCCCAAGCTCAGATTCAACCTTTGCCTGCGCCGCTTTTACTTTATCTGACTTGAGTGGGTCATGCTCGCCCTCAAAGCGCACATTGACTAACACCTGTGGCAACATTTCCATCGCCGAAGTCAGTTCTTCTAGCGTGGCATTTTGGCGACGCATGGCCGCTAACACTAAAATCCCCGCGACAATACCATCACCGGTTGTGCCGTGGTCAAGATTAAGGATATGCCCTGAATTCTCGCCACCGATGCGCCAATCGAGTTCTTTCAGTAACTCCATCACATAGCGGTCGCCCACTTTTGAACGCGCAAAGGGAATATCTAGTGCTTGCAAGGCTAAATCAAGCCCAAGATTCGACATCAAGGTGCCGACCACACCACCGCGCAATACGCCGCGAGATTTCGCATCACAGGCAAGAATATATAAAATCTGGTCGCCGTCGATGACTTCGCCTTTGCTGTTAACCATCATAATGCGGTCACCATCGCCGTCGAGCGCGATACCTAAATCGGCACTTTCGGCCAAAACGGTTTCACAAATCTTGCCCATGGACGTTGCGCCCACTTTATCATTGATGTTCATCCCGTTAGGCTTATCACCAATGGCAATCACCTCGGCGCCTAACTCTCGAAACACAGCTGGTGCTATGTGATAAGTTGCGCCATGGGCACAATCGACCACAATTTTTAGCCCAGTTAACGTGTGCTCTGCAGGGAAATTACCTTTACAATACTCGATATAACGGCCACGGGCATCTTCAATGCGCGACACTTTGCCAAGCAGATGTGATTCAACGCAAACGAGTGGCTTTTCAAGTTCGGCTTCAATTTCTAGCTCTAAGTTATCGTCTAACTTACTGCCGTCGGTCGAGAAAAATTTAATGCCGTTATCGTAATAAGGATTGTGTGATGCGCTGATCACCACCCCAGCTTCGGCGCGAAACGTACGCGTCAAATAGGCGACTGCGGGCGTGGGCATAGGCCCCATTAACATCACATTAAGACCTGCGGCAGAAAGACCCGCTTCTAATGCCGACTCAAACATATAACCTGAAATACGGGTATCTTTACCTATGATCACCTTTTTGGTACCACTGCGGGATAATACGCGACCCGCTGCCCAACCTAATTTCAGTGCAAGCTCAGGCGTCATTTGACCTGAACCGACCTTTCCCCGAATACCGTCAGTTCCAAAAAATTTACGTTCTTTCATATCGCCCCACAAACTCAAATGTGTCCCAATGATTTGGGATCATAATATTAATTAAATGCTTAACGAGAGCATAACGATGCTTAAAAATACGCTTGTGTCGCTTGTAACACCTTGAGCATATCCACAGTTTCAGCAACATCATGCACGCGAATGATATGAGCTCCCTTTTGGGCCGCTATCATAGCGCCAGCAAGGCTCCCAGCAAGACGCTCTGAGGTCGGTTTTGCTAAGAGGTTCCCTATCATGCTCTTACGAGACAATCCTATCAATACGGGTAAATCAAACTTGGTAAAAGAATCGAGCTTTGCCAGTAATTCATAGTTATGTTCTAAGCTTTTACCAAAGCCAAATCCCGGATCGAGGATGAGTAATTCACGGGGGATCCCAGCTTGTAAGCAAGCGTCAATCCGCTCGGTTAAAAAGCCAGAAACTTCTTCAATAACATCATAATAAGTTGGCGAAGACTGCATGTTCTTCGGCTCACCCTGCATATGCATTAAACATATTGGGACGTGCAACTCTGCGGCGGCTTCGAGCGCACCAGGTTCCATCAAGGCACGCACATCATTAATCAGGTGTGCACCCGCAGCGACAGCTTGACGCATCACTTCAGCTTTACTGGTATCTACCGAAATCCACACATCATGGTGCGTCGCCACATATTTTACTAACGGGATCACCCGCGCAAGTTCATCGGCTAGGCTCACCTCGGCGGCGCCGGGCCTTGTCGACTCTCCACCAATGTCTATCATCCCCGCGCCTTGAGCCACCATGTCATCGGCATGCTGACAGGCAAGTTCATAGGAAGAATATTGACCACCGTCGGAAAAGGAATCGGGAGTGACATTCAGAATGCCCATCACAATGGGCGAAGATAACGCGAGGCGTTTAGTGCCAGCAATCAGTTCAAACACGCATTTACTCCAGTAATACGAACACTTACGATTTTACCTATAGGTATAACTAGCGTCATTAGTTTTAGCCTTCACTTTCTATCTAAGGTGACTGATGTCAAAGGCGAAATATCAGTAATGGCAAAGTGGATAAATGACAGCGCAGTCAAATTGCTAACAAGATAAAACAAGAAAACCCCTTTACGGGGTTTTCTTTTATCTCACAACAAATTACTTAGCAGGTGATTCATCAGGCTCTTTCAAGTCTGGTTCAGCAGACGCTGTAGTCACAGTATCTTCAGCTTTCTCAGCTGGTTCACCATGACCGCTGCCTTTGTCGTTAGAACCATGGTCATCCACTTGCCAATCGGCAGGTTGGCGCACTTCACGACGCTTCATTAAATCGTCAATTTGAAGTGAATCAATGGTTTCATACTTCATTAGAGCTTCTTTCATCGAGTGCAGAATATCGAGGTTATCGGTCAATATCTGTCTCGCTCTCGCGTAGTTCTTGTCGATAAAGACTTTCACTTCAGCGTCGATGATAGTTGCAGTTTCATCGGACATGGCTTTGGCTTTACCCATGCTGCGACCTAAGAACACTTCACCGTCTTCTTCGGCATACAGTAATGGACCTAGCTTGTCCGAGAAGCCCCACTGAGTCACCATGTTACGCGCAATAGAGGTCGCGTATTTGATGTCCTGTGATGCGCCAGTCGACACCTTTTCAGTACCGTAGATAAGCTCTTCTGCTAAACGACCGCCGTAGGCGACTGAAATTTGGCTTTCTAACTTACGACGGCTCTGACTTACTGAGTCAGCTTCAGGTAAGAAGAAAGTCACGCCCAGTGCGCGGCCGCGAGGAATGATAGTGACCTTGTGCACAGGATCGTGCTCTGGTACTAAACAACCTACAATTGCATGGCCCGCTTCGTGGTAAGCCGTCATTTCTTTTTCAGCTTCAGACATCACCATAGAACGGCGCTCAGCACCCATCATGATTTTATCTTTAGCACGCTCAAATTCTTCCATGCCCACAACTCGGCGATTTCCACGAGCCGCAAACAGGGCCGCTTCGTTCACTAAGTTAGCTAAGTCAGCACCGGAGAAACCTGGCGTACCACGGGCAATCACGCTTGCTTTGACATCTTCAGAAAGCGGCACTTTACGCATATGCACTTTCAAAATCTGCTCACGACCACGCACATCAGGCAAACCAACAACCACTTGACGGTCAAAACGACCTGGACGCAGCAGTGCTGAATCGAGTACGTCTGGACGGTTAGTTGCCGCGATAACGATAACGCCTTCATTACCTTCGAAGCCGTCCATCTCAACCAGCATTTGGTTCAGTGTTTGCTCACGTTCATCATGACCACCGCCTAAACCCGCGCCGCGTTGACGACCGACCGCATCGATTTCATCGATAAAGATGATACAAGGTGCAGATTTTTTCGCCTGTTCGAACATGTCACGCACACGGGATGCACCAACACCAACAAACATTTCAACGAAATCAGAACCCGAGATAGTGAAGAAAGGTACTTTAGATTCTCCCGCAATGGCTTTCGCCAGCAAGGTTTTACCTGTACCTGGAGGACCCACCATCAGCACGCCCGTTGGAATACGGCCGCCCAATTTTTGGAATTTAGTTGGGTCACGCAGATAATCAACTAACTCTTTCACTTCTTCTTTTGCTTCGTCACAACCAGCAACATCGGCAAACGTCGTTTTAATCTGATCCTCGCTCATCAGCTTGGCTTTGCTCTTACCAAAGGACATCGCGCCTTTGCCACCGCCGCCTTGCATCTGGCGCATGAAGAAAATCCATACCCCGATAAGCAATAACATAGGGAACCAAGAGATGAAGATTTGGGTTAGGAACCCAGATTCTTCGGCTTCTTGGCCCTTCATGGTGATGCCTTTACGATCAAGATCATTAATTAAATCTTGGTCATATAACGGCATGATAGTTGTGAACTTTTCACCCGTTCGCTTAGCACCTTCAATAGTACGTTGGTCGCTTTTAACTTCAACAGTAGCGACCTGCCCATCACGGACATTATCTAAGAAGGTAGAATAATCCATCTTCTGCGATGACGAAGAAGAGGGGGAGTAACCCTGAAACACTGACATCAGCACAACGGCGATGACAACCCAGAGTATTAGATTTTTTGCCATGTCACTCAAATTACTAGACCTCATTAAGTCTTGCGATTATTAACGCTAGGTTACTACAACTTGTACCCAGTCGCCACAAGATAGACTTCACGGGAACGCGCTCGTGAAGAGTCTGGTTTACGTGTTTTAACGACTTTAAACACTGCTTTTACCGCTTTCATGTATTCGTCAAAGCCCTCCCCCTGAAAGACTTTTACCGCAAAACAGCCATTAGGAGCCAATACTTGATGGCACATATCTAACGCCAACTCCACTAAATACATGGCACGGGGTTGATCAACACTATCTGAACCACTCATGTTGGGCGCCATATCAGACAACACAACGTCAACCTTAGCATCACCGACGCGAGTAAGTAATGCTTGAAGGACTTTATCTTCACGAAAATCCCCTTGCAGAAAGTCTACCCCGACGATGGGATCCATAGGCAAAATGTCACAGGCGATGACTTTACCTCTATCTCCCGCTAATTTAACTGCCACTTGAGACCAACCTCCCGGAGCAGCACCGAGATCAACCACAGTCATGCCTGGGCGAATCAGTTGATCCTTTTGCTGGATCTCCTCAAGCTTAAACGCAGCGCGAGATCGCAAGCCCATTTTTTGGGCGAGTTTGACATAGTGATCATCAAAGTGTTCTAGCATCCAGCGATTAGAACTGGCCGTACGTTTTATACCTGACATTTAAAATCCGCAACAATTGAGAGTTACACAAAGGCTATATAAGGGTAGAATAGCCGTTTTTCAACAGTAACTCAGCAAAAGTTGGTAGAAATGAACTTAACAACCAAACAAAAACAGCATTTAAAAGGTCTAGCGCATCCGCTAAAGCCAGTGGTGCTGCTTGGTGCCAATGGATTGACTGAAGGTGTACTCGCTGAAATTGAAAGCGCACTCGCTTATCATGAATTGATTAAAGTGAAAGTAGCCTCTGCCGACAGAGAGCTAAAAAATGCCATCGTTGATGCCATAGTACGTGAAACTCAATCCGCAAAAGTGCAACTTATTGGTCATATTCTGGTGATTTATCGTCAATCACCAGAAATGAAGATTGCTTTGCCAAAGGCAAAGTAATTTTTCTTGATTTTTATTGTGTTAACAAAGAGGCCACTCAATTGAGTGGCCTCTTTGTTTTTACTAAAAATTAAAATAAAGCACTAAGGCGTATCAGAAATCACTTGTTCCTTATAATGCTCAGGCGTTAAACCTAACAATTCAGGCAATGAGGTGCCAACAGAAATCGATGAGAATGTCCCGGTTAAAATACCGATAAACATCGCTATCGAGAATCCTTCCAGCGGCCCACCGCCCATGATCCACAGCGCACCGACCGTCATTAATGTTGTCCCTGACGTCACCATAGTACGGGAGAATGTCGCCACAATCGCTTGGTTATTAATTTCTTGAATCGCAAGCTTTGGCTTAGCAATCAATAATTCACGAATACGGTCGGCAATAATGATCGAGTCATTTAACGAATAGCCTAAAATCGCCAGCACAGCCGCCAGTACCGTTAAATTAAACTCCATCTGCGTCAGCGCAAAAAATGCCAGTACGAACACAACGTCGTGCACTAGCGCAAACAAAGCGCCCGATGCGAGTCGCCACTCGAAGCGATAACTTAAATAGCCTAAAATACACAGCATAGCGACTAACAGCGCTAACCCACCCTGCTCCGCCAGTTCTTGACCAATCTGCGGCCCAACAACGCTGCTGTTAAGGACTTGCACTTCAGAGTTAAGTGGCGCTAATGCCTGCTGAATATCGACATTGCTTTGCTCAGTATCAGCACTCTTTAAATCACCATAGCGTAATACCCAACGGCCCGGCTCACTGGCCGAGATCACAGAGACTTCCTGCTGATAGGCAGCGTTAAGCAAAGGTTGTAACTCACTGCTGGTGATTTTTCTATCGAGCTGAACTTCAGTCACCACACCACCGGTAAAGTCTAATCCCCAGTTAAAACCCTTTACACCTATGATGGCTAATGACGTTATCATCAATAAAATTGAGATAGCACTGGAGACATAACGCCATTTTGTTAGATTAATATTTTTCATGGTTATACCCTCACATGACGACTAGCATCACGTCCGTAAACTAAGTTAATCAAGGCTCTTGAAGCAAAAATACCGGTAAACATGCTGGTCAACAGACCTAGACCTAAGGTCAAGGCGAAACCTTGAATTGGGCCATTACCGATGGAATACAGCACGACAGCCGTGATCATAGTGGTGAAGTTAGCGTCGAAAATGGTCGAAAACGCACTATCAAACCCCGTATCAATTGCCAGCGCAAAACTGCGTCCTTCTTTTAACTTGTCTTTTATTCGCTCAAAAATCAGCACGTTGGTATCGACGGCCATACCAACTGTTAACACCAAGCCAGCAATACCGGGTAAGGTCAACACAGCACCAGGAATAAGCGCCAGTAGGCCGAACAAGATCACCATGTTAGAAATCAGCGCAATATTCGCCACCCAACCGAGACGGCGATACCAAAGCGCCATAAACAACAAGGTAATGCCCATGCCTAGACCAAGCGCTGCAAAACCGTTTTCAATGTTTTCAGCACCTAGCGTTGGGCCAATGGTGCGCTCTTCCACAATCGTCACGGGCGCCGTCATAGAGCCCGCTCTCAGTAACAGGGCTAATTGCTGCGCTTCTTGATAGGTGCCAGCGCCAGTGATGCGGAAGCGGTCTCCAAGCTGGGATTGAATGGTCGCGACGCTGATAATCTCTTGAGTTTGCTTAGCCTTACCTTGTTCATCACGGCTGTATTCGCTGTAAGACGTCGCCATAGGTTTGCCGATATTGGTTCGGGAGAACTCAGACATTTTCTGCCCACCGACACGGTCGAGGTTAATGTTCACCTCGGCCATGCCCATCTCACCTAAACTCGCTCTGGCATCGACAATGTGATCGCCACCCAGCACAGGCGTGCGGCTCACATAAATAGGCTTACCCGACTTGTCGTTAAGCACCATGGCATTCACAGAGCCTGACTCTTTCACCTCGAAAAAAGCCAGACTCGCTGTAGCACCAATGACGTTTTTCGCGGCTGCAGGATCTTGCACGCCAGGCAACTCAATCCGAATTCGATGATCGCCTTGGCGCTGCACTAAGGCTTCTGTGATGCCAAGTTCTTCAATACGACTGCGCATAACTTGCAAGTTTTGCTGCACAGTCAAATTACGCAGTTTAGTTTGTTCCTCTTGGCTCAACTTAATCTGTAAACCCGCGCCATCGGTATTGGATAATTGCCAATTTGGATAGGACTGTTTCATCATCTGACGCACGGCGGCGCGGGCGTCATTATCGGGCAGCGTCAGGTTTAACTGGTTAGTTTGATCCAAATAGACGCTGGCGCCACGGATCTTCTGCTCACGGATGAATTGGCGTAGCGAATCAACTAACGCCTCACCCTGAGTTTGATACACAGGATCAACATCCACATCGAGTAGAAACTGCACCCCACCACGTAAGTCGAGCCCTAGTTTAATCGGCTGAAAACCTAAGTTTTGCAACCAACTCGGCGCGGCACTGGCAAGGGATAAGGTCAACTCTTTGGGCTCTGTCACCATAGACGAAACCAAGGTTTTGACTAAGGTTTGTTGGTTATCCGCATCGAGGACAATTAAGGTTTCACCATTTTTTTGGTCGATGCGTTTTACCGTCACGCCTTCAGCTTGCAGCTTATCTCTAAGGGCTACGGGCGTGAGTGTTAACCCCGCCTTAGCGCCCACTTGCACCGCGGCATCCTCACCATAAAATGTTGGCAAGGCACTGAATAACATCACTATGATGGTGACGATAAGGACTATATATTTCCAAGCTGAATAGTGATTTAGCAGCCGTTTATTAGGTTTTCTTTCCATGGGATTAACTCGCTATTTATCACCTAACTTTTAAATCAAAAGCTAAGCGAACATATTGATATCAGTCCGAAACCTATCATTGAGCACCAGCAAATCTAGCCAGTTAGACTCAAGTCATCACAGCGAATGTAGCCGCGATAGAGATGGTTTCGGTGAGAACAAAAATGCAATGGCATGCAAGTTCAACGGGAGTGGACTCCTGTCGATAGCACACCTAAATAGGCGGGTTAAGCGGCTTGTTGGCTAAATCGATATTGAAGATTTGAGACTTTCCAACCCGAAATTCGAGCGGGGGAAGATACGGCAGAAAGGGTCCAATCTGATGCGATATCCAGATCGGTCGGTTCAACGACATTGAGTGTAGGTTCGGCGGTGAAGTCTAACGCGAGTACATATACCGGCTTCACCTCACGCACATCGTGCTGGGCAAGACTGATAAAGCGCGGCGAATTTATTGGGGCAAAATTTAAGTCGTCCGAATGACTCACGTAATCAGAGCTTGGACAAGGTGCTGGCTGGGATGCTGAGTCTGAATTGATGCGATTGGCATCATGAGTATGCAATGAGCCGCAACTTTCAACGGTTTGCGCATCAGACTGTACATTAGATTGGGCATTGAGCTGTGCATTGTCTTGGGTGATAGCGTCGGCATCGGACAAGCTTTGAGGCTCAGTGCTTGGCTTTGCATGGGGAGTTGAGCTATCAAGACTCACAGTGTTCATCTGAGCCGTTTGCTTCAGAGCTGTGTGTTTCTGAGCATAATGGCGAGTGGCATCACTGCGTTGTACTGAGGTTTTTGGCGTATAGCTAGCCGAGTGCGCGATCAACATGATCGCCACGCAAACTAACATCAATCCTGTACGCCAATGTTTTACCAAAGCGTTCCCTCTTATAAAACGAAAGATAAACCCAGTCACGCTTAGCTTTTAATACTTAGCTGTGGGTTTATAAAGCGAAACTCGCGCTAAATCAATTACACAATACTGAGTTAATTCTGATGAAACTTTATGATAAAGCTAGAATTGAAGCTTAAGTAAAAGTGCACCAAGAGACAAATTAATCTTTATCCATCTTTCAAGTTCAACCCTGAAGCGCCTTCTCCATCCTTGGCTAAACCTTAAGTTCGAACGCAAAGTGCAATCCTAAACACGCATACAAACTCAATTAGCAGATAACAAAAAACCGCCCTAGGGCGGTTTTAGAACGAGCGAGAATCACACTCTCGGCACGATTTAGCAGACTCTATAGCTAAATCGATTTACTGATTATAAATACTGTACTGAGATGATTTCGTAATCTGTCATGCCACCAGGTGTGGTAATCGACACTTCATCACCTTCATTTTTACCCACTAAGCCACGGGCTATCGGTGAGTTCACTGAAATCAGGTTTTCTTTAATATTCGCTTCATCATCGCCGACTATGCGATAAGTCACTTCAACGTCGGTATCGAGATTTAAAATAGTCACAGTGGCGCCAAAAATAATACGACCGTTGTTCACCATCTTAGTGACGTCGATAATTTGCGCGTTAGATAACTTACCTTCAATATCACGGATACGTGCTTCACAAATACCTTGGTCTTCACGAGCCGCATGGTATTCCGCGTTTTCTTTCAGGTCGCCTAGCTCTCTCGCAGAGGCAATCGCTTCAGTGATCTTAGGGCGACGGTCAAACTTGAGAATATCTAACTCTTTACGCAGCTGTTCTGCACCGACAACTGTCATAGGAACCTTAGTCATAACTTCTTTCGTCTCCTTTAAAACAAAAGCAACCCGTGCCAACGCTAAGGTCGACACAGTCAAATGAGGGTGGAATTGCGCTATTCTAATCGTTATGCGCCTTTGATGCATCAAGAACAATGCATTGACGCAGCTTACCCAACCTTAAGCAGAGTTACCAGCAATGAAATCTAAATCCGCGAGCCAAATAGAATCATAGTGGCTGCATTGATTAATAGCCGTATAGATAAAGGGTTTTGAAGATAAAAATGCCCACTCGCCGTAGAGGTTGTGGGCATTTAATTGTGAACGCTACGTCATTTATAACGCTAAATCATTTATAACGAGTCACTTATAACGCTTACTCACTTGAGCGGAAGACTGAATCCTATTCAAGTCCAGCTTCAAACGTAAGGAAAATCTCACTGACGGTTTTATCGGCAAGGGATGTGTCTGAGCTTGGACGTTCAATAGATGCATGTAAAAGATAACGTCCTGCCGCAGGCAAGGTCATGGCCACGTTACCGTCTTTATCTGAGGTTAAAGCGATTTCTTCAGGCTTGTTTCGGTATAGGCTACCGTCTTTCATGATCGCAACACTCACACCTGCAACGGGTTTGCCGTCATAAACAAACTGCAATGTGGCGGGTTCATTTTCAACGATATCCGCTGGATGGGTTACAGGGACTAGTTCCAAGTACTCCCCCTTAGGAGCCAAAACCTTATCCGTCGGCTTATTTCGGGTTACGTAGGTTTCCACCCGCGATACATTTAAAGAACCTTCTAATTCAGAGGCGCCCTTTGGCATGACAGCTGCGGTCGCTTTTTTATCTAAACGACTGCGGACAAAGCCTTCTTTACCTTTCACTTTATAGCGGGAGAAATAACGCGGCGTGACTTCTTTCTCGAACTTATACGTGCCATCTTGCATTAACTGCACATCAAATACCGACTTACGGCCGCCAGTATAACTTGAGCTTGGAGAGCTTGACTCACCATTAGGCAGTAACACACGCACATCACTGGCGCTGAAAGGTTTATCCATCATAAACACTTGATTGCTGGCAGACACATCAGAGGTTATCCACACTGCTTCTTGGCTTTCGGCCGAGACGTTAAAGTGGCTAGGTAAAATCCATCTGTCGTGGCTGCTTGCCAACGGGCTAATACAAAGTGTGCTAAGTAATGCAATAAGACGTAATTTCATGCCTTTTCCTTAAGTTTAACGAGTAATGTACGGGCAATATATTCAGCAGCAGGCTCAGCGAGCCATGCCGCTTAAGCGTATGTCGATAACGCCGGTTTCAGTGGTGGCGGGTAACTGCACTGAGAAGTCCCCCGCAGCTAAATCGATGTTTTGTCGCACGAGATCGCGACCGCCATGCTCACGCACCACTTCAATAAACACAGTGTAACGAGCAGGTTCCAGCGCTTTGCCTGCCTCATCTTTTAAATCCCAATCGATTTTGTAATGACCCGCAGGGCGTGTGGCAGATGCAATACCATCAACAAAACTCATATCGTCACGACCCGCTTTACGCCACCAACGACGGATGTCTTTAAGCCATTTATGGCCTTCATCCCAAACCCAAAGGCTTAAGGTTTTTACCGGTTGCCCTTGGGTATTTTCAACCCACACGGCCACATAGGGTCTGTGATATTGGCCTTCGGTAATTTCAGGTAAAGTTAAATCGACAGTCATTTGTGGCGCCGCAAACGCAGCTGAACTCACAAACAAAGCACTCACCGCAATGGTACGAATAAGATGACGCATACTCGGTCTACACTCCTTATGGAACGAAATAAACATACACAAGTCCGCAACTACCGCTGACAAGTACCATGTATAACAATGACTTTTTGAGGCGCTTGGTTTGAGGCAATAATAAGTAAGCCCCAGTAAGCGAAAATAAAATAATCAGCACGGCGCTAAGATCGAGTATCCAAGCCCATGCAGTGCCTGTGTTACGGCCCTTATGCAAGTCATTCACTACGGCTACGACACCGTACTCTAAGGTTTCGACATAGGCTTGGCCGTCGAGCAGGTCCAACGTCAGGCTGCGGTAAGTGCCAGGCCCTTTGCTGACTAAGCTAATTTCGTCTTCATCTATGTCAGCAGTGGCCATATCCATCGCCCATTCACTTTTCAGCCAATGGCCCGTTGCCAAGCGCCACTGGGCATCTTGTGTATCAACGGGTAATAAATAGGCAGGGATGGGCACTTGCTCCCGTTTAGGTTCCTGATCCGCTTGAGAAAACCAATTAGGGTGATTTAACGTTATGCCTGTCACCGCAAAAAACAGCATCAGCAGCAACAACGCCATAGACACATATACATGGATAATTCGAGCAAAGGACAAAGACGACTTACTGACTCTTAATTTCAATGGTGCACTCTCAAAAGCAACCCGAAGAGAAATACCTCCAGAATCGGCTTTCCCTATGCAGCCTAAGACTGAAATGAGCTGCATTAAACTAATTTAATGTGCTAGATTAAATGAGATCGATTATCAAATAGAACAAAGTTTACAAACTTTACATATTCAATACTGCAAAAGAAGCTGAAATATAGGATTGAAGAATAAGACTGAAAAATAAACCGCTTACAGACAATTCTGCATTTAACACGCAAAGCCATTATCTTTGATTAAATTAGCAGCAAGTTATTTACGGTATCATCTGTAAAGACTCATTAGATTCATAGGGATAAAATCCAACATTCATGCTAACTTTTTGGGATAAAATTTACTTTACGCCCCCCTCTCGTTTACCTCATTACAATCGGCTACAATCCGCCGCCGGCGACTTGCTGGTACTCCCAAGGAAATATCATCTTGAGTACATCTCTGCTCAAAAAAATGCGCTGCTTGCATATTCTGTGGCTCGCGTTAATGCTCAACGCCTGTGTTGCTCCACTCTTATTAATGTCACCCCAAGGTCAACTAATGTGGGCCCTGCTCAAACCCCTGGTCGGTTTAGATCCAAATGATGTCGGCTTATTCGAACAGCCACTCATCAAAAACCGTATGCAGGAATTGCTGGGTAAAAATTACGATACCACTCTGTCGCTGCTCAAAACGGCCGATAAGATCCAGCAGGAAGGTCCACTTATTTATTTAGTGTCAACTTATACTCCTGTACCTGAGATGGCAGAAAAAGCCGGTCTAGTGTGGAACTCAGACACCAACCAAATGGCAGTGATGCTAATGAAGGGCGGCGCGCCCTTAGTGATCTCTGAGCAATTCAGTAATCAAGCGCAAAAGCTGGTCCCAAGTTGGCCGAAGGAATTAGCCGACTATACCGATCCGCAGAAGTTACAACAAAAAGCCTTAGAAGCGGGCGCAAATCAAGTGCAGCAGTTACCTAATCCCATTAAAGCAGTCGCCACCGGTGAGGTTAACGCGGCTCAAAGTGCTGTCACTGAGCATGCTGTATTGCCAGCAAGGATCACTGATGCGGCAGCAAAAGTAGCCACACCTGCAATGCCAGCAGTTCCAGCAGTTCCAGCGGAAATAAAATCGCTGCCTGTCGTGCCAGAAGTCAAAAAGCAATAACACAGATCACCACAGTGCCTAATCAACTGGCACTGTGGTATTCACTGTCGTCTTATAAAGTGCCTATTCCCCAGTTCGACATTCTGATCCAAGCCCAGCTTCTTATGCCTGCCGTTACGCTGGTTTTTATGTTGGCGCTTATGCTCACTCAAAGATTAGTTGTGCTTGCTAACTCTAAGCTTCACTCCACTCTCTGAATCCCAGAACTAAACAGATAAGGCTTATTCAGCTTGCTGACGACTTAAAATCCAATACATCATTATTGAGTTACCCAACCTATAAACGGCTTGATAAAAACAAACGACAGAAATTCAAACCAGCTATAGCAAGGACATTGATAGAAAAGGGAAAAGGGAAAAGGGAAATGCTAAACGAAGAAAGCGAAAGAAACCAAACTGCGAATAATGCGAAAGCAGATAGAGAGTGAAAACGATTAGTAAGGATATAGTGAAAAACCAGAAAGCAAAAAGCCTGTCCGAAGACAGGCTTTTTAACTTTTGGCTGGGGTACAAGGATTCGAACCTTGGAATGCCGAGATCAAAACCCGGTGCCTTACCACTTGGCGATACCCCAATAAACTGTGTTTAATCTTCTTTCTGAAGATTGCATTTTGATGGTACGGGAAGAGAGACTTGAACTCTCACACCTCGCGGCACCAGAACCTAAATCTGGCGTGTCTACCAATTTCACCATTCCCGCATCAAAATGTACCAAAATTGTTTTTTCAACAGCTTTGGATTTTTCTCTGATAAATCACTTTAACAGAGTTAAATATGGTAGCAATGGCGGGACTTGAACCTGCGACCCCAGCATTATGAGTGCTGTGCTCTAACCAGCTGAGCTACATTGCCATGGCTGGGGTACAAGGATTCGAACCTTGGAATGCCGAGATCAAAACCCGGTGCCTTACCACTTGGCGATACCCCAATCAACTTGGAAACTGAGAAAAAATGGCTGGGGTACAAGGATTCGAACCTTGGAATGCCGAGATCAAAACCCGGTGCCTTACCACTTGGCGATACCCCAACTAACTCTGTTTCAAACATCCGCTATCGCCGATGTTTCTAAAAATGGTACGGGAAGAGAGACTTGAACTCTCACACCTTGCGGCACCAGAACCTAAATCTGGCGTGTCTACCAATTTCACCATTCCCGCACAGCTTCGTGTTTACATCTTGAAGAGATGCTAGCAATCAATGCTAGAGTAAAATCGCCGTCTATTTTATATAAGAATATGCTTCTTAAATAAAATGGTAGCAATGGCGGGACTTGAACCTGCGACCCCAGCATTATGAGTGCTGTGCTCTAACCAGCTGAGCTACATTGCCACTTCGATATTACGCGCCCCTCTCAGCGAGGAACGGGGCGTATTATGCTTATTCGAGGTATCGAGGTCAACAGCTTTTTTTCGCTATTTCCCTTAGGTTAAGCTGTTCGGCTATTACTTCACCAAAGTGAGCAACAGATGTGCTAAATAACACACTATTGCTCGTACTTAGCTTAATTTATCGAGACTGACTTCTTGGATAATCCTTGTTATACATTAAACAAGAAATGCATCACATCGCCATCTTTAACGATATAGGTTTTACCTTCCACACGTAACTTACCGGCTTCTTTCGCGCCAGCTTCACCTTTGTGGGCAATAAAATCTTCATAGGACATGACTTGTGCACGAATAAAGCCGCGTTCAAAATCGGTATGGATAACACCCGCCGCTTGTGGAGCACTTGCACCTACTGGCACAGTCCAAGCACGCACTTCTTTCACGCCTGCGGTGAAATAAGTTTGCAGATTCAGTAATTGGTAACCAGCACGAATAACGCGATCTAAACCAGGCTCTTCGATACCCAGATCTGCCATAAACTCATCGCGATCGGAGATTTCCATCTCAGCCAGTTCAGATTCAATCGCAGCACACACAGCAACAACGATAGCGTTTTCTGTCGCTGCAATGGCGCGAACAGCGTCTAAGTGTGGGTTGTTCTCAAAACCATCTTCCGCCACGTTAGCAATATACATGGTCGGTTTTAAGGTTAAGAAGTTAAGGTAAGCAACGGCTTCCAGTTCTTCTTTAGATAATTCCATTGAGCGCAGCATTTTCGCTTCGTCTAGAATTGGACGCATTTTTTCTAATACTTCCACTTCAAACTTAGCGTCTTTATCGCCGCCTTTAGCACGTTTTTGCTGGCGTTGAACCGCGCGCTCTAAGCTGTCTAAGTCAGCTAAGGCTAATTCAGTGTTGATGACTTCGATATCGCCAGCTGGATCAACCTTGTTAGCAACGTGAACAATATTGTCATCATCAAAACAACGCACTACGTGACCAATGGCATCGGTTTCACGGATGTTAGCTAAGAACTTGTTACCTAAGCCTTCGCCTTTAGATGCGCCGGCTACGAGGCCTGCGATATCTACGAATTCCATGGTGGTCGGTAACACACGTTGTGGATTCACAATCGCAGCTAACGCATCCAGACGTGGATCCGGCACAGGTACAACACCTGTGTTAGGTTCAATGGTACAAAACGGGAAGTTAGCCGCTTCGATGCCAGCCTTAGTTAACGCATTAAAAAGCGTTGATTTACCTACGTTAGGAAGACCAACAATGCCGCATTTAAAACCCATATGCTTACCTTTCTCTCGATTATTGGCTGACAAGTCACACTCATCAGCGAGGTTTAGTCGTCCTGCCCTATGGCAGCACATTACTGAATTAATTAGTTAATTAACTTGAGTCTCGCCAAAGGCAAAACCTACTCCGCTTTAAAGGAGTGTAATCTGTTCATGGCTTTCACCATGTCTTGCTTAAACAAAATCTCAGTAGAACGCACGGCTTCATCTATCGCCGCATCGATAAGCTCTTGCTCTTTAGCAGGTGCTTTTCCCAGTACGTAACCACTCACTTGGTTTTTATCACCGGGATGACCGATACCTAAGCGTAAACGGTAGAAATTTTTATCGTTAGCCAGTTTAGCAATAATATCTTTCAAACCATTGTGGCCGCCATGGCCGCCACCGAGCTTGAACTTAGCCACGCCGGGCGGCAAATCGAGTTCATCGTGAGCAACCAGAATCTCTTCCGGCGTGATACGAAAAAAATTTGCCAAAGCACCCACCGCTTTACCGCTTAAATTCATATAAGTCGTCGGGATCAATAAGCGGACATCTTTACCGTGCAATACGGCTCTGGCGGTCAAACCAAAATACTTACTGTCGGCCACTAAAGTCACGCCGCAAATTCGAGCCAACTCTAATACGTACCAAGCCCCCGCATTATGGCGAGTGTGCGCATATTCAGCACCAGGGTTAGCCAGACCAACTATTAATTTTATTTCGCTCATGACACTCAATATCGTTATTTCGTCGATGGCAGCCGCGCAGAGCGCCGACTGAACTGACCATAGCTGCTAAAAACGCGGCATTTTAGCACTCAAAGCCCAAGTCAACAAATGCCACGTCATCGCACTGAGTCAGAACGCAGAACAACATAGGATTAATTAAGCCCCATTGCATATTTAAGAACGGTCTTTTTGATCGGAGAATTGATGTTTGCCAACTTTAACGCGCCATTACGCAGCAGCTTAAGCGGCAGGATATCGTTACTAAAACCTGCATAAAACAAATCCATCGCCGTCATCATCAGTTGGTTATCGCGATAGCGCTTGCGCTGATATTGGGCCAGCACTTCATTCGACCACCAGATATTATCTTGGGCTAATGCATCCTTGATAACCGCCAAAAACGCTTCAACATCCTTAAACCCAAGATTCACCCCTTGGCCTGCGAGCGGGTTAATGGTGTGGGCGGCATCCCCTAAAATCACCACGTTCTGACTATAATAACGCTGTGCATGGCGACGAGTGAGGCCAAAACTGCCTTTATTCTCAACGGTGAAATCGGCATCTAAGCGTGCAGGGAAATGCAAACGTATCTGTTCGGCCAACTGTTTGTTGTTAAGCTGCATTAACTGTTTTATTCGGTTGGCGTCGTCGTACCACACCAGCGAAGCATTGTTGCCGGGCAGAGGTAATAAGGAACGCGGTCCTTTGGGCGTAAACTGCTGCCATGTGACATCTTGCTGGCCCTGTGCGGTGCGGATATTGATCAGCATTGCCGATTGAGCATAATCCCAACCCGATATACCAATCCCCGCCCATTGGCGCACCTGCGAGTGCGCACCGTCGGCACCGACCAATAACTTAGCGTTAAGTTTATGATTCGATTGTAAGTGCACACTTACACTGTCGTTCTCACGGGCAAATGCCGCCACTTTATCGGGACAATATAAAGTGATGCCGGCCAATTGCGCCATCTGTTGCCACAGGGCAAGTTGGATTAAACGGTTTTCAACTATATGACCTAAATGACTAGCGCCAATTTGCGAGCTGTGGAATTGGGTGATGCAGCCATCAAGCTCCCAAGTTTCTAAGCCAAGATAAGGCACATTGCGCATTTTCAGCAGTGAGTCCAAGGCGCCAAGACGTTCAAGCAGCGTTTCAGAGGCCACACTGATGGCCGAGACTCGCACATCTAACGGCTGCTCGGCTTGATAAGCCTCTGGCGCAAATGATTCAATCACCGCCACTTGCAAGCCCTGCAGGGCTAATCCAATTGCTGTCGCCGCACCGACCATACCGCCGCCGACGAGAATGACATCGAACTCAGTGCCTTTAACATGAGTGCCTTTAACATGAGTGACGTCTGAATGAATCACATCAACATGGGTCACGTCAGAATGAGTTGTATCAGATGTCATCGGTGCACTTGCTTCATCAATTTGGCTCATCTTACTTACCACCTTAGTTACCACCTTTATTGCCATGTTTATTGCTGCCCAAGCGACGTCTTTACACTATCTATGCGCAAGTCTATGCGCCAGCTATTTTACCCAGACAGCATTGACCAAACCTGATGCAGGATAAAGCCACGAACTTTGTATCAAAAGTATGTCTCTTAGCACTCAAACGTGAGCAAATGTTGCTATCAGCCCGTCTGCTCACAGTTGCTTACAAAGACAAAATTTACCCGTTTCAACACTGACTAAACTCAAGTGGCACGGGCATCATAGCCAAAATCACTTAATCGAGATTTTGTAATTTGGCTGGCGTTATCCGTGCTGAACACTCTCACTTAACTAGCGCCTAGCCCTAAGCCGTATTGGACGAGTTAACAAGTGAATCCACCGTATAAATTAGCGAGGATGTCATGAAAACACTGACTCTTTTACCCATAGCCAGTCGCTTATTAATTTGCAGCGCACTTACACAAGGCACAGCATTTACATTGGGCACTGCACTCATATTAGGCATTGCACCGCTAGGCCAAGCCATCGCGGCTAGCTCAGCAACTAACTCTGCCGCGAGCCCAAACATTGAAACCATCACAGTGACCTATCGCGACCCGCTCGATTATGCCTTATATCAACATACCACGGAAATGTTGAGCGCATTTCGACTCGAAATTCGTGAAGACATCGGCATTCAAGCACGTAATAGCTTGATGGAAATGGCCAAAGCTCAGCATGTTAACCGTCTTAACCTCGCCCAAGTACAAGCCAGTAATAAAAACCTAGCATTTGTACGGGTATCGCCCTCGGCAAAAGCCAACAGGTAAAAGTGTGGACAAAGCTGGTCAGCAGCCATAACAGCAGGTAAAATGCCGCGCTATTTTTATTGGTCATCTTAGGGCGACACAACTGATGAGTAAGAAACTCCATATCAAGACTTGGGGCTGTCAAATGAATGAGTATGACTCATCCAAGATGGCTGATCTGTTAGGCGAATACCAAGGCTACACCTTGACTGAAGAAGCGTCTGAGGCAGACATTCTCCTGCTGAACACTTGTTCAATCCGTGAAAAAGCGCAGGAAAAAGTGTTCCATCAGCTAGGACGCTGGAAGACGCTTAAAGATAAAAATCCCAATTTGATTATTGGCGTGGGCGGCTGTGTTGCTTCGCAAGAAGGCAAAGCCATTAAAGACAGAGCCCAATGTGTCGACATTATTTTTGGCCCACAAACGTTGCACCGTCTGCCCGAGATGATCGAGCAAGTGCGCCGTGGTGACAAAGCGGTTATCGATATCAGCTTCCCTGAAATCGAAAAATTCGACCGTCTGCCAGAGCCACGCGCCGAAGGCCCAACGGCGTTCGTGTCTATCATGGAAGGTTGCAGCAAATACTGTTCATTCTGTGTGGTTCCTTATACGCGCGGCGAAGAAGTCAGCCGTCCATCGGACGACATCATCCTTGAAATCGCCCAATTGGCTGAGCAAGGCGTACGTGAAGTGAACCTGCTTGGCCAAAACGTCAATGCCTATCGCGGCGCAACCCACGATGACGGCATCTGTACCTTTGCTGAATTACTGCGTTTTGTGGCAGCTATCGACGGTATCGATCGTATCCGCTTTACGACCAGTCACCCGATTGAATTTACACAGGATATTATCGACGTTTATGAAGATACCCCTGAACTAGTGAGCTTCTTACACTTGCCAGTACAATCGGGTTCTGATCGGATTCTCACGGCGATGAAACGCGGTCACATGGCGATTGAATATAAGTCAATCATCCGCCGCCTGCGTAAAGCCCGTGAAGGCATTCAAATCAGCTCAGACTTTATCATTGGCTTCCCAGGCGAAACCAAAGAAGATTTTGCCGACACCATGAAGTTGATTGAAGACATAGGTTTCGACCACAGCTTTAGCTTTATTTATAGCGCACGTCCGGGCACGCCAGCGGCGGATTTACCTGATGATGTTGATATGGAAGAGAAAAAGCAACGTCTCGCGATTCTGCAAGACCGCATCACCCAGCAAGCCATGCGCTACAGCCGCCATATGATGGGCACAGTGCAGCGTATTCTGGTTGAAGGTCCATCGGTTAAAAATCCAATGGAACTGCGTGGCCGTACCGAGAACAACCGTGTGGTGAACTTCGAAGGTCAGCCAAAACACATTGGCACCTTTGTGGATGTCGAAATCGTCGACGTTTACACTAACTCGCTGCGCGGTAAGTTTATCCGCGGTGAAGATGAAATGGATCTACGCCGTAGCCTACGTCCATCGGATATTTTGGCTAAGCACAAACAAGATGACGAACTGGGTGTGACGCAATTTAAGCCATAAGCTTTAAATCGGCTTAAACAGTACCTATATAGAGAAGGGCGACTTAGTCGCCCTTTTGCTTTCACGCACTTTTGTTTAAGTCTACCGAGGCAATTGTTATTTTCCGTTAGCAATTATCGGCCATGGCTCGTAAACTGAAATTATCTTGCAAGGGTTTAGCGACATCAACCTTGCTTTCTTATTCGCTATTGGGAGTGCTATTTGTCCAGTAAATTAACTACCATGAATCTGTATCTCGAACCCGCAGAAACCCGCCGTTTGGCTTCACTTTGCGGTCCATTCGATGACAATATCAAGCAGATAGAACGTCGCGTTGGCGTTGAAATCGTCCGCAAGAACAATCATTTCCAGATCACCGGACTGCCACGCAATTGTTTAAGCGCCAACAACTTACTCAAAGAACTCTATATCGAGACCCAAACGGTCAAAGGCAGCACGCCCGATCTTGAGCCTGAACAAGTCCATATCGCCATTCAAGAAGCCATCGCCCTAGAGCAAGAAGACGCGAGCGACGACAGCAGCATTAATATCAAAACCCGCCGCGGCGTCATTAAGCCACGCAATCCAAACCAAAGCCTATATGTGGCCAATATTGTGCGCCACGACATTACCTTTGGTATTGGTCCAGCGGGAACCGGCAAAACCTACCTTGCGGTGGCAGCGGCAGTGGATGCGTTAGAACGCCAAGAAGTGCGCCGTATTTTGCTGACTCGCCCAGCGGTAGAAGCGGGTGAAAAACTTGGTTTCTTACCCGGTGATTTGAGTCAAAAGGTCGACCCTTATTTACGTCCACTCTATGACGCACTATTCGAAATGCTCGGCTTTGAAAAAGTGGAACGCTTAATTGAGAAAAACGTCATCGAAGTGGCGCCGCTTGCCTATATGCGCGGTCGCACATTGAACGATGCCTTTATTATTCTCGATGAAAGCCAAAACACCACAATCGAGCAAATGAAGATGTTCCTCACCCGTATCGGCTTTAATTCCCGTGCGGTGATCACAGGCGACATCACGCAAACCGACTTGCCAAAACATCAAAAGTCCGGCCTACGCCACGCGATTGAAGTGTTAAGCCAAGTAGAAGAAATCAGCTTTAACTTTTTCGTCTCCCAAGACGTCGTGCGCCACCCTGTGGTTGCTCGCATCGTAGAAGCCTATGAGGCTTTTGATTTAAAAGAGCAAACCTTAAAAGCCAAAAAAGAAAGCCAATACCAGAAACAACAGGAAGCAGCACATGAGTCTTGATTTAGCTTTAGATATTCAACATGCCACCACCTGCGACTGGTTGCCAACGGACGAGCAATTCGCCCTTTGGGTCACAACCGCGATTGGCAATAGCATGGATGAAGCTGAATTAACCATACGTATAGTCGACAGCCGCGAGAGTCAGATGCTCAATAGCACCTACCGCGGCAAAGACAAACCGACCAATGTGTTGTCATTTCCCTTTGAGGCACCGCCAGAAATTGAACTTCCTTTACTAGGAGATCTTGTCATTTGCGCGGCAGTCGTTGAAAATGAAGCCCGTGAGCAACAAAAAACCTTAGAAGCGCACTGGGCACACATGGTTGTACATGGTTGCTTGCATCTGCTAGGGTATGATCACATCGAAGATGAAGAAGCTGAAGAGATGGAGTCGTTAGAGACCCAACTCATTGAAGGCTTAGGCTTTACTGACCCATATAAGGAACAATAGTTAGCTAAGATAATCCCTATCAAAAGCTAATGAGAAAACTATGAGTGACGATATCCCCCCGAGTACGAACGCCCACAAGAAAGGTTGGTTTGATAGAGTAAGTCAGCTATTTCAGGGCGAACCTCAAAATCGCGAAGATTTAGTCGATGTGATTGATGGTGCAGAACAGCGCGATCTGATCACTCAAGACACCCGCGAGATGATAAAAGGTGTATTAGACGTTTCTGATATGCGTGTTCGGGATATCATGATCCCAAGAGCTCAAATTGTCGCCCTCCAGATAGACAACTCGGTCGAAGAATTACTCGCCACTGTGATTGGTTCAGGTCACTCGCGCTTCCCCGTCGTTAACGAAGATAAAGACCATATCGAAGGCATTTTGCTTGCTAAAGATTTGATCCCTTACGGTTTCTCCAACAGTGATGAGCCCTTCTCACTGGACCGGGTGATCCGTCCTGCTGTGGTTGTACCCGAAAGCAAACGCGTCGATGTATTGCTAAAAGAATTTCGCTCACAACGCTACCATATGGCGATTGTGGTCGATGAATACGGCGGCGTGTCAGGTCTGGTGACTATCGAAGATATTTTGGAAGAAATTGTCGGTGAGATTGAAGACGAATTCGACCACGATAGCACGGAAGAAACCGAGATCCGCAAAGTCGGCAACACGGTTTATATGGTTAAGGCCTTGACGCCAATTGAAGATTTCAACGAAGAATTCAACACTGAATTCAGCGATGAAGAGTTTGATACCGTCGGTGGCTTAGTCTCACACGCCTTTGGTCATCTGCCAGAACGCAACGAGAGCATCATCATTGAAGGCATCGAATTTAAAGTTATCAATGCTGACACAAGGCGTTTAATCCAACTCAGAGTTAAACTCCCCGATCCTAATACTGGCGAAGACGTAGAATAATCACTCGTGCTAAAACAAATCCGGGCTTTTGCCCAACAAAAGTCCCGACCTAGTGCTTTGAGACTCGTACTGGCATTTGCCCTTGGCGCCAGTACGGCGCTTTCATTTGCGCCCTATTCCATTTGGATAATCTATCCGTTTGCCATGGCGATTGCCCTCTGGCATAGCCGAGCGCTTGACGCTAAGGCGAGCTTTTACTATTGGTTAAGCTTTGGGTTTGGCTGTTTTGCCGTAGGGATCAGCTGGGTACATGTGAGTATGGATACCTTTGGTGGTATGCCGCTCATCGCCTCCGTTGGCTTAATGGCCTTGTTGGCTTTGTACTTAGCCTTATATCCGGCACTAACAGGTTTAGCGCTGGCTTGGTTAACTAAAACACTCTGTAAAAATGGCAAAACCACGTTTAGCCTTTGGCGTAATCTCGCCCTCTTCCCCGCCCTGTGGACCTTGACCGAATGGGCTCGTGGCTGGGTGATGACAGGTTTCCCCTGGTTATGGGCCGGTTACTCGCAAACCCAAGGGCCGCTAAAACCCCTTGCCAGTATTATAGGCGCACTAGGGTTAAGCTTTGTGCTGGCCATGCTCGCTGGTGCATTAGCCCTTTGTTTTACTAAGCGTTATAAGAGTTTACTGCTTTTACTGCCGCTCAGTATTCTGGCCGTTTGGGCTGCACCTAAGGTTTCCGACATTCATCCTACGGGTGAAAATGTTAAAGTGGCACTGGTGCAAGGCAATATTCCCCAAAGCATGAAGTGGGAACCCGACGCCCTGTGGCCGACCCTATTAAAATACATGGATTTATCCCGCGAACATTTTGATGCCGATATCATTATTTGGCCAGAAGCGGCAGTTCCCGCGCCAGAATCTATGGTGCAGGACTTTTTAGATAACGCCAATAAAGTCGCCAATCTAAACCATACGTCAATCATCACTGGCATTATCAGCCATCAAAACAATGAGTTTTATAATTCATTAATTGTGCTTGGTAATCATAATCAGAAACAACAAGCTGGCCCTGACTATGAGGGCGATGGTAGCAATCAATTTAAGAAACATCATCTGTTGCCGATTGGCGAGTTTGTGCCGTTTGAAGCGCTACTTCGCCCGATTGCGCCTTTCTTTAATTTGCCTATGTCCTCCTTTGCCAGAGGCGAATATCAACAGCCAAATCTAAGTGCCCTAGGCCATAAAATCGCGCCCGCGATTTGTTATGAAATTGCCTTCCCAGAGCAATTACGCGACAGCGTTAATCAAGGGACAGATATACTGTTAACTGTCTCAAATGACGCTTGGTTTGGTAGTTCAAACGGCCCATTACAACATATGGAAATCGCCCAAATGCGCGCAGTTGAATTGGGGCGCCCTTTGTTGCGGGCAACCAACAATGGCGTGACTGCGGTAGTCGATGAACATGGCAATATCACAGCATCCTTACCCCAGTTTGAAACAGGTGTGCTAAGCGCAACCATTCCCTTGGTGACAGGCCAAACTTGGTTCGCAAAATTAGGTCAAACACCCCTGCTGCTGCTCTGTGGCTTACTGGTATTACTCGGCTTTGGCCGACGTGTAAAAGCGCAATAGGATCGAGACCATGCATTACCCAATCAATAAACAAGATGCGGCTGGCTTTACCTTGATTGAACTGGTCGTGGTGATTATTGTACTTGGGATCTTGGCAGTGATTGCCGCGCCTAAATTTATCGGTTTGAGTAAAGAGGCTCGAGTACAAACCCTGAGCCAATTACAGGCCAGCGTAAAAACCGCCAACACACTGGCCTACTCAAAAACCCAAATGCCCAGCCTGCGAATTCAAGCCGTTGCAGGCCGCGACGATATTATTGATATCGACCTCAATGGTGATGGCACGCCCGATACCAGATTGAAATGGGGTTACCTCGATAATACCGATGTGGAAAATTGGATCACCTCAGATGATAAGCTCATCATTCAATATCAAGGCGTTGATATCACTTACATAGGTTACGATCTTAACAACAATACCTTAGTAGATGACGATCAATGCTATTTCCGCTACACCCAAGCCAGCGATGCCAACACCCCGCCGCTATATGATATCAACGCCCAAGGTTGTTAGGCTGACACTCAGTTAACCTGTGTTATCCCGCAATTGTCTGCGAATAGATTAGGCTGATTGCGCGTTCCACGTTAAGGTGAACGATTAGACGTGGCCTTATACCAATCATAGTTACTGTTGCTGTTACTGTGTCTGCATAGCCAATATGATTGGTACCATTACCTCGTTCCTTAACTAAGGTACACATCAAGGCAACTCTATGGCACTGCTTCGCGTGCGCTACCAAACCCACGAGTTTGGCGATCTCGATATTCATGTCAGAACCCTAAGAGACAATCAGGAATTTGACGACATCGATGGCGAAGCCGAGAAGCTCGGTATTTCCTCCGCAACTTGGCCGTTATTTGGCATAGTCTGGCCATCGAGCCAAGTGCTCTCGCACCACATGGCAGACTACAAGATTGGCAATAAACGTATTCTTGAAGTGGGCTGTGGCATTGGGCTCGCGAGTCTAGTGCTTAATCATAGGCACGCCGATATCACGGCAACCGACTATCACCCAGAATCAGGAAATTTCCTTAAGCAGAATGTCGATTTAAATCATGGTCGGGCGATCCCGTTTGTGCGCACTGGCTGGGCTGATGCAGAAACGAATTTAGGCTTATTTGATCTGATCATTGGTAGCGATCTCTTGTACGAACAAGAACATGCCGATCTGTTGTCACAATTTATTGAGCAGCATGCTAAACCGGTTTGCGATGTGGTCTTGGTCGATCCCGGTCGTGGTAATCATGCCAAATTCAGTAAACGTATGGTCACCTTAGGTTACGAACACACACAACATAAACCCATTCACACTGAATTCTTATTGGCGCCTTTCGGTGGCCAAATCCTCAGTTACTGTCGTACGAACAGCTGATATTGTCTGATTAACTAAGATAGCGGTGATTTCGGTTTAATTGATCAAAAAAAAACGACGCAGATGCGTCGTTTTAACGAAATAAGATCGGTAACGCGACTAAGGCGTTAGCGGCTCGCGGGTAAATTCTTCGTGATCACACTCTGGGCAATCTGGGATGGGACTCGGAAATTCAATACTCATTTCATTGCCACAGTTAGTGCATACCATGATGCCCTGACTTACTATGTCGCCACTTTTGTAATAACCATTTTGCTTAAAATCTTGCGTTAATTCATGCCATTCCACTTGGCTGCGATCGGTTATTTCACCCAACCAATGCCAAAGCGTATTCTCCAAAGTAATCACAGTTTGGCTGTGGCTCAGACTATCGGCGTTCTGCTCGCGAAGAAAACTGGTAATATCACGTTTTAAGAATTGTTCTACTAAAGCGAGCTCATCTTCTCCAGCCTGTTGTTTAAGACGTAAAAACTCCTTACCTTGAGTGACAGAGTTAAATAAGTTCTTTACAGTCAGCGTGTTATCTTCTGCAAATTGAGCTTTCACTTCGGTAATTAAGGCTTGATACAGTCCTAGTAACACGTTACTTCTATCATTCATAACCAATACTCCTTCATACGAACCTTTTTAATGCATCGCTTCTAGTTTATTCTATGCAGATCTTACTCGCGCTGATATGGCGTTAGATCAAATAATAGGCGGCACTGCCGGAAATAGAGTGATGCAAGAGCAATATAATCCCTCAGAAATTGAAGCCTTAGTGCAAAAGCACTGGCATGACAACAAAACCTTCGAAGTCACTGAAGACGCAAACAAAGAAAAGTTTTATTGCCTTTCGATGTTTCCGTACCCTTCTGGCAGACTCCACATGGGACACGTACGCAACTATACCATAGGTGACGTAGTTGCACGCTTTCAACGTCTTCAAGGCAAAAACGTGCTCCAGCCTATTGGTTGGGACTCCTTTGGTTTGCCCGCAGAAAATGCCGCGATTAACAACAAGACTGCGCCTGCGCCATGGACCTATGAAAACATAGAATACATGAAGAACCAGCTGAAATTGCTGGGTTTTGGTTACGATTGGAGCCGTGAAATCGCCACTTGTACCCCTGAATATTATCGCTGGGAACAATGGTTCTTCACTAAGTTGTACGAGAAAGGCCTAGTCTACAAAAAGACAGCTTCAGTCAACTGGTGTCCAAACGATGAAACCGTACTGGCGAACGAGCAAGTTCAAGACGGTTGCTGCTGGCGCTGTGATACCCCTGTGGAACAAAAAGAAATTCCACAGTGGTTTATTAAGATCACTGCCTATGCAGAAGAATTGTTAAACGATATCGATACCTTAGATGGCTGGCCTGAACAGGTTAAGACCATGCAGCGCAACTGGATTGGTCGCAGCGAAGGTGTGGAAATGACCTTCGGCGTCGCAGGTCACGATAAAACCTTCGATATCTATACCACGCGTCCAGATACCTTAATGGGCGTGACCTATGTGGCGATTGCCGCAGGTCATCCATTAGCTGAAATCGCCGCGCAAACGAATCCTGAGCTTGCCGCCTTTATCGATGAGTGCAAAAACAGCACAACATCAGAAGCCGAACTCGCGACAATGGAAAAACGCGGTGTCGCTACAGGGCTTTTCGCCATTCATCCTATCACTGGTAAGCAAGTCCCGATTTGGGCAGCTAACTTTGTGTTGATGAACTATGGCACAGGCGCTGTGATGTCAGTTCCAGGCCACGACCAACGTGACTTTGAATTTGCAAAAAAATATGGTCTAGCAATTGAGGCTGTGATCAAGCCTGTTGATGGCGACGTCGACATTAGCGAAGCCGCTTATACCGAAAAAGGCGTACTGTTTAACTCGGGTGAGTTTGACGGTTTAGACTTTGAAGCGGGCTTTAATGCCATCGCTAATAAGTTAGTCGCCGAAGGTAAAGGCAAGCGCCAAGTCAACTATCGCCTACGCGATTGGGGTGTTTCACGTCAGCGTTATTGGGGCGCACCCATCCCTATGGTGACCTTAGCCGACGGCACTGTGATCCCAACACCAGCAGATCAACTGCCAGTATTGCTGCCAGAAGATGTGGTGATGGACGGTATTCAAAGCCCAATCAAGGCCGATAAAGAATGGGCAAAAACCCAAGTCAACGGTCAAGATGCGCTGCGCGAAACCGATACCTTCGATACCTTTATGGAATCGTCTTGGTATTACGCCCGTTACTGCAGCCCGCATGCAGACGAAATGTTAGATCCTGCTAAAGCCAACTACTGGCTACCTGTGGATCAATACATTGGCGGTATCGAACACGCGTGTATGCATTTGTTATATTTCCGCTTCTTCCACAAGTTGCTACGTGATGCAGGTCTGGTTAACTCTAACGAGCCAGCCAAACAACTGCTGACCCAAGGCATGGTGTTGGCCGATGCTTTCTACTACATCAACGAAAAAGGCGCCCGTGTATGGGTTTCTCCTTTAGATGTAGCGACCACAGAAAAAGACGACAAGGGCCGCATTACTAAGGCTATCGACAAAGACGGCAATGAGCTGGTTTATACCGGCATGAGCAAGATGTCTAAGTCGAAAAACAACGGTATCGATCCTCAAGTCATGGTTGAAAAATACGGCGCCGATACCGTTCGCCTATTTATGATGTTCGCCTCACCACCAGAATTAACTCTGGAATGGCAAGAGTCTGGCGTTGAAGGCGCACACCGCTTCATTAAACGTCTGTGGAAATTGGCAAACGAGCATGTGAACCAAGATAACAGCGAAGCCTTAGATGTCAGCACGTTAACAAGTGACCAAAAAGCGCTGCGCCGTGAAGTCCACAAGACTATCGCTAAAGTGACCGACGATATCGGCCGCCGTCAGATGTTTAACACTGCGGTTGCCGCCGTGATGGAACTGATGAACCATCTGCAAAAAGCGCCACAAACCACAGGTCAAGACAACGCCATTATCGGCGAAGCCTTATCGGCCATAGTGCGTTTGCTGTACCCTATCATTCCGCATGTGAGCTTTAACCTGTGGAACGAGTTAGGCAATGCAAGCAACATCGAAGACAGCCAATGGCCAGTCGTTGACGAAGCGGCGCTAGTTGAAGACAGCAAGCTCATCGTTGTGCAAGTTAACGGTAAAGTTCGCGCAAAAATCACAGTGGCAGCCGATGCTGATAAAGAATCAGTAGAAGCCTTAGGCATGAGTGATGAGCATGTGATCAAATACCTAGACGGCCTGACTGTGCGTAAAGTGATCTATGTGCCGGGCAAACTGCTTAGCATAGTGGCTAACTAACGGCTGCTAATAACTAGCTATCCCCTAAGTTATTGAAGTGGCTGCAAGGCGGCAATTGAGATATGCCCATGAGCTTAAGTTTTTTAAGTGATTGGGTTGCTTGAAAGTCGCCAACAAAGCTATCGCTTCAAGCCAGCAGGTATACAACGAATAGGAAACCGCGAAATCTATGCTAATCAAACGCATATGCTTCGCAATCATGGCACTAGTGATTATGACTAGCGCCGGTTGCGGTTTTAAGCTTCAACGCAGTTATCAAATCCCCGATGTCCTCAATCATTTGAGTTTGAGCAGCGCGGATGAATACAGCGAACTCACCCGTTTAGTACGAGAGCGTCTGCGCTTGAACAATATCCAAGTTGTCGACGCCGCCGATGACGTTCCAGTATTAAGGTTAATCACCGACTCCCTAGAACGCTCGACCTTATCTTTGTACCCCACAGGTAACGTCGCCGAGTATGAGCTGATTTATTTAGTCGAATTTGCTGTGGCACTGCCGGGCAAAGAAGCGCAGCCTTTCAAGGTTGAAATTCGCCGCGATTACTTAGACGATCCCCGTACCGCATTGGCAAAGAGTCGTGAAATGGAATTGCTGACGAAGGAAATGCGTATCCAAGCTGCGGATCGTATTCTGCAAGCGATGGCCAGTACTGAGGTGAATTAATGCGGGTCATCAATTAAATGCGGATAATCTACTAAATGAGAGTCTATCCCGATCAACTATCCCGCCACCTTAACCAGTTATTTCCTTGTTATCTGATTTTTGGTGATGATCCTTGGTTGATTGAAACCACCAAAGATCAGATCCGCCAATTTGCCAAACGTCAGGGTTTCGATGAAAAAGTCCAACTCATTCAAGAGACGGGCTTTAATTGGAACGACTTGACTCAGGAATGGCAGGCCATGAGCCTGTTTTCCAGTAAGCGTCTGATTGAGTTAACCCTTCCACAATCTAAGCCCGGTGCCGAAGGCTCAAGCACACTGCAAGCCCTATTGCAGACGCCCAATCCCGATATGCTGTTGATTATCGAAGGGCCAAAGCTCGCCAACGAGCAAACCAACAGCAAATGGTTTAAGACCTTAGATGCCCATGGCATGTATCTGCCCTGCGCCACGCCAGAGGGCGATCAGTTTATGCGCTGGCTCGATGGCCGCATCAAGCACTTTAAGCTCAATCTGCAGCCTGATGCCCGCGCTATGTTGCATTCGCTGTATGAAGGCAATTTACTGGCCGCCGATCAAGCCATGCAGTTGCTGCAACTCCTGAGCCCAACAAATCCCGTCAGTGCCGATGAACTGAGCCACTATTTTGAGGATCAGTCACGTTTCACTGTATTCCAACTCACGGATGCATTACTGAATAATAAACAAGATAGCGCGCAGCACATGCTGGCCCAGCTCAATGGCGAAGGCACAGCCTTACCTATCCTGCTGTGGGCCTTGTTTAAAGAGCTCGGCTTGTTATTCAATTTGAAATGCGAGCAAGCCCAAGGCGTCGCGCTGAGTGCGCTCTGGAGTAAACATCGAATTTGGGATAAACGTAAGCCTCTGTATCAAGCGGCGCTGCAACGACTCAGCCTCGAACAGCTCGAACACATGCTCGCCCTTGCCTCAAAACTTGAGCTCAACTTAAAGCAGCAGGGTAAAGAGGATTGGACTGGGTTGAGCCACCTGTGTCTATTATTTGATCCTCGAGCCCATCGGCATCTGGCACATATAGCCATAGACTAATCATAGGTTAACCAAAGAGTTGATATGCGCATTGGTATTTTAGGCGGCACCTTCGACCCGATACACTATGGTCATATCCGTCCGGCGATTGAAGTGAAACACGCATTAGCCTTGGATAAAATCCTGCTGATGCCTAACCATATTCCGCCCCATAAACAGCAGCCTAATTTAACCACAGCTCAGCGGCTTAATATGGTTGCCGATGTCTGCTCGCAGCTTGATGGCTTTGAGCTGTGCGACATCGAAGCTAAACGCGACACGCCTTCCTACACAGTTATCACCCTTGAGCAACTGAAAAGCTTACATCCTGAAGACGAGCTGTTTTTTATCATGGGGATGGACTCTTTCCTCCAATTAAAAAGCTGGTATGAGTGGCAACGCCTATTCAACTTTGCCAATCTCGTTGTCTGCCAACGCCCGGGCTGGCAGCTCGATGCTGCGCATCCTATGCAGCAGATATTGACGGCCCGCAGTCAAGCGCCCCAAAAAACACACGAAGGGCATGCTAAAAGTACCCATAAAAACAGTGGGCAGATTTTCCCTGTGACAATTACGCCACAGGATATTTCCTCGACTCAAATCCGCGAACAACTGGCAAAAGGCGAAATTCCCGCCGATTTACTCATGCCCGTCACGCTAGATTACATCCAAAATCAACGACTTTACTTACCTTAGCTCGAACCGTAAGCAGATATCGCCAACTCAACTGCCAATGGCAATGTATTCCCAGCAGCAACACTGGTATACTACCGCGCTATTTAAAATTAATGAGGTACGCCAGCGTGCAGAGCGCGGAATTAAAACAGTTTGTTGTCGACAAGATCGACGACTTGAAAGCCAGAGACGTTGTTGTTCTGGATGTCAGCAAGCAATCTAACATCACTGACTACATGGTCATATGTTCAGGTACATCAAAGACTCACGTTAAAGCTATCGCCGAAAACCTTGTGGTTGAAGCGAAAAAAGCCGGTATTCCACCTTTAGGTGTTGAAGGCCGCGAAAGCAGCGAATGGGTTCTTGTGGACATGGGCGATGTGATCCTGCACGTTATGCAAGATCAAACCCGTGATTTCTACCAGCTTGAAAAGCTCTGGTCAGAAAAGCAAGACTGATGAAGTTACAGCTCATCGCAGTAGGAACACGGATGCCCGATTGGGTTACCCGTGGTTTCGAAGAATACCAGCGCCGTTTTCCCCGTGATATGGCGCTGGAGCTCATCGAAATACCCGCTGGAAAGCGGGGGAAAAATGCCGACATTGTCCGGATCCTTCAAAAGGAAGGCGAACAAATGTTGGCGGCTATTCCCAAAGGCAATCATATTGTTAGCTTAGATCTCCCCGGAAAAAACTGGACGACCCCCGAGCTAGCAACCGCGTTGACTAAATGGCAACTGGATGGTCGCGATGTCAGTTTACTGATTGGTGGACCGGAAGGATTAGCGCCAGCTTGCAAAGAAGCGGCAAACCAAAGTTGGTGCCTGTCGGCATTAACCTTACCTCATCCCCTAGTACGGGTTGTGGTCGCCGAAAGTTTGTACCGCGCGTGGAGCGTGAACACGAATCACCCCTACCATAGAGAATAGCGGGATCTTGATGTTAACGAGTGTCAACCACCCGTCATGGGATCAGCCGGAGATAGCATAAGTGTCGCCAAAAAAGCGGATAACAATGCATGATCACGCCGCCGAGGCGTCTCTTTTTAAGCGCCGAGCGCTATTCACCTTTTTTTGCGTTTTCGCCCTATTAAGCGTGTTAGTCACCAACCTTTATCATTTACAGGTTGAATCCTATAAGGATTATGAAACTCGCTCGAATGATAACCGTATCCGCGTTGTCCCAATTGCTCCTAGCCGTGGTCTCATTTACGATCGTAACGGCGTACTATTAGCTGAAAACTTACCCTTCTATTCACTCGATCTGGTTCCCGAAAAAATCAGTAACATGTCAGAGACCCTAGATGAGCTCGGCAAGTTAATTGAGATCAGTGAGGATGAGCGTGAAACCTTTACCGAAGCGCTGAAATTTCATCGCCGCTTCAAACCACTGACGCTGAAAAACCAACTGACCGAAGAGCAAGTGGCGATTTTCAGTGTTAACCAACATAAATTTCCAGGCATTTCCGTAGAAGCGGGCCTGAAGCGTAATTATCCCTACGGCGCGCAAATCACCCATGTGCTGGGTTATGTTGGCAAGATTAATACCCGAGATCGCGCCCAGTTAGAGCGCAGCGATCTGTGGAAAAACTATGCGGCTACCAAAGACATTGGTAAGCAAGGCATTGAAAAATTTTATGAATCCCTACTGCATGGCAAACCGGGTCACTTAGAAGAAGAAGTGAACAACCGCGGCCGCGCGATTCGCACCTTAAAAATTGTGCCACCAGAGCCGGGGCAAGATATTTACCTGACATTAGATCTCAAGCTGCAGCAAAAAGCAGTTGAGCTACTCACAGGTCTGCGCGGTTCTATTGTTGCAATCGATCCCCGTGACGGTGGCGTTTTAGCTATGGTGTCGAGCCCAAGCTACGATCCAAACCAATTTGTGCAAGGGATTAATAACAAAGATTACAGCGCCTTACTCAACGATAAATCACGCCCCTTGATCAACCGCGCGACCCAAGGCCAATATGCGCCCGCATCAACCATCAAGCCCCATCTCGCACTCTTAGGTTTAGATGAAAAAGTCATTACCGAGAGCACCCGTGTGTGGGACCCAGGTTTTTGGCAGATTCCCGGTGTTGAACGTAAGTACCGTGACTGGAGACGCTGGGGACACGGCTGGGTTAACGTTTACAGTGCCATTACCGAATCCTGCGATACCTTCTTCTACGAACTCGCCTACAAAGTTGGAGTAGACCATATTGCCCGCTTTATGGAGCAATTTGGCTTTGGTCAAAATACCGGAATCGATATCTTTGAAGAATCTTCTGGCAACATGCCATCCAAAGAATGGAAACGCTTAAAGTACAATCAAGCTTGGTACATAGGCGATACCATTTCCGTCGGCATTGGCCAAGGTTATTGGACTGCAACCCCATTACAACTGGCGAATGCCGTTGGGATCATGGCTAACAAAGGCCGTCGTTTTCCGCCGCATCTGCTGAAGTCCATTAAAGACAATACGGCCAAGATTGACTCACCGATTAATGAGTTACCGCCGATTGAGCTTAATAGTCCCCGTAACTGGAATATCATCAACGAAGCGATGCGCCAGACGGCGAATAAATCACGCTTCACCGATGCCACTTACACCGCCGCGATGAAAACCGGTACGGCGCAGGTTATTGGCGTAGCAGAAAATACCAAATACGATGCGAGTAAAATTGCCGAACATTTCCGCGATAATGCCTTAGTTGTGGCCTATGCGCCCTTCGAAGATCCTAAAATCGTCCTCGCCGTCGTGATGGAAAACGCGGGTTGGGGTGGCGCAAATGCTGGCCCTGTCGCTCGCGCCATGCTCGATGAATATATGCTTAGAGATACTTGGAAACCGCAACCATGAGTACCCATAGCCAATATCAAAACATCTGGCAACGCTTGCACATAGACTTGCCATTATTGCTCGGCCTATTGGCTGTGATGGGCTTTGGCCTGTTCGTCATCTATTCTGCCAGCGGCGAAGATTTAGAGATGATGGAGCGGCAGCTGTTCCGTATGGTGTTGTCGCTCGGCATCATGTTCACTATGGCGCAAATCAATCCTGAGGCGCTTAAACGCTGGGCCTTACCCATTTATCTGGCGGGGATTGTCTTGCTGCTTGGGGTGCACTTTTTCGGTGAAATCAACAAAGGCGCACAGCGCTGGTTGAACTTAGGCTTTATGGAGTTTCAACCCTCAGAGCTGATTAAACTCGCCTTCCCTATCACTATGGCTTGGTATATCAGTAAGTTCCCTCTGCCGCCGAAGAAACGCTATCTTGCGGGTGCGGCGGTGATCTTGCTGGTGCCGACTCTACTTATCGCTAAACAACCCGACCTTGGCACATCGATTTTGGTGGCCGCATCGGGCATTTTCGTGCTGTTTTTATCGGGCATGAGCTGGCTCATTGTTGGTGGCTTTATCGCCGCAGTGCTCGCCTTCCTGCCTATCCTTTGGTATTTCTTGATGCACGATTACCAAAGAACACGGGTATTGACCCTGCTCGATCCTGAGCAAGATCCCCTCGGCGCGGGTTATCACATTATTCAGTCGAAAATCGCGATCGGCTCCGGCGGACTCTGGGGCAAAGGTTGGCTCGACGGCACTCAGTCGCAGCTTGAATTTATCCCTGAACGTCATACCGATTTTATCTTTGCGGTGATCGGTGAAGAATTTGGTTTAATTGGCAGTATCTTACTGTTAATTATGTACCTTTATATTATTGGCCGCGGCTTAGTCATCGCTTCACGCGCCCAAACCAGTTTCGCTCGACTACTGGCCGGTAGTATCACGCTGACTTTTTTCGTTTATGTTTTTGTGAATATTGGCATGGTTTCAGGTATCCTGCCCGTGGTAGGTGTACCACTGCCCCTTGTCAGTTATGGTGGAACCTCCATGCTGACATTGATGACAGGGTTTGGCATTCTTATGAGCATTCATACCCATAGACGTTTCGTAGATAGATAATTTTTAGGGACTTTTCATGCCTACTCTCCGAGCTTTTTTAGCTCCACTCGGTTTACTGTGTTTTAGCTCATTGTTAGTCGCCTGTACCACGGCGAACGAACCGACACCCGCGCAGGCACCCGTTCCAAGCACGCCAGTGACTCCGGCCACTGAAATCGCGCCCACAATTCCCGCTGAACTCAAAGAAGAGTTTATCCAAGCTCAAGTAAAACAAGGTTTTACTCGTGCAGAAGTGCTCGCTTTTCTCGACAAGGCAAAATACAACCAAGGGGTTATTGATGCGATGACCCGTCCATGGGAAGCAAAACCTTGGCATGTGTATTATCCCATCTTCTTAACCGAGAAACGCCTCGACGCTGGTCTCGCCTTTTGGAAAAAACACGAGAAAACCATCGCAAAAGCGGCGGCCAAGTACAAAGTTGACCCACAGATTATTGTCGCCATTATCGGCATTGAAACCTTCTACGGCCAATACACGGGCAATTATCCTGTGATTGATGCCCTCTATACCTTAGGGTTTCACTATCCGCCGCGCGCCACCTTTTTCCGTAAGGAATTTGGCGAGTTAATGAAGTTAGTAAAAGAAGAACATTTAGATATCGATACCCTCAAGGGCTCCTACGCGGGTGCTATGGGTTATGGCCAGTTTATCCCCTCAAGTTACCGCCATTACGCGGTTGATTTCGATGGCAGCGGCAACCGCGATTTATTACAAAGTCCTGAGGATGCCATCGGCAGTGTGGCCAATTATTTCCACGAACACGGTTGGCAAGCCAATGCGCCGGTCGCTTTACCGTTAGTGAACAACAGCAAAACTGCACCTAAAGCGAAAGTGTGGGCAGGTGAAAAGCTGAACTATAAAGTTGCAGATATTTTAACGCCGACCTTAGCCTTAGCCGATGCGCGGGACTTAGATGTTTCGCAAAAAGCCTTACTGATTGAGCTTGAACAAGCGGATCACAGTGACTACTGGCTTGGCTTAAATAACTTTTATGTGATCACTCGCTATAATCGTAGCCCTTTGTATTCAATGGCCGTTTATCAATTTAGCCAACAATTAAAAGAACAGCATGCCTCTAAAAAATAATCTTTTACAGCTTGCCGCCTTGGTTATGTGCTTCGCCCTTGCGGCGTGTTCTTCAAGCCCAAACAACGCCAGCAAGAAAAACATGGACCCGAACAAGGGCCGTTATTCGCTGAAGAATGACAAGCTGCCGCTGAATCCACCGAATGTGGATAATGTGCCGAACGCGACGCCTAAGTACGAACCCTATAGCCGCCGTGGTAACAAACCCTATACGGTTTACGGTGAGTCTTATACTGTGATGAACACGGGCCAAGGCTTTAGTGAAACTGGCCGCGCCTCTTGGTATGGAGAGAAATTCCATGGCTACGAGACTTCTAATGGCGAGCCCTATGACATGTATTCCATGTCGGGTGCCCATAAGACACTGCCACTGCCAAGTTACGCTCGGATCACTAACTTAGATAACAATAAGCAAGTGATCATTCGCATCAACGACCGTGGACCATTCCACTCAGATCGTATTCTCGATGTCTCCTATGCCGCCGCCTATAAACTCGGTATGCTCGGCAAAGGCACAGCGCGGATCAAACTGGATGTGGTTTATGTTGGCAGTGTTGCAGCCACTAATTCTGGCGTAGTCAGCGCGCAAGATACGGGCAACCATTACATTCAGTTAGTGGCCTCCAAAGATAGGGCCAAACTCAATGCCATGGCGAAAGAGCTTGAACAGAAATATCAGGTCAAGACCCGTGTACAAGCGGCAAACAATATGTTTAGACTACAGCTCGGCCCCATAGGTCAGCCAGAGTTAGCCGACAAGCTACTCAATAACGTCAAGCAAAATGGTTTTCCTGAGGGCTATATCGTCCATGAATAATGACCGTTTGCTCTGATCAGAATTGATTTAAAAATAGAGATGAAGGAACCTTCACTAAAACCCACTGTCGGAAAGTGGTACACTGTTGAAGATCTTCTCGAATCCTTTCCATTTCATACAACTAAAAGACGTGCCAAGTTAATGATGAATTTTGTAAAAAGTCCCATTAAAACATTGCTGCTAATTTCCAGTGCCTCTCTCCCCGTTTATGCTGCGCAGCCTATTATTACACCTGATGCACCTTCAGTAGCCGCCAAGGCGTTCGTATTGATGGATTATAATTCGGGTCAGATTATCGCTGAAAGTAACGCTTATGAAAGCCTTAACCCAGCCAGTTTAACTAAGATGATGACCAGTTACGTGATCGGTCAAGAAATCAAAGCGGGCAATGTCTCCGTTGATGATGATGTGACTATCAGTAAAAATGCTTGGTCTAAAAACTTCTCTGACTCTTCTAAGATGTTCATTGAAGTGGGCACTACGGTTAAAGTGGGCGATCTAAACCGCGGTATCATCATTCAATCGGGTAACGATGCGTGTGTGGCGATGGCTGAACACATTGCAGGTACTGAAGGCGCCTTCGTTGACATGATGAACTCATGGGCGAAGCAACTGGGGATGCGTGATAGCTACTTCGAAAACGCCCACGGTTTAGATGCAGAAAACCACAAATCCACCGCCTATGATATGGCATTACTGGGCGCAGCGTTAATCCGCGACGTGCCAGATGAATACCACATCTATAGCGAAAAATTCTATACATTCAATGGTATCAAACAATACAACCGTAATGGTTTATTGTGGGATAACAGCATGAACGTGGACGGTATAAAAACCGGTCACACCTCAGGTGCGGGCTACAACTTAGTGGCATCGGCAACCAAAGACGGCATGCGTTTAATTTCAGTGGTGATGGGCACTCAAAGTGAATCAGCCCGTAAAGCTGAAAGTAAGAAATTACTGACCTATGGCTTCCGTTTCTTCGAAACAGTAACACCATACAAGGCGGGTGATAGCTTTATCACTCAGCAAATTTGGTACGGTGACAAGAGCACGGTTGATTTAGGCGTGGCAACTGACACACCTATCACCATCAGCCGTGGCCGTGGTAAAGACTTGAAAGCAAACTTCGAGCTGACTAAACCATTAGATGCACCTTTAAAGAAAGGTGAAACTGTTGGCCGTCTATTCTTCCAACTTGATGGTAAAGACATCGCCCAGTTCCCACTGGTGACGTTGCAAGAAGTCAACGAAGGCAGCTGGTTTAGTAAATTAGTAGATTACTTTAAACAGATGTTTTCTGGATGGTTTAGCTAAGCTAAGTCACATAAATAAAGCCACCTTCGGGTGGCTTTATTTTTTTGGGGAGTGCATCGCCCTTGAATCGGGTATAATCGTCACCATATATATCCCAATATAGCCGCTAAGAGTACTGAGTATGTTAGACACTAAATTTGATGAACTGATGGATTTCCCCTGCGCATTTCCTTTTAAGGTCGTCGGTGAAGCCCATGAAACGTTAACTGACAAAGTTGTGGCTGTGGTACAGAAACATGCACCAGGTGATTACTCACCGTCGACCAAAACGTCGAGCAAAGGCAGCTATCACTCCATCACGATTCGCGTGACAGTCACCAGCAAAGATCATATCGAGATTTTGTACACTGAACTTGCCGCCATTGAAGGTGTACGCCGCGTACTATAAATATTCCTCAAGGCCATGAAATGTGATCTGTCTTACATTTATGGCCAATAAGCGTATAATAGCCCACTCATTTCTAAGGGGAGAGGTTGCCCTTGCAAGACACGACTTTGCACATTCGACATCTTGGAAAACAAGATTACGAATCAGTGTGGCATGCGATGCAGCATTACACTGATACGCGCGACAGCGAAAGCCATGATGAACTGTGGATTGTCGAGCATCCGCCCGTGTTTACCCAAGGCCAAGCCGGCAAAAGCGAGCATATTTTAAATGCTGGCGATATTCCGGTTATCCAAGTGGACCGCGGCGGTCAAGTCACTTACCACGGCCCAGGCCAACTAGTGGTATATCCTCTTCTCGATATAAAACGTAGTAAAGTCGGCGTACGTCAACTCGTCACCCATATAGAGCAAAGCATTGTCGATATGCTCGCCAAGTACGACATTAACGCTTATGCCAAGGCCGATGCGCCAGGCGTATATGTGGATGAACGCAAAATCGCCTCCCTAGGATTACGCATTCGTAAAGGCTGTTCATTCCATGGATTAGCCCTCAATGTCGACATGGATCTGGCGCCATTTCGCCGCATCAACCCTTGCGGTTATGCCGGACTTGAAATGGTGCAATGCAAAGCGCTTGGCGGACCACAAACCGTGATTGAAGCGGGCGAGCAACTCACCATTACTTTTAGCCAATTACTGGGCTATCAACACCTAGTTCATCATCAAGGATTAGCAGCGTCATGAATAGGCCTGAACGTTTACAACCCGGAGTAAAATTAAGAGATGCCGATAAAGTGTCTCGTATTCCGGTCAAAATCGTCCCCTCAGAGCGCGACACTATGTTGCGTAAACCCGATTGGTTACGGGTTAAACTGCCGGCATCGAATCAACGCATTTTAGAGATCAAGCAAGCGCTGCGTAAAAATGGCCTGCACTCGGTGTGTGAAGAGGCATCTTGCCCTAACCTCGCAGAATGCTTTAACCACGGTACTGCTACCTTTATGATTTTGGGTGCGATTTGTACCCGTCGTTGCCCATTCTGCGACGTGGCCCATGGTCGTCCGCTTAAGCCTGACGCCGAAGAGCCGGTTAAATTGGCGCAAACAATCCGCGATATGAAGCTTAAATACGTGGTTATCACTTCGGTAGATCGTGACGATTTACGTGATGGTGGCGCCCAGCATTTTGCCGATTGTATCCGCGAAATTCGCAAACTGAATCCAGATATCAAGATCGAAACCTTAGTGCCTGATTTCCGTGGTCGTATCGATGCCGCCTTAGATATTTTGTCAACTGAGCCGCCTGATGTGTTCAACCACAACTTAGAAACGGCGCCAATGCATTATCGTAAAGCGCGCCCGGGTGCGAATTACCAATGGTCGCTCGATCTGCTCAAACGCTTTAAAGAGCGTCATCCAAATGTGCCAACTAAGTCAGGCCTGATGATGGGACTGGGTGAGACCAACGAAGAAATCGCTCAAGTATTACGTGACTTGCGCGCCCACAACGTTGAAATGCTGACCTTAGGCCAATACCTACAGCCGTCTAAGTTCCACTTGCCGGTTGAACGTTATGTGCCACCAGCAGAGTTTGACGAGCTTAAAGCCTTAGCCGATGAGCTAGGTTTTACCCATGCAGCCTGTGGCCCATTAGTGCGCTCAAGCTACCATGCAGACTTGCAGGCCCAAGGTAAAGAAGTGAAATAATCTTCTTGCTCAGATGCGGATAACCTTGATGCAAACTTCAGGTGATGCTGAGTTTAAGTGAGATAGAGTTCAGGGTTATCCAAATAAAAAACAGCGCTTAAGCGCTGTTTTTTATGGCTGTGTTTTGTGATAGCGACTTATCACAATCGTTCGCGTTGCTATCGTTTTACGACATGAATGCTAATGCTCAGCTTATTCTTGGGTTATCGCTAAATCCATCAAGATAGCGTCTTCTTTACCGCCTGCTATTGGGTAGTAACCTTTGCGGCGTCCTGATTCAATAAAGCCGGCCTTTTGATATAAAGCGCGAGCGGCAAGATTGGATTCTCGCACTTCTAGCATAAGCACCACGGCGGCTGATGCCTTGGCCGAAGCCACCACAGCATTCAGTAATAACTTGCCGTAGCCTTTACCCTGCTGGCTTGGTAATAGGCAAATATCCAATAAAGTCACTTCATCGACAATTTGCTGCACTATTGCAAAGCCTAAAAGTCCATCGACAGAATCCGGATCTGAAGCCGCGTTAGTATTAGCATCTGATCCTGCACTCAGCTTTAAACCTAAAACACGGTACAAATGCCCGAAACAATCGGCAAGGTTCCCCTCACTCATGGGGTGGCTATGGGCCATAGATTCAAGCTGCGCCATTTGCGGAACATAGGTTGGTGTCAGCGCGACCAGTTCCACAGGCAAACCTAAGTTGAGTTGTGTGGCAAGCAGCGCTGCGAATGAGCTATCGACTGAAGGGGTGTTCAAAGCATCTATTCCAAAATATTCGTTATTAAACTGTTCTGTGTTCGGGAGACTTATTTAAGACTGACTTCAATATGCTTTATCAGATATGAGCTATGACTTAACCACAGCTTGGCCGCTAACTTGCTCGCGCCATTGGTAAATCTGCTGCCAGAGCGCGCTTTTAGCCTGCCAACCCACTAATAAATCGGCTAAGGGTTCAGACACTAACCATGCGGTGCGTGGCCTGACTTTATGGCGGCGCAAATCCCAGACAATCTGTTTACCCGTATGGGGCTCACAATCAAAATCACATTCTTCGCGTTTGACGTCGATAAGCTTGAGCACAGCGTCGATAAGCGGTTCAGCCTCGGGTAACTCACCGTGTTCATCCCAAATCACTAAATAAGGTTTCACCTTAGTGTCGCGCACTCGCCAAGTTGTCACATTCATGGCGGTTAAATAGGCTGATTTATTCATTAGGGTCAGTTTTATTCAATTAAAGTATCGACTCACAATATGCCGCTAGGATAGCAGTTCTGCCTAGGCATTGTTACTGCCACGCGGCTAATGGAGCTGATATCAAGCCGATTAATGGCAGCACCATTACGGCGTTTAACGCAGGAATGTTCAATCGGATTTATAGATGTATAAAATCTAATTTACTCATTTTACATTTAATATCAGAAGATTAGACTGAACACACTCAGTAAGACAATAGCAGGAGAACGCCATGATAAACATAGGTATCAATCAAGCCAACAGAGAAGAAATCGCCGCTGGCCTCAACCAACTCTTGGCCGACAGCTACAGCCTGTATCTTAAAACCCACAGCTTTCACTGGAATGTTACCGGCCCCATGTTCACTAGCCTGCATTTGCTATTTGAACAGCAGTATACCGAACTTGCCCTTGCGGTTGACCTTATCGCAGAGCGGGTACGTGCATTAGGTGCCAGAGCGCTAGGGTCCTATTCGGCCTATGCCGCGCTGACCGAGATTAAAGAAGACCTGGGCGTCATCAAAGCCGAAACCATGATCCGCGAACTGTTAAACGATCAAGAGTTAGTGATCCGTAATGCCAGAGCCCTGTATCCACTGGTGAATCAAGCCAATGACGAAGCGACTGCGGATCTGCTTACCCAACGTATTCAGCTGCATGAGAAAAATGCCTGGATGCTACGCAGCTTATTAACGGAATAATTCGCTAACCGTATTATTGCGCTAGTCAAAACAAAAAAGTCGCAAAGCGGTTACGCTTGGCGACTTTTTCTTTAAAGCGACATGACTCAAGTTTAGAAGTGCTTAGATTTAGAGGCACTTAGATTTAAAAATACATAGGTTTAGAGGCGCTTAGATTTAGAAGCACTTAAATTTAGAGGTACTTAAATTTAGAGGTACTTAAATTTAGAGGTACTTAATCCAAGCCTGAGTGCTGTGTTTTTTATACTCGCTAAACCGCTTAACGGGATAATACAGCGCGATGACTAACACGCCCGCGATAAACCAAACCCATCCCATGTTGCTCACGCCAAAGTACTCACCATGGTTTGCGCCAAAGATGAATTTCGCCAAAGTATAGAGCAGTAACAGCACGTACAAATGTAAGATATAGAAGAACATAGGGACTGAGCCAAACACAGACAACCCATGGCCGACTCGCGCTAATCTCTCACTACCACTCTCGCCCGCTTTTCCTGCTGATGAAAAGTGTCGCTCAAACACCACCAAGCAGAAAAACATGCCGCCTAACGTCACCAGTAAAAAGCTTAATGATGGTGGGTATTTAGTTAAGTTGAGTACCGACATTAAGGTTTCACCCAAATGTGCCCCCGCCTGCCAAGGCAAGGTTTCGCCATAGATGTTAAACCCGCGTAGCAATGCAAAAAGTACCCAACAGCTTATCCCTAACTTCAGCAGTGTTTGCTGGCGCTGCGAGGCTTCAAGCGAGTTACCATTCGATTTCTGAATGAAAATAGGCCCAGCGACATAACCCAGTAAAATCACGCCCATCCAAGGCAGCGCGGGATAACTCACTTTGATCTTAAGCGCACCTTCGCTAATCAGATATCCACGATCGTGCAATATGGTCCACAGACCGTAAGCCCATTCACTCGGCTGAAAATGAATGGGCGTCAACAGATTATGACCAAAGACAATCGCGAAACCTAAAACAGCCATCCAAGGTCTAGGCAGATTTATCAGCGCAGCCAGCGTTAACATGCTCAGGCCGATCACCCAAATGACCTGCAACCAAAGCGTATGGTAGTTGCCCATCCAAGAGATGTTGATCACTAAGATTTCGAGCGCGATTAAAAATAAGCCACGTTTAATCAAAAACGCCCGCGCTGAACGCGGCTGTCCATGACTGCGATTGGCATAAAGCCAAGCTGAAATGCCCGTTAGAAACACAAACACTGGCGCACAAAAATGCGCGGCAAAGCGGCTTAGAAAAAGTCCCCAAGAGGTCGAACTCAAATCCATGGGGTCGCTCACCTGCATATGCAGGAAAAACCGTTCCCGCACATGGTCGAGCAGCATGATGAGCATCACCAGGCCGCGCATCATATCGATACTATTGATACGACTCTTGATACCAGTTCGGACGATAGCTGGAGTCGATTCTTGCTCGGCAAAACCTGACGGTAATTCAGGACTTGTGTTTATATTCGAGCAGATATTAGAACTGATATTAGAACGGCTAATGTTAGAACTCATAGCTGACACTCACTTTAATGCTACGTGGCTCACCGGGTACCGCCCAAAGTGCCGAATAACTGCTGGCGATATAGTGCTCATCCAATAAGTTGTCCAGATTGACGCCAAGGATAAAGTTGTCGCTCAAGTGCGTATTCATAAACACTCCAAGCAACTGATACGACGGTAATTGGAAACTCGGATCGGCAGAATCACCCAGACGAGAATCCACATAACGCCAACTCATGCCTAAATGTCCATCGATAGAAAATGCATTCAAATCCCGCTTCAGCATCACGCTCGCAGTATGTTTTGGCACATTAACCAGAGGACTTCCCGCAGGAATAAGCACGCCCCAGTCGGGATTCAAGCTGTCGTTGGCTGTGCGGGTATTCAAATAGGCGTAGGATAATTTGGCCTGCAAATCCTCCGTCAGCTCGGCAACTAAATCGAGTTCAACGCCGCTACTTTTTGCTTTACCTAAGGTGGCGGAAAATCCGACATTGACTGGATCTGAGGTCAGAATATTGCTCTTTTGCGCATCAAACACCGCCAAGCTGCCACTGACTGCTATGCCGTTCTCAGCTAAGCCATTAAACCAATTGCCATTAAACTTCATCCCTAGTTCAACTGACTTGCTCTCTTCGGCTTCGAAGGGCTGACCTGCAAAGTCGGTTCCAGAAAGCGGTAAAAAGCCTTCAGAATAAGAACTATAGAAACTTAAGGCATCGGACCATAAATACACCAGACCGACTTTAGGGCTAACCCTGCTATCGTTTTGCTCTGATAACGTATTTTTAGCAACTTCACTGATATCTTGCTGATAGCTATCGAACCTTAACCCAAGATGCAGCTTCCACTTTTCAGTGAGATCCATTTGATCTTGCAGGTAAGTCCCCCACGCCTTTTGGGTTTCATTATTCTCATACAACAAGCTCACCTCTGGCTGAGGTCCACCATATTGAGGCTCATAAATATCAATGGCATATTCGCCCTTTTTGCCGCGATAGCGATACAATCCTGTCTTTAAACTGTAGTGATAGGCATCGGCGCCGAGCAGCAAATTGTGGCGAATAAAACCCGTATCCACATGGCCACTTAACTCTAGACGCAGTGAATTATCCTCGGAGGCATAATCGCGGTATCTGTGCTGTCTGGTAAGCGTGCGACCATCATCAAATAGCGATTGTCGACCCTTTGCCAACTCGGCATCGGACGAATAGCCCTTCAAACTCGAATCACGATAGTTATAGCCCGCAGTGAGTGACCAATCATCATTTAATTCATAGTCATAGGTCAGCTGGTGCCCAGTGGCATTGACCACAGTTGCGCCATCATTAGGCTCACCTAAATAACGCGAGCGTGGCACAGTATTGATATCGTTGTTGAGCACAATAATGCCGCGATCGAATAACTGTTCCTGCTTGAGGTATTCCATTTCATAGAGTAGCGAGGCTTTATCGGAAATCTGCCAACGCACTGACGGCGTGACGATTTTTTTATCGCTGAACACATAATCGCGAAAACTATCGTGTTCCTGCCACGCGCCGTTAATTCGAAATGCCACATTGTCGGTCAAGCCGGAAGTCACATCTCCCTCTAATCGATATTGGTCGAAACTCCCTGCCGATGCCTTTAAATAACCACTGGTTTGATACTGAGGTTTCTTAGTCACAATATTGACTGTACCGCCGGGCTCAGAGCGGCCATAAAGCGCCGAACCTGGGCCTTTTAAAATCTCAACATAGGCCACATTCGATAAATCTCGATGACCACTAAAACCTCGACCACCATTAAAGCCATTGATTAAATAGCCCGATGGCATGTTTTCGTTGCCCGGAAAGCCGCGCAGGGAAAAGCTATCCCACAAACCGCCGCCATTGTTTTGCCGCGCCACACTGGCGGAATAATCCAGTACATCTTGAAACCGCGTCAGTCCCGCATCTTTTATCAATTGCTCGTCTAACACACTGATCGCTTGCGGAAGTTCAGTTGCAGACACATTGCCACGGTAAGCTTGGCGATAGTGGATACTTAAACGCTCAATGTCAGTCTCTAAAATAGCATTACCAGATTGAGCATCCTCCGCAGCCAACAACATTGAAATAGGATTGAGTACAAACAAGGCGCCCAGCAACAGCGCAGCGCGCTTGGGAATATAAAAAGAGGTCATTTTCACTCCGAAAATAAACAGCATCGGCGCCTTAGCTAAGCCAAGGCGCTCAAAGTTAATTAAGATAAATTGAATAAACAGTAACTTATGCTGTTAACGGCGGAGCACGACTATTGAAGAAACGACTAAAAGGTCGCTTAAAGGAAATGGCTTGGAACTCAACCGAAATATAACTCTGCTGAGCCAATTGAAAATGAAAGGGCGTACTGGTTATCGCATGTTGCAACTGGTGCTGATGTAAGCACAGCGAACAATGGGACTTAGGGTCTTCATTAGCATGGGAAATACTGTGAACAGCAATGGCCACAGACAATAGCACCAACATGGCAGCAAGCCATATCGCTAGGGTGCGTCTTGTTTGCATCACACTATTCAAACCATACTTCCTCAAATAATTTGGCAGGCGATTGTATGTTAAGCACAACTAAAGTTGCAAACCGATTTACCTAAGCCGCAGGGCTTAAATGTTACAAGAGGTATACGACAGTTTTGTGAGAAACAGTATTTGTGAGAAATGGCGATAACCGCGAATGAATAGAGAGGGCGCTGAATATATTGAGGCTAAATGGCAGACAAAATAAAACGGCTCGCATATTTCTATGCAAGCCGTTGTTTTATTTGGCAGGGGTGGCAGGACTCGAACCCGCAACCATCGGTTTTGGAGACCGCTGTTCTACCAATTGGAACTACACCCCTGTTGACGTGGGGCATTATGCTAAAAGCACTTCCAAAGGTAAAGTACTTTTTATGACAAAACTCATTAACTGAAGGTTTTTCAAACAAGTTAGCCAGTTACTGTTGAATTAAGTGCCACAGAGATTAAAAAGCCGCCGTATATTGGGCTTAATGTTTTAATGGATACATTAGCAAGAGAGTTAGCGCCCAAATGCTCCAAGGCAAATCACTGCGATAAAGTCGACGGATATGGCTGTTTCGGCAAGTTTTGGGCCGCTTAAGGGTAAAAGCCACGCATTTATCGAAAAAAGATCTGAGTTCGATTTATAAAATCGGCGTTTTATAGTATAAGCATCGTCAATTTCATACACAGCTCGACGGAACCAAAATGTCAGACAAATTTTTCTTTAAAGGCCGTAGAACGCCTAAACCTAAGCATGAGAGCTTTGGCTACAACACTAAGCGTATTGCTAAACCGGGTACAGAAGCTTTCCCTCTGCAATTAATTGTTGCCGATGAAGCGCGTAAACTCGAAGTTGCCGCGATTGTTGCCGAACACCAGCTGTTCGCCAATATCGAAGTCAATGCTGATGTTGCTGAAGATATCCTTGAATTAGAAGGTTTATTGAATAAACCTAAGACCACAACGTTCGAGAAGAAACCAAATCGTAACGAGCCTTGTGCTTGTGGTAGCGGTCAAAAATTCAAGAAGTGCTGCGGCAAGTAAACGCCTTAATCAGCGAAAAATAGATAGGGACTTTTACTAAGACGTTTTTGTGCGTCGGGAATAGCCCCTTTTCTGCTCCATTTTAGTTTCTTCCCCCACAGCTAATCCTCTAGCTTTGAGATAAAAATCCGCTGCAAATCGTTATTCCACAGCTGAATAATTTTGCGGGTCTTTTCTTTATTCCAAAAACATTTGCCAAATATAATCAAACCCGCACCTTCAAAGCAGCGTTTATCTTCTATCTCAAATTGCGCTAATAATGGCTGTTTTATCCCATCGATAGGAATGCCGATATCTTTACTGTCGGCCGGATTAAGCCAGCTCATCGTCGGGTCAGTGTGGGATATCGTGCCCCAATACATGTGGGGTTTGTTGTCGAGCGGGTCGGCATCGGCAAAGTTGACGAACAGGTTCTTCGCCCGCCAACGGTATTTACGCTCACTGTCTGTGTATACCCAGAGATCAGACTTCGCCAGATCAGTACCGCGCAATAAACTGTGCAGTAACTTTTCGAGCCCTTGGCTTGGTACCCGCTTCTCGGTTGTGCACGCCGCAGTGTTAACTTGGTAGTCTGTTTTCGACTCTTGCACTTGAGCATCCATTAACGATGCAACAGGTACTGGTGGCGACTCAGATATAGCAGATGACTCAGATATAGAAGACGACTTAGCCGTTGGCGCTGTTTTACTTTCGGATGGCACGGTTGGCGCTTTGTTTGCGGGAGAATGGCGGCGGGGCTTGCGACTGAAATCGATCATTAACGCATCGGCGTCCACCAGCTGCTGATGCACTTCGATGGCATCTTGCTCCTCGCGGGATTTTTGCGCTGAGGGTTTAAATTCAATGCAATCGGCTTGGTGATAACGCGAGCCGAAACAGGCGGCTTTGCCATCCTTTGAAGCTTTACGAAAATACGCTTTACCGCCGCACGCGGGGCAGATTAACCATTGCCGCAAACGCTCAATATCGTCATCGGATAATTGTTGAAACTTAAAAACACTGTAAGTGGTTCTCGCTGTTAAATGATCCTCTGTTTCGAGTTCACAAATGGCATCTAACATAGCGTTCTCCTTTATTTTTATCTGTTGGCACTGATGATCACAAAATCACTAAGCCTAGGCATTTACCCCAAGGGTAATCATCGCTAACAGGATCAACATGCCCAGCACGCGGTAAATCAAACCTAAGGTACTGGTGCCCTGCGAGCTCATATCCGAGTGTGATGGCCTGATGTTTTCCTTTGCGGCATCTTGGGTTTTGCGCTTCATTCAACATCCTTAAAATATTTCGCCAATGGCGCCGCTAGACTCAAGGGGATTAACGGCGCGGCTTTTGTGGCACTCGATGCATGATAAAAAGGCGTCAGCTGAGTGATTAACGCATTGAAACACATGAGTGCCGCCAAGGCATCGGCGGCGGCATAATTGATTTGCGCGCCAGATAATGGCACATGCTGCCAATTTGATAGGGTGATTTTTTTCGGTTTATCGATACGAGTGCCCAGCAGAGTCGCCACCAACTGGCGCGTCCCCATTTCTTTCTCCGCCCCAAGTTGCGCCAGTGCCCAGTTTAAATCTAACTTTGAAGTGACATTGATGCCCCATTGCCGCTTGAGGGCCTGCGCATCGCTGCGTAAACCGACGCCGACTTTGAGTATATTTTCATCTTCTAATACGGTTTTTAACTGGGTGAATTGCTCACCTAAAATGGCATGTTGAAATAGATAACAAGCGTCCGCTGTCGCGATTTGGATAAGGCTCAGGGGATGTTGTACGCCGCGCTCAAAACTCGCACGGGTTTCAGTATCAAAACCTAAGACTTGCTCAGCCTGTAATCGCGTGACAACCGCATCGAACTCCGATGGTTGAACCACTTCAATGTGGATCTGTTGAAATTCAAAGGCAGCTAGTGCCGCCATATCAGCATCATCGATACGAGTCGCTAAGGCAATACGCTGCTGCAACCACAAATACGCCAAATGACGCTGCGCTTGCCGCTGAGTCTGAGTCTTAGAATTGGTGGGCGTGTCAGTCTCGGCCGCCACCTCACCTTCTAACTGCTCTCCCTCTAACACCTCGGTCGATGCATTGAGCTTATCGAGATAAGCAGTGCCCGCAGCATCCATTGCCGCAATCAAGCCGTTGGCATCTTTACCAAATTCTTTGCGTAACCAAGCCAACTTACTCGGGGAGATACAGTATTTCATTAACTTCATCTTCGCCCTTCCTTGTTGAGTTAATCCTCGATTGTCGATGCGCGCACCTCACTCGCCACGCAGTTTCTGTATCCCTGTCATCACAGCGAGTGCGACTGCGCCAGCAACGACGCCAAATAGGCCATTGAGCACACTTGGCGTCAGCACGGCAAGCACAGGTCCGACAAAACTCATCGCTGCGACGGCTTGCTCAGCATGCTGGATTTGCTCGCCAATCATGTGTAAGCCATGGGTTAAAATCCCGCCGCCCACCATAAACATGGCCGCAGTGCCGATAATGGTTAAACTTTTCATCAGCACAGGGGCGGCGCTCAATAAACCAAAACCCAGTTTACGGTTCATTTGCGTTAAGGCCGACTCGCCTTCACGCTGACTCAAGTACAAACCCGCATCGTCCATTTTCACAATCGCGGCCACTAAACCATACACACCTATGGTCATGATGATCCCGATAACGGATAAGGTGAAAAACTGCGTCGACAGGGATTTGTCCGCCACTATGCCTAAGGTAATCGCGATAATCTCCGCCGATAACACAAAGTCGGTGCGAATCGCACCTTTGACTTTTTCGGCCTCGTAAGCGGCTAAATCTTTGATGTCTGGTAGCTCACGTTCCTCTTGCGTTTCGCTGTGTGGCTGGCCTTTTCTGTGGCTATAGCTGTGATGCAGTTTTTCAAATCCTTCGTAACATAAAAACAGACCACCAAACATCAATAACGGCGTTACCGCCCAAGGAATAAAGGCGCTGATTAACAGAGCCGCAGGCACTAAAATGCATTTATTACGAAACGATCCCTTAGCTACCGCCCAAACAACGGGCAATTCACGATCGGCGCTTACGCCAGTCACTTGCTGGGCATTGAGGGCTAAATCATCCCCCAGTACACCCGCGGTTTTCTTTGCCGCCACTTTACTCATTACCGCTACGTCATCCAAAATCGATGCGATATCGTCAAGTAAGGTTAATAAACTTGCGCCAGCCATGCTAAATCCCTCTACCAATCATCTATAAACCATTCTGCTTTTGCCATAGTAGCTTAGTTAGATTAGTGGCGTATAGCGAAATGCTTTCTAACTTAACTGCTTCAGTTACTTAGGTTATTGGGATCACTGACTCATGTCGACAAGCCTGCAATCTAGATCACACCTAAGGCTGAATTGCGCCACATTATTTATCGGAAAAGAGTATACTAAGCGCAGAATTTTTTACTCATTTGCCGTTACAGGATGTCAACATGACTCAAGATGAAATGAAAAAAGCTGCCGGTTGGGCCGCACTCAAGTACGTTGAAAGAGACAGTATTGTTGGTGTTGGTACTGGTTCGACTGTGAATCACTTTATTGATGCACTGGCAACCATGAAAGCTGATATCGAAGGCGCAGTCTCTAGTTCTGAGGCATCAACTCAGAAAATGAAAGCGCTGGGTATTCCCGTTTATGACTTAAACAGCGTTGATCGTTTATCTGTCTATGTGGACGGTGCCGATGAAATCAACGACCGTATGGATATGATCAAAGGCGGCGGCGCGGCGTTAACTCGCGAGAAAATTGTTGCGGCTGTGGCTGAAAAGTTTATCTGTATCGTGGATAACACTAAGCAAGTCGACATCCTAGGTGAATTCCCACTACCAGTTGAAGTCATTCCTATGGCGCGCTCTTATGTGGCACGTCAGTTAGTTAAGCTAGGCGGCGATCCAGTGTACCGTGAAGGCGTTGTGACCGATAACGGCAACGTGATCCTCGATGTGTACAATCTTAAGATCCTTAATCCAAAAGAATTGGAAAGTCAGATCAATGAGATAGTCGGTGTAGTCACTAACGGTCTGTTCGCTAAACGCGGCGCAGATGTGTTGTTAGTCGGCACCCCTGATGGCGTAAAAACCTTTACCGCCGAATAAGTTAAGCGTTAACACTTACATCCCAGTCACACGGCTGCAGATGTAAACAACACGGTAAAAATACGCGATAAAAATGCCAGCCACTTTATTCAAGGGCTGGCATTTTTTATGGTTCTTTTTAGGGTTAAATGCTATCTGACTAAGCCATCTACTCTCTGGTTAGGCCGCCTATTCTCTAACTAATGCCTATTCTCTAACTAAACCCACATCGCAGGCAGCTTATATCAAGCGCTTGGCTTAAGCTCTGGCGGCTCTTGCCGCTCTTACCAAGCTCTGGCGACTAAGCCTTTTAAGTAGAATCCCTCTGGGAAGGCGCTACCGATAGGGTGATCGCTCGCTTGGCTTAAGCGTTCGATAAACTGGATTTCGCGTTTTGCGTCCAACGCCGCATCGGCCACGATTTTTTGGAACAGATCCGCAGGCATTAATCCTGAGCAAGAGAAGGTCAATAACACCCCGCCCGGATTCAACAACTGCAATGCAATCATATTGATATCTTTATAACCACGGCAGGCGCCATTTAACTGCGCCTTATTATCGGCAAACTTAGGTGGGTCGAGTACGATAACATCGAAGGTCTTGCCTTCATCACGGTATTGGCGCAGCAACTTAAACACATCGGCTTCGTTGTAATGTACTTTGTCATCACTCAAACCGTTCACTTGCATATTGAGGCGCGCCGTCGCTAATGCTAAAGAAGACACATCGACGTTTTCTATGCTGGCAGCGCCTGCTTTCGCGGCGTACAAACCAAAGGTGCCTGTGTAGCAGAAACAGTTCAATACTGATTTATCTTTCACAAAACGGGCGGCAATGGCGCGGTTATCACGTTGATCGAGATAGAAACCTGTCTTATGACCTTTAATCACATCAACGGCAATCTTGATACCGTTTTCTTCGATAATCACCGGCATTTCTGGCAGCGTACCGTGCAGTAAACCGGTAACTGGCAGCAGGCCTTCTTTCTTACGGGAATCCACATCGGAGCGCTCATAGATAGCGCAATCAGGATATTGCTCGGCCAATAACTCAACTAAGGTATCGCGCCATAAATCAGCACCTGTGCTCAGTAACTGGCACACCAACACATTGGCATATCTATCGATGGTGATCCCAGGTAAACCATCGGACTCGGCGGCCACTAAACGATAACCCGTTAAGCCTTGCTCACGAATTAAATCGTTACGGCCAATTTGTGCCCGCTGTAAACGTCTGGCAAAAAACTCGCGATCAATTTCTTCTTCGCGATCAAAAGTCCAAATCCGCACTTGGATTTGCGACTCAGGCGACCAAGCACCACGACCTAACCAATGACCATCATGAGCGACCACATCGACTGTCTCACCCGCTTCAGGTTTTCCCTTAATGTTATGAATAGCATTGGAAAATACCCAAGGATGGCGACGCTCGAGCGACTTCTCGCGGCCGGGTTTAAGTTTGATTCTGATAGCCATAGTTGCCTTATAAATAGTGCCGCCACTAAAAAAGGGCTGCTGTCTAAAAAATGGGAAACGGATGATATACCCAATGTCACCTGAGTGCGAGTACCGAACGCGCCGCAGCGCTTATTTGCCATCATCCACGGGTTGCCGATCATACCTTATTTTGCGCCACTAAACCTGCGCAAGAAACGCCATTTTTTCCATAAATTGGGCAATTTCTCTGCTCTCTCGATCGCGCTGATCTCGATTTTCACAACATCATTTTAACTTAAGTTGAAAGATATTGGTCTGAGTGCGGGTCTCATTAACGCAACAGGAAAAAGCTCTGAGCATTCGAAAGGCTCGTTTAGCCCGCGCACAAGATATTCAAACGAATCGCTCGATAACAACTAGGCTTACTCCTGTGTTTATTAGTCAATGCTTTATAAGTCGTCGATTTACAGCAGTCGTTATCAAAGCAACCAAATTAAGATTACTCATTAGCAGTCACACTCAAAAGGATTAGAACCATGAATAAGAAAACACAAACTGCACTGACGGGCGCCGCATTAGCGATGGCAATGGCAATGGCAAGCATGGCGGGTTACGCCAATGCCGCCGAACCTATGGCTGGCGCTGACAGTACCGATCTCGTACATTGTTATGGCGTGAATGCCTGTAAAGGTCATAACGATTGCAAAACCGCTGATAACGCCTGTGCTGGACACGCCAGCTGCAAAGGCAGTGGTTTTGTAGCTATGCCATCAAAAAGCTGTGGTGATGTCGGCGGTAAAGTCGCTGATGATTGGGTAGGCAAAATTGCCAACGCCGAACTCGTTCACTGCTATGGCGTTAACACCTGTAAAGGCCATAACGATTGTAAAACTGCCGACAATGCCTGTGCGGGCCACGCCAGCTGTAAAGGCAGTGGTTTTGTCGCAGCACCTGCAAAATCCTGCGGTGATATCGGCGGCAAAGCAGGCGCCTAAACGCCAATATACTGATTAAAAATCGTGACCAGTTTGTGCTGGTCACGTTTATCCCCCTGTTTACCACGCATTCAGCAGAAGACTTAAGGATAAGGAGTCAATGTGGCGCAAGATGTCATCACGCAAGCACCGTTAGGTTTTGGCTTAGGTCTTAGGACGCAGCATTTTGATGCCGTGCTCAATACCGAACCCGATATCGATTGGTTTGAAGTGCTCTCGGAAAACTACATGGTCGCTGGCGGCAAACCCCGCTATTACCTCAAGGAAATTGGCGAGCGCTATCCCCTGGTGATGCACGGTGTTTCTCTGTCGATTGGCAGTACCGATCCGCTCAATATGGATTACCTTAAAGCCTTAAAGCAGCTCGCCAACGATGTGCAACCCCAATGGATTTCCGATCATATCTGCTGGACCTCAATTCACGGGGTGAACAGCCATGATCTCCTGCCACTGCCCTATACCGAAGAAACCGTTAAGCATGTGGCGCAGCGGATTAAAATCGTCCAAGATTTTTTAGGCCGCCGCATTCTGATGGAGAACGTTTCTAGCTATTTGTCCTATCAAGATTCCAGCATGGACGAATGGGAATTCGTTAATGCCGTTGCCGAGACCACAGACTGTTTAATCTTGTTAGACATCAATAATATTTACGTCAGTGCCCGCAATCACAATTTCAACCCGTTGGACTACTTGAATAAAATTAATCCCAAGCGAGTGCAGCAATTCCACCTCGCCGGACACAGCGACTATGGCGACTATGTGATAGACACGCACGACCATGATGTACCAAGCAGCGTGTGGGACCTCTACCGCGCGGCACTGAAACGTTTTGGCGGCATCAGCACTATGATAGAGCGCGACGCCAATATCCCCGAGTTTTCCGCCCTCGAAGCCGAACTCACAATTGCCAGAAATATCGCCCGCGATACCTTAGGTGAGGTACATCCACTCAACGCCGCCAAAAGTAGGAAGAACATGCATGAAGGAAAGGTTATCGCATGAGCCAACTTCAGCAGCTACAACACGCATTTATGAATTATCTGCTGGCGAGTGCTGCGGTTGATACACCGCCCACACTTGAGCAAACCACGCAAACCTTCAAAGATAAGATTGCTGAGCAAGGCGGCATTAATGCCGATATTCGGATGCAGATTTATGCCAATGCCTATCGCATTCGTTTAACCGAAACCCTCGAAACCGACCACGAAATGCTGGGCATCTATCTGGGTGCTGAACTCTTTGAACGTATGGCCAAAGGTTATATTGCCAGTCAGCCATCGGCGTTTACTTCACTGCGCAGTTTTGCCGATGCCCTGCCCGACTACTTAACCCAAGATGCGTTTTTCAGTCAGTATCCGATTATTGCCGATATTGCTCGCTTCGAGCGGCGTTTATTGAATGCCTTCGATGCTTTTGATACCGATCGCGCCACTTTTGCGCGCCTGCAAGCACTGCCTGCCGAGCAATGGCCTGGTTGCCAACTGCGTTTTCACCCCAGCGTGCAGCTATTCCAATGCAACAGTAATGCAGTTGAAACTTGGCAAGCATTAAAACAGCAAGAATCACCGCCTAGTCCCGATGATCAAGGCAAACGAGCTTGGTTACTTTGGCGTGGCGAAAGCCGATTAACTGAGTTTATTTCCCTGTCAGAATATCAACTCGCCCTGCTGCTGGGATTTATCAGCGGTGCCACCTTTGCCGAACAATGCGAAATGATGTTGGCATTTTTTAGCGACGCGCAGGCGCCGATGCAAGTGCTGCAGGCACTGCAAGCTTGGTTTCAAATGGGGCTTATCCGCGACATCGCCTGATGCTCTAATCGGTTTGGAGATTGAGTGTTAGCCAGATTTAAAGTGAATTAACTTGAGTGAGTTTAAGTTGTTTTATTTGGCTTGATTTAGCGAGCTTAACTGAATGAGTAATTAACTCCGCAGCGCCAACTCAACAATCACTGGCGCATGATCTGTACTGTAGGCATCGCGCTCATATTCGGGTCTGACTAAGTGCCTGTCGCAGGTTTGATAATCCACTACTTGCGCTAAACTGCGGCCATGGCTCGCATCAAACTCGCTCGAAAGCAAAATATAATCCAGCACAGAACCTTTGGGGCCGTAGTAATGGGTCGCCGCTCTGTGTTCCCTATGGTAAGCGGTATTCCCCGTCAAACTGTCCCTCAAGTTCGCTTCAATAAATAACTCATAGGCATCTTTAAGTTGATACTGAGCAAACACCGCCGCTAACGCCGCATCCGATAAATGCCCAAGGCCAGCGGCTTTAATATCATTACTGTGAAGGCTCTCGCCCTGAATCGTTAATGCATCTAAGGCGCCCATCGTCAGGCTGTCGTTAAAATCTCCCATCACGATGACGGGATGTTTAGATTCTTGTCTGCGTACTAATATGCCATTGAATAATAACGCAGCTTCCGCGCCGCGCTGCATGGTTGATGCCCAGCGGCCTAAAGCTTGCTCGGTGAGTAATTGGGTTTCTGAATGCAGTTTCATGCTCGCTGCTGGCGCCGAGTTATCGAATCCTAGGGGCTGATTTTCAAATCGCTTAGGTTCAATTAGCTTAGGCTCGAGCGCTAATCCAGCGCGTTTTGACTTAAAGTGCACCACATAAAAATCACACTTACCGATATGTGGCACCTCAACGGTTGCGCGCAGCACCTTACGGCTAAAAGCAAATTCACTCGATAATCCCATAGCCGCCACTAAGCGCGCATCAGGTTCGACACTGCTGATTTCCACAATGGGATAACGGGAGGCAAGCGCGACCACTGGGCTACGATAAATGTAATCACTAATAAGAGTTGGCGCATCAATGACAGCAAAATGCACTAGCCCTTGCTCGCTGGCGATTCGTTTGAGCGGTTCAGGACTAAACACTTCTTGAAATCCGACAATATCGGGCTGGCGATGGGTGAGAAACTCACTCAGCCATTGGCACTTTTTCTGCCACTGACCATGGCTATAGATATTTTCAAAGTCGTAGTAAGCCAAAGGCGGCTCAATAAAGTTAAACAGATTGATACTGGCGATTTTGATATTGGCGACTCTCATCTGTTCGATGTCATTATGTTCAACAGCCGCAGCCATGGAGTCCAACCCATCCACATCGATATTGTATGCCACGGCTTAATACCTCCAAATCTGAATACGGCGACCTGTCTTAATTTGTCAGAGAGATCAGTTTGACTCACAGGAACAGACACAACAAGGGTATACCCGATGCGCATCAATGCCAAATAATCCATTTGAGATAAGGTGTTAGCCAAACTCAATCGACGCATCAATATCCGATCCCGAGACATCAATACCCAATGCCCGATAACCGATAATAAAGATTAGACACCTCATAGAGTCAGCATCACAGCCAACGCCCATAAAACAAACAAATCAACAACAAGCCGCTGCACATAAATCCATCAACCAGCCCAATAACCATACACAAACTCAAGCAATACCATAATATTTACATCTGATTAAAATCTAAATTTAAACAAAAACATAGGTAACGACTTGTGCGGTTGACTTTCACTTTTGGCCCATTAGAATGATGGCGACTTTTAATCATTGCGGAGACCCACTGTGGGCACACACATAAGCGACAGTAGACGCCCTGTCCAAAAGACAGGATTTAACGCCTAGCACTAGCCCGCAATTTTTTTGCTGCTACCTGCTAAGCAGGGTAGTAGCGTGAACTATTCTTCACTCCGCCTCCCCCAAATATCAAATACAAACCATAAAGCCTGAGCCTATGGCCGCGCTTTCGCCATTCCAGCATATTCGCTGGGGTTCAGTTATGGGTATTTTTTGCATCTCAAAGCACGTTTTTTGCCTCAGTGGACTTCGTTTTCCCTATGGATTAACACCTAAGGGTTTACATCTGAGGAGCCTAAATATGGCTTACATAAACAACACAGCAATTTTGCGGTCTCTATCCTGTGCAAGTATCAGCTTGTACTACAGCATGAGTGCGGCGGCATCGCACCTCGAAGTGGATGATCCCGCCCTCGCGGATCGCTGTGAATTAGAAATGGGCTGGCAACAACCTAGGTCGGATCATGCACGCCCACAATTTAACGCAACCACGACTTGCAGCCGCAATCAATGGGAATGGCATTTAGGATTAGCATCCAATGCCAATGACGATAATCGTGAGGAGCAGGCTGAAGTCGGTATCAAGCTACCACTCAACTTAAGCTCTCACTCCGATTCAGATCGGCAACAGAATGATTGGCACAGCGCAGTGGTGATCAACTTGCAGAAAAACCTCGATATCGGCAACGGATTTTCCACCGAAGCCTTCGGCATTATTGGTAAAACCTTAGGCGATTCCGATGTCAGCCTGTATGCCAACTTAGGTTTTACACATGAGTTTAATGAATCGACCCAATTACTTGCGGGCATCGCGGCGGCCTATGAACTCACTAGTCAGCATCGCGTGATAGCCGAGCTTTATCAAAAAGAGTTGAGTGAGGCGGCCTATCAGTTCGCCTATCAACACACTCCGCAACGGCAGCTACAGCTGGAATTGAGCTTAGGCAATGCCCTTCGTGGCAACGCGCTGCAACTTGGCGCAGACATCACCTTTTACTTTGGTCACTAGATCGTTGAGAGAATGAACTATGAACATGAATAACAGCACAAACAACACTAAAAAAATCATCCATAACCTGCAAATGATTATCGAGCAACGCAGTGCCAGCGCTATGGCTGAATTAGCCGGAAAGCGCCACCCTGCCGATATTGCAGCAGTATTTAACGTCTTTAATCAAGAGCAACAAGTCCTATTGTTGCAACTGGCCTCACCTAAGGTTTGCGCCAATTTGTTTCGCTACCTGACCGACGAATTGCAGGCGAGCTTAGTTCAGCAGCTAGACAAAACCACGCTTTCAGCGCTGCTAGTGCACATGGCGGCCGATGAACGTGCCGACCTTTACAATCTGCTCGATGAAACCCAGCAAGCGGCCATTTTACCTGCGCTCGCATTGGCCAAACGGGAAGATATGCGCACCCTCGCCGCCTATGACAAAGCGAAGGTCGGCGCGGTCATGACATCGGATTACACCTTGCTCAATAGCCGCCATACTGCGGCAGAAGCCATTGATACCCTACGCACAGAGGCCGCCGATAAGGAAACCATTTATCAAACCTATGTGGTAGACATGTTAGGTCGCTTGATTGGTACTGTGTCTTTAAGACAGTTATTGCTGGCGCAGCCGCACGAGCGAGTGGTCGATTTTATGAAGCCCGACCCCGTCGCGCTCGATGCCAATGCGTTTCGCGAAGAAGCGGTGCAGATGATCGCCCATTACGACTTGATGGCGCTGCCTGTAGTCAATGGCAAAGGCCAGCTTGTCGGTATTGTCACCTATGATGATGCTATGGATATTGCCAGCTCACAGGCGGATCTTGAGTTCACGAAAACCGCGGCCATCGGCAATATTGACCATAACCTCAAGACCGCCAGCATAGGCTTACTCTACCGCAAGCGCGTGGTTTGGCTGGTGATTTTGGTGTTTGGCAATATCTTCTCAGGAGCCGGTATCGCCTTCTTCGAAGACACGATTGCCAGTTATGTTTCCTTGGTCTTCTTCCTGCCGCTACTGATCGATAGCGGCGGTAATGCGGGATCACAATCGGCGACCTTAATGGTACGCGGGTTAGCCACGGGAGAAGTGGTACTCAAGGACTGGCTATCTATGTTAGGCCGTGAGTTATTTGTCGCCGGATTATTAGGTGCCAGCATGGCGGCGGCAGTGTCCTTATTAGGATTTTGGCGTGGCGGGCCTGAAATCGCACTGGTTGTCGCGCTCACTATGCAAATCGTGGTGATTATTGGCAGCTTGATTGGTATGTCTCTGCCCTTCTTACTGAGCAAATTGAAGATGGATCCTGCGGCGGCGAGTGCGCCACTCATCACCTCCATCGCCGATATCATAGGCGTGCTGGTTTATTTCAGCATTGCGACTATGGTGCTCGACTTACCCATGCCATAGGCATGCAATAAAGCCTTCATAGCGCTAATCAATAGCGATAAAACCTCAAAGTGAACCAGCTGACTTGACCCAGTTTTCAGTGTTAGCTTGGTTCACTTTTCATTCAAAAAATAGGGTTAATTTGCGCCAACGCATTAAAGCGACAAAAACCCTAAAAAAATTAAGAATAAAGCGCAAGGATCAGTTAATATTTCAACACCCAAATGGTTTTACTTTTTATTAACATTGCAATATTTACCGCTGAGCCCAGTCACAGTAAGTCGATAAGCAATAGTGATAGTCCTAGCGACTTGAGAGGTTTTATATGTGGTTTAATTCCCAGCTCAAAGCTGAAAACCAGGCGCTAAAAGAGCGACTCATCCAACTAGAACGCCAACACCAAAATGAAATAGATGAACTGCGTGGCATGATCCGTGAAAATGAGACTATACAGCAGCAATCACGGCAAAATGCGGATCACTACACTGAGGTCATTGCCTGCCAAAACCAAGGTGGAGACATGCTCAATGCGGTGCGCGAAGGCTTAGCCAACAGCGCCGAATTACTTACCGCTGAACAAGATTCACTGTCAGAGCTCGATAAGATTTTTGATCAAACCCGCATCGCCGTGGCAAGTTTAGGCACTAGGGCGACTTATATTAATGAGCAAGCGTCGAGCAGTATGAAAGCCGTTACTGAACTAGATGCGACGACCTCTTCAATCAACCAATTTGTCGCCGCGATTCAAGGCATCTCAGAACAAACAAACTTGCTGGCATTGAATGCCGCCATTGAAGCCGCTCGCGCAGGCGAAGCGGGACGCGGCTTTGCTGTGGTTGCCGATGAAGTACGCCAGCTTGCCAGTAAAGCCCACGAAGCCAGTAGCCATATTGAAAAACTCGTAAAACAAATCGTTATCCAAGCTGCTGAAATTAAAGAAATTGTCCATAACAATCAAAGTAGCGCCATTGACGTGGCCAGCTCTTCTACCCAAATCGGCCAAGTGGTCGAGGATGTACTGAATCGTTCAAAGCAAATGCAGCAGGTTATCCATAACGCTGCTACCGCGTCATTCTTAAATACCACTAAGCTCGACCACGCGGTTTGGAAAAGCAGTGTTTATCAATTAATTGAAAAACCACAGCATAATCACAGTGTAAACTCGCACACTGAGTGCCGTCTCGGACAATGGTATTTCAAAGGGTTTGGGGCTGAGAATTATCAGCATTTGAGTAACTTCAAAGCCTTAGATGCACCACATAAAGCGGTGCACGAAGCGGGTAAAGCCGCACTCAATGCCAGACAAAAAGGTAATTTACCTGAGATGGTCAAACAACTGCACTCAATGGAGGACGCCAGTATGCGCGTTGTGCACTGTATTGATAATCTGATGCGTGACGTCTATCGCGCCTGATGTTTTCTAACAGGCTGCAGTCGCATTGATAAAACCTACCTAAGAGCGCCATATTCGCGCTCTTTTTTATCGTTAAAAACGATATAGTAAATTTCATCTTAGAAAATCAACCCCTAGCTATACTTGATTTGAACACAGCGTTCATCTTTAATCGTTTTAAGAGCAAGCAGTGAGACTCAATTATAACGTTCTAATCTTTAGGGTTATTAATGAAATTAGTCACAAACTTTTTGCTATCACTTATCCTCTGCAGCGCTTTCTCCCTGAGCGCACAGCCGCTAAACATCTATACGGAAGAATGGTCGCCGATCAGTTTCTCTGTTGATGGCAAACCTGCAGGTTTAGCAGTACAAGTCGTAGAAGAAATTCAAAAACGCATCAAGAGTCCAGACCCAATTAAAGTCGTACCTTGGGCTCGCGGCTGGAAAATGTTGACCGAGCAGCCCAATACTGTGTTATTCACTATGACGCGCACCGCAGAAAGAGAACAGATGTTTACTATGATTGGACCTGTTGCTGTCGGCACAACCAATTTTTATGCCTTAAAAAATAGCGGTATAAAAATTACCTCAATAGAAGATGCTAAAACGGCGAAGGCAATTGGTGTCTATCGTGCCTCAGTGGAAGAGCGCCTATTGCTCGAACTGGGATTTACCAATGTCGCCGCCTCATCCGCGCCCTTATTGAGTGCAAAACAACTGATGAAGCACCGTATCGACCTTTGGTGTAATGCCAATCTCACTGCGCCAAGTATTTTGTCGGATGCGGGCGCGAGTATTGATGATGTAGAGTCCCTCTTCACGATTAGCGCTAATCATCTCTACATTGCCTTCTCACAAGGCACCCCCAATGAAGTGATCGAGCAGTGGAAAAGCGCCCTAGAAGCGATAAAAGCGGATGGCACCTTCGCAACGATTTACCATACTTGGCTCCCCAACGATGCGCCGCCAATGCAGACCGAACGTATCGGACTGGGCAACTAAATCGATTGTTCTACGTTTTAAGTGCTAAGTTTTGATTTCTAAGTGCTAAGTGCAAAACTCTATCACTCTTTAGCAAACTCTTAGAAAGGACACTCGCAAATCCAGTCGATACGCTCACCCGTCAATGGATGATCAAACGCTAAGCGGGTCGCATGCAGCATTAATCTACTGTTACTCGTCATCTTAGTGATGTCTGGTTCAGGTGCATCAGCGTTATCGGCCTTATCAGCCACACTCTCACCCACACCACCATAGAGATCGCACCCCAGAATCGAGTGACCAAATTGCTGACTGTGGATCCGCAGTTGATGGGTTCGGCCAGAAACCGGGGTAAACTCGACCCGCGTGGCGAAAGGCTCGGTTAACCGCTCGAGCACCCGATATTCGCTGATCGCAGGTTTACCTGTACTGTGGCAAATCTTTTGTAGTGGGAAATGGTCACTATCTTTAGCGATCGGCAGATTAATCATCCCGCTGTCAGCGGCAATATGTCCGTGCAGCAAGGCTGTATAACACTTCTCGATCGTGCGTGCCTGAAACTGCTTGGTCAGCAAGCCATTCACGCTTTTATTCAGTGCCACCAGCATAATGCCCGAAGTGCCAAAATCGAGTCTGTGCAACAAAGTGGCCGTCGGAAAATCCTGCACTAAACGATAATGCACTGAGTCGAGATTGAGCGGATTCTTCCCCGACAGACTCAATAATCCGCTCGGCTTATCAATCAGCAGAATGTCGCTATCTTGATAAAGCACGCGTATTTGCCCGAGGCAAGGCGGCGCAATAAAAGTATCAACTTTGGCAGGGCTATCGGCAGGAGCAGACATAGTTTTCAGGCAACCTAAATGGGCAATAAAATGAGTGAAGTCATACTCAAAACAAACTGCACAACTCAATAAAACAGGCTAAATAAAATAGACCCAATAATTCGATAAAACAGACTCATTAACTTAGAAAAACAGACACGGGCCTAAATAATAAGGCCGCATAACCTAAGTTATGCGGCCCTCTAATTCACGGCATTAACGCTGTGGCTTATTTAGCCAGTACGCGTAAATGCAGTTCTTGTACTGACGTCACGTTAGTACGGTCATCAGCGGCATGGGCCATACACGTGGCGAATGCAGCGTTCATGGTCGTCGTGTAGTTAACTTTGTAACGCAGTGCACCGCGGCGCAATTGACGAGAATCTTCAATCGCTTGGCGACCTTCGGTAGTGTTCACGATATAAGTGTATTCACCATTCTTGATGCGATCGAGAATGTGTGGACGACCTTCGTGTACCTTGTTCACTAGACGTGGGTTGATACCCGCTTCGCCAAGGATAATCGCAGTACCGTGAGTGGCATCGATTTGGTAACCGAGCTCGATTAACTTAGCCGCTAAATCGGCAACGCGTTTCTTATCGCTGTTACGCACAGACAATAATGCACGACCCGACTTAGGCACTTCAGAAGTGGCACCTAACTGCGCCTTGGCATAGGCTTCGGCGAACGTATCGCCCACGCCCATGACTTCACCGGTAGAGCGCATTTCTGGGCCTAACAGTGGGTCAACACCCGGGAACTTGTTAAATGGCAACACCACTTCTTTCACTGAGTAGAAAGGTGGGATCACTTCTTTAGTGAAGTTTTGCGACGTTAAGCTTTGACCCGCCATCACACGCGCGGCAATCTTAGCTAAAGGCACACCTGTTGCTTTAGACACAAATGGCACAGTACGGGCAGCACGTGGGTTAACTTCAATCATATAGATTTCGTTATCTTTCACGGCAAACTGTACGTTCATCAGGCCGACAACACCGAGTTCCATCGCCAACTTGCCGACTTGAACGCGCATGCGATCTTGGATTTCTTGGCTTAGCGTGTACGGTGGAAGCGAACAACCTGAGTCACCTGAGTGAACACCCGCTTGTTCGATATGCTCCATAATCGCGCCAATTACCACGATTTCACCGTCACATACTGCATCAATATCCACTTCAATCGCATCATCTAAGAAGCGATCGAGCAGTACTGGCGACGCATTCGATACGCTGACGGCTTCGTTGAAGTAACGCAGCAAATCTTGCTTGTCGTAGACGATTTCCATCGCGCGGCCGCCCAGTACATAGGATGGACGCACAACTAACGGATAACCGATACGCTCAGCGGCAATCACAGCACCTTCAACCGTAGTCACGGTATCGTTTTCAGGCTGCTTCATCTCTAAGCGTTGAATCGCTTGCTGGAAACGCTCACGGTCTTCGGCGCGGTCGATTGCATCTGGGCTAGTACCAATGACAGGTACGCCAGCGGCTTCTAAGGCACGGGCCAATTTCAATGGTGTTTGACCACCGTACTGTACGATAACGCCTTTTGGCTTCTCGATGCGGACGATTTCTAGTACATCTTCCAGTGTGACAGGTTCGAAGTACAGACGGTCTGAAGTGTCGTAGTCGGTTGAAACGGTTTCAGGGTTACAGTTCACCATGATGGTTTCATAACCGTCTTCACGTAGCGCTAACGCCGCGTGTACACAGCAATAATCGAACTCGATACCTTGACCGATACGGTTTGGCCCGCCACCTAACACCATGATTTTGTCACGGGTCGATGGGTTAGCTTCACATTCTTCTTCGTACGTTGAGTACATGTAAGCTGTGTCTGTTGCAAACTCAGCCGCACAGGTATCCACACGCTTGTAGACTGGGTGCAGGTCAAACTTGTCACGCAGCTTACGCACTTCGGCTTCGTTCACGCCTAATACATCGGCCAGACGCGCATCAGCAAAACCTTTACGTTTCAGTTTACGCAGTAAGTCGATATCCAGACCCGCAAGACCCGCGTCAGCAACAACACCTTCAAGCTGAACCAGCTCTTCGATTTGCACGAGGAACCAAGGGTCGATATTGGTCAGCTTAAAGATTTCATCTAAGCTCAAACCCGCACGCATCGCATCGGCTATGTACCAAATACGGTCGCAACCAGGCTCTTTCAGCTCAAGGCGAATACGCGCCATCGCCTCAGGCTTAGACATGTCAGTGATAGGGTCTAAACCGTTACGGTTAACTTCTAAACCACGTAAGGCTTTTTGCAGTGACTCTTGGAAAGTACGGCCAATCGCCATCACTTCACCCACAGATTTCATCTGTGTGGTTAAGCGATCATTGGCGCCAGCAAACTTTTCAAAGTTAAAGCGTGGCACTTTAGTCACAACGTAATCGATAGCAGGCTCGAATGACGCTGGCGTAAGACCGCCAGTGATGTCGTTCATCAGCTCATCAAGGGTGAAACCAACCGCTAACTTAGCGGCGATTTTCGCAATCGGGAAACCCGTTGCCTTTGATGCCAATGCTGAAGAGCGCGATACACGTGGGTTCATCTCGATGATAACCATACGGCCATCTTTCGGGTTGATACCAAACTGTACGTTCGAACCGCCTGTCTCAACACCAATCTCACGCAGTACGGCCATAGAGGCGTTACGCATGATTTGGTATTCTTTGTCTGTCAGGGTTTGTGCTGGCGCAACGGTAATAGAGTCGCCAGTATGTACACCCATAGGATCGAAGTTTTCGATGGCGCAGACGATAATGCAGTTATCGTTGCGGTCACGGACCACTTCCATCTCGTATTCTTTCCAACCGATCAGTGATTCGTCGATCAGCAGTTCACTCGTTGGCGATAACTCTAAGCCCTGTGAACAGATCTCTTCGAACTCTTCCTTGTTGTAGGCGATACCGCCGCCCGAGCCACCCATAGTAAAGGATGGACGGATAATACAAGGGAAACCCACTTGTTCGAGTACGCCGTAAGCTTCTTCCATGTTGTGGGCAATGCCCGCACGTGGGCAGTCAAGACCGATACTTTTCATCGCTTTATCAAAGCGGCTACGGTCTTCAGCTTTATCGATGGCATCGGCGGTCGCGCCAATCATCTCGACGTTAAATTCTTTCAGTACGCCTTTAGCTTCGAGTTCTAATGCGCAGTTCAGTGCGGTTTGGCCACCCATGGTTGGCAGAATCGCATCTGGGCGTTCTTTAGCAATAATGTTACGGACCACTTCCCAGTGAATCGGCTCGATATAAGTAGCATCGGCCATTTCTGGGTCAGTCATAATGGTGGCAGGGTTAGAGTTCACCAGAATGACACGGTAGCCTTCTTCACGCAGCGCTTTACACGCCTGTGCGCCAGAATAGTCAAATTCACATGCCTGACCAATCACGATTGGGCCGGCGCCTAGGATAAGAATACTCTTTATATCTGTACGTTTTGGCATTGCTTCTCTCTTCTCCTAGCTAGCGTACTACTTGGCGTTCTGACGGTATTGTTCAATAAGCTCGATAAAGTGATCGAACAGAGGTGCGGCATCGTTCGGGCCCGGGCTCGCTTCAGGGTGACCTTGGAAGCTGAACGCAGGTTTGTCCGTAAGATGGATACCTTGCAGTGAACCATCAAACAGCGACTTATGCGTCACCTTAATGTTGGCGGGTAGCGTGGTTTCATCGGCAGCAAAACCGTGGTTTTGACTGGTGATCATCACGTTACCTTTCTCGATGTTGCTCACTGGGTGGTTTGCACCGTGGTGACCAAACTTCATCTTTAAGGTTTTTGCACCTGAGGCCAGAGCTAACAACTGATGACCTAAACAGATACCGAAAATCGGTGTGTCGGTTTTCAGGATCTGTTGAATTGCTTCAATTGCGTAATCGCATGGCTCTGGATCGCCAGGGCCGTTCGAAAGGAACACACCATCAGGATTCATCGCCAGCACGTCGGCGGCAGAGGTTTTAGCTGGCACAACCGTGACGTCGCAACCGCGGTCCACTAACATACGCAGAATGTTTTGCTTAACGCCGTAGTCGTAGGCTACTACTTTGTATTTAAGCTCATTTTCTGGCGTATCTGCAGGTAAACCGCCCACTAAACGCCAACTACCTTTGCGCCATGTATAGGCAGCTTTAGTTGTGACTTCTTTAGCGAGATCCATACCTTTTAAACCGGGGAAGGCTTTGGCAGCGGCGAGCGCTTTTGCTTCGTCTAAGTCTGCACCTGCCATAATACAACCGGCTTGTGCACCTTTTTCACGGAGAATACGAGTTAACTTGCGGGTATCGATATCTGCTATGCCAACGACATTGTTCGCTTTGAGATAATCACTTAAGCTTTGTTGATTACGGAAACTACTTGCGATGAGCGGAAGATCACGAATGATAAGACCACAAGCGTGAACCCCATCGGATTCAACATCTTCATCATTGGTACCAGTGTTGCCTATGTGTGGGTAGGTTAATGTTACAATCTGGCGTGAGTAGGATGGATCAGTTAAAATTTCTTGGTAACCTGTCATGGAAGTGTTAAAAACAACTTCACCAACAGAGAGACCATCGGCACCAATTGCTGTGCCAGAGAATACAGTTCCATCTTCGAGTACGAGTAAGGCAGACTTTGTCAACGCGACCTCCATAAAGAGCCAAGCCACTGAAATATAATGTTTTTATGTTATGTTAAGATACCAATTTCCGCTAATTTACGAAATTTTGACAAATTCCAGCGAGTTTACAGGAAAAACGCGAAACCGTCCACCCATTGGTATCTGGGTGCAAAAAAAAACGCCATATCGGCGTTTTTAATATTAATGCAAACCTAAAACCTGCTGCATATCATACAAGCCCGGTTTTTGCTCCACGAGCCAGTGGGCGGCACGCATAGCGCCGTTAGCAAAGGTCATACGACTCGAGGCTTTATGGGTGATCTCTAAACGCTCACCGATATCGGCAAACATGGCCGTATGTTCACCGACTAAGTCACCAGCACGAATAGTCGCAAAACCTATGGTTTCACGATCGCGTTCACCCGTGATCCCTTCGCGGCCATACACGGCACATTTCTCAAGATCGCGACCTAAGGTCTTAGCAATCACTTCACCCATTTTCAGGGCTGTACCCGACGGCGCATCTTTTTTGTGTCTGTGGTGACCTTCGATAATTTCGATATCCGTGTAATCACCCATAACTTCGGCAGCCAGTTCGAGCAATTTCCACATCAGGTTGACACCCACAGACATATTCGGCGCCATCACTACCGGCGTTTGCTCGGCAAAAGCATTGATCTGTTCTTTTTGAGCATGATTGAAACCGGTTGTGCCGATCACCATGGCTTTCTTATGGCGCACACACCAATCTAAATGGACAATACTGGCGTCTGGCGCAGTGAAATCAATCAAGACATCAAAATCATCGGTCGCGTAATCCAGCGAATCCATGATCATGACTTTTAATTTACCCACACCAGCTAGCTCACCTGCATCCACGCCCACTAAACTAGAGCCAGCGCGCTCAATAGCGGCACCCAGCAATATATGGTCGTGATTGTAAGCCGCTTCAATAAGAGTGCGTCCCATACGACCACCGGCACCGACGATTGCCACTCTCACTTGTCCACTCATTTCAATCTCCTCAATCTTTCTTTGTCTTCCATAAGAAAACGCCTAAGACAGGCTTAGGCGTTTTATCAATATTAGATGATATCTAATAATTCAACTTCGAATACCAAAGTTGAATAAGGAGGAATCGATGCCCCCGCGCCACGCTCACCGTAAGCTAGGTGATGTGGAACAAATAATTTCAACTTAGTGCCTACTGGCATCAGTTGCAGTGCTTCAGTCCAGCCAGCGATAACGCCAGATACTGGGAACTCAGCTGGTTGGCCACGAACTACAGAGCTATCGAACACATCACCATTGATGAAAGAACCATGGTAGTGAGTACGCACTGTATCTTCGTAAGTTGGAGTAGCACCGTCACCTTGGACTAATACTTCGAACTGCAGACCAGAGTCAGTCACAGTCACGCCATCACGCTTAGCATTTTCAGCTAAGAACGCATCGCCTTCAGCAGACGCAGCTGCAGCAGCTTGCTCTTGAGCAGCTTGAATACGACCGCTAATTTCAGTGAACGCAACTTGCAGATCTTGCATAGACACAGCACTTTCTAAACCGGCAAACGCATCGGCTAAACCCGCTTGAACGGCTGGAATATCCACACCATCAAAAGAATTGGCGGCCAGTTGCTCACCCATTTGACGGCCTACACCGTAGCTTGCTTGCTGTTCAACAGTACTGAATTTATCAGACATAATTAACGACTCTCAATTTATCAGTGGAATTTTGCGCGCCAGTTTACCATAGTTCCGCGACCTATGCTGATAAACTGACTGCTTATTTAACTAAGGCGGCTTTTTTACACACTTATTGCGTATTTATCCAAAAGCGTAAATAGGCTAAGGACGCATATCGGCCAGAAAACAACCGCTAACACTCAGCTAAGTGGCACTTCGCTATGCAGCGTGCAGCTTATTTCGGCGCCACACATTGATTCTTCACTTGGGTTTTCGCACTGGCATAGAGTGGCTGCATCTGCCCTTGCAGTTGTTGCAACTGAGCGATGCGATTACTGTTCGATGGATGGGTTGATAATAATTCCGGCCCTTGACTGCCGCCCACCTTCGACATGTTCTGCCATAAGGTCACACTTTGCGCCGGATCGAAACCGGCTCTCGCCATCAGCTCTAAGCCCATCACATCGGCCTCGCTCTCTTGAGCGCGGCCAAAGGGCAGAATCACCCCAACCTGAGCACCGAGTCCTAACGCCGACATATATAAGTCGCGATTCGACACACCACTCGCCCCCAACGCCGCATCGGCTATTTGCATCCCGACGCCCGTTAACTGTCCGCGAGAAACCTGCTCGTTACCATGTTGCGCCAACACATGCGCCACTTCATGACCGAGCACAGTAGCAAGCTGATCAGGACCATCGGCAACCTTAAGTAAACCGCTATACACACCAATATGGCCACCCGGCAGTGCAAAGGCGTTAACTTGTTCAGAGTCAAACAAGACGACATCCCAGCGCTGGGTTTGATCCGGCAGCACTGCAGTCACCCGATTAGCGACACAATTCACGTATTGCGTCAGCTTCTTATCGCTACTCACCTTTTGCTGCTTTTTCATCTCTTCAAAAGAAGCATCACCCATCTGCTGCATCTGCGCCGCTGAAAAGAGCAAGGTCTGCCCCCGCCCCGTTGGCGATTGCGTGGTCGCGCAGGCCGATAATCCGAGCACGACTGCCAAACCCACTAAGCCTAAACGCATTGATTTCATGTGGCACTCCTTAAATCCCATGACGGGCGTGAAGATCCTTGAGCCAAACTGGCTCAACTAATGGAAAGATTTTACTGAGATAGACAATATAAGCCAAATAGAGAAACACTGGCGGCGCGCGTTAGCGATACTTTGCACCTAAAGGGAATTAATACTCTTCTTTTAACAAAGCGTAGAGATACTCATCGCCCCACGCGCCCTTAAAGAAGATGTTTTTCACATAATGGGCTTCACGCCTAAAATGGAGTTTTTCGAGTAAGCGACAGCTGGCAAGATTTTGTGCGTCTGTGATCGCAATAACGCGATGCTTATGTAATTCAATGAAGAGGTAATCCAGCAATGCGCTGACGGCCTCAAAAGCGACATGTTTACCTTGATGCTCAGGCGCAATCGTAAAGCCGATTTCCACCTGCAGCTCATCAATAAAGTGCAGCGCCAGATCGCCAACGAGCGCGGTCGGTGTTGCTCCCGACGCGGCAGTGACAATCGCAAGTTGAAACCACGTATCCGCCGCACCAAATTGTGCGTAATCCATATTGTCGAACAGCGCGACTGCATCGCTATAGAGGTAATCCGTCCAGCTTTGATATTGGGCGACCTTAGGGTCGGCTCGATAGGCGGTAAAAGCCTCAAGATCCGCTCGCTGGAATGGCCTAAGTACAAAGTGCTCAGTCGTTAAACCGTTATTCACCACTTTATGAAGTGCTTTGCTTAACGCCAATGTCGATGCCATAACTTAGCTCCCTTAATGTAAATAAGTCACTAAGTTACACCCAGAGCGAAAGCGTTAACAGCAGCCAATGCGCTTTATTCTGTTATCGGTTTAGTGATAGCTGCGCGCCAAGCTTGGATGCTATGAATCGCTTCACTCTTTGATTGAGGATGGCATCACTCTAGCTTCACTATGAATAGCATCAATCTCAGCGCTTACCTTTAAACTCTTTGGCGCTATGCTTATTGATGCTACGGCGATTCGCCTGTTTATCCCGCGGTGGTCGCTTACGCTCAACTTTACTCTCTGTGGCGCCATCACGGGTATTTTCACTCGGCTTATCGGTTACTGGAAAGTCAGCCAATAATGCCAGCGGTAACTCCCGCGCGGTTAAACTGCGGATCGCCGTTAAAGTTGCCATTTCACCGTGGCACACGAGGGAAATCGCCAGCCCTTTTTCGCCAGCGCGGGCGGTGCGGCCAATGCGGTGCACGTACACAGGCGCGCTCATGGGCAAATCCAAATTGATGACGACAGGCAAGGCATCAACATGAATGCCGCGCGCCATCAAATCTGTCGCCACTAATACTTGGATCCGATTGGCTTTAAAGTCGGCCAAGGTTTGGCTGCGAACGGTTTGCTCTTTTTCACCGTGCAGCGCGGCGACTTTCATCCCCGCTTTAGCGAGTCGTTTAGCGACGGCATCAGCATCATCACGGGCGCTGATAAACACCAGCACCTGTGGCCATTGATATTGTTTTAACAGCGCAATCAATACCTGCGCTTTACTGCCCTTGTTGACTAAATAGAGTTGTTCTTCGATTTCACCTGCCACTGAATTCATCTTGTGGGCTTCAACCCGTAGCGGCTCATTCACCAGCAGCTTGCCCGCCAATGTATCCAACGCCTCGGGCAAAGTGGCAGAAAACAACGAGGTTTGCTTAAGTTTAGGCATGAACGCCATCAGCTTTTGCACATCGGGCCAAAACCCCATTTCCAGCAGGCGGTCGGCTTCATCCAGCACAAGATGTTTTATCGAATAGAGGCTGATGTGGGACTGTTTGCATAAATCCAGTAAACGCCCGGGGGTTGCCACTAACACCTGCGGCTTGGCAGTGAGTTCTACTAATTGATCTTCCAATGCGACCCCGCCACACAGAAGCTGAATGTTCAACGAAGTCGATAACTGACTCGCCACTGTTTGCAGCGCCTCAGTCACTTGCAGCGCTAATTCCCGCGTAGGCACCAGCACTAACGCCAGTGCATTTTGGGCCGGCACAGACTTAGCACCCTGTAACTCTGTTTGCTGTTGCAATAAAAGTTGTTGTAGAAGTGGCAAACCAAAAGCTAAGGTTTTCCCGCTACCGGTTTGTGCTAAGGCTAACAAATCCCGTCCCGCTAGAATGGCCGGAATCGCCAGTTGCTGCACCTTTGTCGGATGTTTAAGACTTGCAGGCAAAGCCTTAAGTAACGCCGAATTTAAGCCAAGCTCAGCAAAAGTTAACAACTCAGGGGAAGAAGAAAGCTCAGGAAAGGTCATCACAACACCGGATCAAAACATGGGAGCGAAAGTTTACTGAGAGTTGGCGGTGAATACCAATGTTGTTTCGGCTTTTACGCAAGCCTTGGTACAGTTTGCGACGGTACTCTTTACCACGGTACGGTTTGCAACAATACTGCTACGGCATTTGCGTTACGCCGCTAAGCAAGCCTAAGTTTTAAACTTCGTTTGAATTTCTAAATCCAAGATCAAATCAAAATCGACATCAAAGTCGTGGGGCTTCACCCCCTGATGTTAAATCAAGAGTCGACCAAGAGGGGCTCAACTGCAATCCCCTCTTGGCTCTCCCTTGCCGACAAGGTCCATATCTAACGGCCAGTTCGCAGGAATAGGCTAATTCCGGTCGCTTCTGTGTTCGTGGTGTATCTTAAAAGAGACTCCAGCCGCATCTTTCTTATGTGCGCAAAGTTAACGCAGGTGATGGGATGGTAGATTTTAATCCCACAGCTTTCGTGAGCGCTTATGGTAGAATCCCGCCTAATCAGCTTTATGAATGTGCAACACAACTCATTTGTTTAACTGAGCGTAGTGGAACACTACCGTGATTAACTAAATGAGGAGAAAAGATTATGAGTAAGTTAAATGCCGAAGAACGTAAAGCCCGCGATAACGCCCGTTTTTCACAACGCGTCGATGAACGCCGCACAAAAGGTGAAGACGTGGTCGCCTACGTGCTAGGCAACAAGCTCGCGTTTAAGTTTCTGACTAAACCAGAGAGACACGAATTTAAACAAAGAGAAGCCGCACTTGAAGAAGAAGCCAAACTTAAAAAGCAGCAAGCGTTTCAGCTTAAAACCGAGCAAGAGTTAGAGAAAGTAGAAGCCGCATTTACTGTTCCAGAAGAGTAACCTCTCAAAAGAGCCATTGATTATAATTGATGGCTCACGCATACCCCATTTCCAAACTTCGTTTGGATTTTCGAATCGAAATCAAAATCAACGTTGTGGGGCTTCACCCCCTGATTTTTTATTAGAGAATCGACCAAGGAGGACTGCTCGTCCTATCCTCCTTGGATGCTCCATGACGAACAACCTCCATGTCTAACTGCCAGTTCGCCATCCCTAGCTCTCGTTCGAAACGCTGCTACGCAGCACTCACCCTAGCGAAGCTACATGCATTGCTCATTCATTAATAACAGCAAGGTCTCATACTCCAACAAAAATCGCCTAACGGCTCAGATGGCACATCCATGTGCCCCCGAGCCTGCGCCATCATCCATGATGTCGCCACGGCATTTTTATCTCCGTATTTCGACAACTTCGCAGTGTAGTGGTCAAGTAAAATTGGCCACGGTTTTAGAGTCATTCCAATATAAACGTTCTGACTCATTTGGCGTTAACCCACCATTATATTGATGGGGTCTGGTCTCACTGTAATATCCAGTGATGTA